>JAGUQW010000002.1 GCA_030154445.1 Spirochaetota bacterium | reverse complement strand
GCTTCATGATTTAAATAAATATTATCCTTATCTAAAGTAACTAATTCATTTTTAAGATCAGCAATTTCTATAACTTTATAATTTTCTTCAATTTCAGTTTTCTTATAATATACAGTATCTGCTGTTGGACTTGGTACTGTTGCCGAATTGAAAGCTGCAACAGCACTGGCTGTAGCTGTGGTTAGATCAGCTGTACCATCAAAAGTTCGAACAATAATATAAGGTATTGTAGCACTACCTAGTATATTTAGAGTAATAGCATAATTATGGAATGCTCCACCTGCAATATTACGCATTACAAATACAGCTTTGTTATCATCATCTTCTATCATTTCTAAATTATAATTAATAGCTGTTGGTATTCCATTAACAATAGTAGTTACAAGAGCAGAAGCTGTTACAAGATCAGCAGCAATACTAAATGTCCACTCTGTATTGTCTCTTTTATTTAATACATTTACAGAAGGGCTTAAAGCATAAGTATCTCGATCAATAGATACAAAAGCTCCTAAACTTGCCATATTAGCTATAGATTTGACTGTAACAAGAAGTTCTCTTTTTTCTTTCCAGTTAGCAGTGTTTCTTTTAACAGCTTCAAATCCAGCTTTAGCTGCAGTATAGGTATTATTAGCGGCAGTAGTAATAAAATAAAAAGCACTGTCACGAGAATTACTAGGTCTCTCAAATACTAAAATACGATCATTATATATACCATAACCATTAAGAACATACATAGCAGAAATAGCTGATAAACGCTGCATTAGAGTTAATCCATAGGTAGCAGATGAAACAATTCCATTAACAATGGTGTTATGAGTAATAGATAAAGCACCAATATTATGATTAAAAGTCCAATATTCGTGGTTTTGAGTATCAAAACCAGTTGAAGGATTTGAGACCCATTGACCCCAGTTGGCAACTTCTTGAGTTTCAACAGTATCACTAGCCCATCTATTTATATTCATATTTGAAATAGAATCTGAAGATCTATTTCCCCATATTTCTGCAGCTACTATATTATTAAATTCCAAATTATTTAATTTGGTTCTAGCCTCAGATATACTATCAGCACTAACTAATTTAGATCTAAAGTGATCTTGATTAATACCAACTCTGAGCGCATAATATTTATTAGAAATTTCTGTATCATAAACAATTTTGTCATTAATATCTGTTATAGGTGCTCCTCTATACATTCTAAAAACACTATTATAAGGACCATCACTAGCAATTATTCTAGAAAGATAATTGTATGTACGATTGGCACCCTCAATAGATGATTTATTTTTAGAAGATCGACTTACAAGTATATCAATATCATTAATAAAAGACATAGCCCACGGTGCTGTTGCGGGATCTGTAGCGTATAAATTTCTCCATGCAGTAATAGTATCATCAGTAGAACCTTCCAATTCATCATTACTATCAATCATACGCCAAAAGCCACTTGAAACTGTAGTTAGAGATTGAAGAGAAGCTCTTGATAGAGAGAATATATCATCAGGAATATAGTTAGGATCTTTTAATATATTATCTCTAATATTAATAATATTGGCAAGAGAAGATGCATTATTAATATCAATATTAGGTAAACTTCTCAAGCGTAAATTTTGAGACTCTCCAGGGGTAATAATATTAATAGCGATAGCATGATCACGAAAAGCTAGAGGAACATCTGTAGATCCTTTTGATTCTAATTTAAATATAGCTCTAATATTATCTTCAGCATATATAGGTTTGTATCTAAGTTCTACCATAGGAGTTGAACCAATAGTTAGTTCTACTACTCGATTTTCTAAAAATTTAAAATTAGTTGTTGAAGCTTGAGCTTGTTCCAGAAAACCATTATCTAAAGAATTCCACTTTTTTGCTCTAATTAATGTAGTTATTACAGGTTCGGCAGCAGGGAGATAAACACTAGACTTTTCAACAAAATTGGGATCAATAACACCAGTAACTGCTAATGCAGCTTCTGCTGGAGCTAATGTATCAAAAAAATTAGCTCTAATACTAATGGAAGAAGTATTAGCATCAGTTACAGCCATATATTTTTTATCTAAAATACCACCAGGTCCTTTAAGATAAAATATCCCTTTTACATTATTTTCACCAACAGCTTTAACAGGAACAGTTTTGTATGTAGTAGTATTTATAGTTCCACTAGGCATTCTTTCCACAACAGTAGCTATAAATTTATTTAGATTAAAATTCCATTCGGTTGTATCATTATCGAGGTAAATTCGATCTGAATCTAAAGTAACTAATTCTCTAGCTAAACGTAATTGAGTAATAACGCCTGATTCAGAAACAACATCTTTTAATATTCTATATCTAAAAGCAATATTACCAGCGACTGAAGATGGATCAATAGTAGCTGTAGGCCAATCTATAGCTGTTTTTGCATCAGCCAAAGTAGAAGCTAGTTTAATAGATGCACTAGAAACATAAGCCGAACTATCAGTAGGTAAACGAATAGCTATAAATTTCTTTTCATCAGGACCATTACCATTAATTAATAAAGCAACAGCTCTATATTGTCCCGATGTGGTTTGAGAATCAACCATTTCATAGGTATAAATATCATCACGAGTATTCATATCTGGTCTATCAAGAGCTATATTAGAAATAATTAAAGATTTTGCTTCATATAATCTTCCATTAATATTTGTAGGACTAGCAATAATAGTATAAGATCTTGCTAATGTGTCATCATAGATATTTGGATTTCCAATTTCTTCAAATCCAAGTTCAACATGAGCTCCTAATGAAACAGGAGTACCGGGAATAGGAGTTGAAGCAGAAGGTTTTTGAAACAAAGCCACACTATCAAATACGATAGAATCTACTTTAATATACTCTATAGAGAAAAAGTTCCATGTATTAGCTGTTTTTAAATCTTGATTCATTTTTTTTACATCAGCAAGTGTGTTAGCCATAGATAATCTACCTTTAACTCCTACACCCGCTGTTCCATTTGGAAGATCTTTTAATTCTATATATACAAATTTCTCAGAAAACGGTCCAAAACCTCGTAATATATAAATACCTTCTCTACTTGAAGGATTTTCAACTGGAGTAATAGCTAGAGTTGCTGAGATACCAGTACCATAATCAAATTGTAACGCATTATTAGCGGTAAGAAATGATACATCTATTATATCTGCTGGATTATATACAGGATTGGCTCCACTATCTGAAAAATGTCCAAACCCTGAAGTTGTAATAGCAGATCCTGTATCACTTGTGTCTGAAGCAGATCTTCTAGTTAAAGACCATTTCCCTACACTCTCAGCCGAAGCTATAACACCATACCCAGAGATAGCTCTATCATAAGAACTCCAATTATAATTTTGTCCAAGATTATCAAATTCAAGTTTCGCCTCTTCTAGAGTATCTCCCATACCAACACGCATTAATTTTTCATTTAATCCGAGACCTAATTCTAACACAACAAATTTATTAGAGCGAGTACTAGCACCAGTTAAAATATTATTTCTAAAAATCTGAAATTCAGCTCTAATACCTGTGGATGAAGCGTTTATTAATCTTATCCCATAACGAGCTGTAGGCGTACTAGATCCTGTATTAATAAGCATATCATAAACAACACTACCTGAAATATTGTTTAAAGAGGTAGGTATAATTGTATTAAAAATCCAACGTTCAGTATTAGTATTGTCATACACATAGCTATTCAATCCAGTATCGTATGTTAATTTTGCCCAACCTGTACCAGTACTATCAATACGAGCTGCTTCCATAATAGGATTAAAATGAATTTTTGCTTTATTTTCTTCTCTAAAATTCCATTCTGAGAAACCTTCCATCTCACTTATAGCAGCTGTTTGAGCAGTTGCTATACTACTTCCAATAGGTTTTACTGATAATCTCATAGAGTCTACATCAAAATCTCCACCTGGATTGTATGACGGTGCTGGTAATGTTTTTTCATTACCAATACCTATAGCAACAATATGTTGATTATACTTCCCAGGGGCACTACCTGTAGGAGAATTTAAAATAAATACACCTCTATGTGATGAAATATCATCTCTAGAAACAAAATTATAAATAGTAGATACACCAGTATCATCTGTCACTCTAACTTTAGGTTCTTTATTATATCTAAATTCCCATTTTTCATATTTTGCATTATTTAATTGATAAGCATCTTTATCTAAAGATATCCAATTTTTAGTTGAAGCAAGATCAAATGCACGAGAAGGAATATTTGCAGATCTAAAATCTCTCATAACTCTTGAAACGACTGTTGCTGAATTCTCGACAACACTTCTATCTTTATCAATAACAGCCTCAAAAGTTGATTCTGCATCAATAGCACCAACAGTATTAATCATATTATGATTTCTTATTTGAATATAGCTATTATGATACAAACCTGTTGCTGTCGCTGATTTTAAATAAAATAAAGTTGCATGTCTTATTCCACCACTAGTGGCATCAGCTTGTAACATATGTACACTATAATCAATTCTATTAATACCACCATTATGTTCTATTCTTACATTTTTTTCTACAGGATCAAAAGTCCATTGTTCAGTATCACTCGAAGTATAAATACCATTTTTCATCCACACATAAGAAGGAGTACCAAATCCAGGAGTTGGACTATCTGAAGGTAATAAACTAGTGAAAGCTGCAAGTATATTTGGATCAGCCCATGGATCATTATATGGAATATAAGGATCCATTAAAACTAATTCAGCTTTCGCCGCAGAATAATTTGGACCAAGACCAACAGATACACCATGAGTCGCTCCTACACCGCCAAAAGGAGGTGTTGTAGGAGGAGTGTATGTTAAAGCTACATATAGATCTCTAAAAGCACCACCTCCACTAAGTTGTACAACTAGTTCAAATGAAGTTGCAGAAGTATATATGTTTTCCATTATAGAATAATTATAAGTTTCGTTATTAATTATTGTATTATTTTGTTTATTTACAACTTGTATTGTTTTTAACGCTTGATCTACTGTCAATTCTCTAGTATTTTTATAATCATACATTTTATCTATATTATCAACTTTAACCCATCTACTTGAAATAGCAGTTATAGCTGTTACTGCAGTATCTAGTAGCATAACAGAATTTTTATTTTTATGAGTTATTTCACCTATAGAAAATGCTGTATCATTAACAATACCTGTCACTGTACCAGTTGTTAAATCAGCAATATTTCTATTAGATAATATTCTAATAATATTTTGACCATCTACACCTTTTTGAACATCTATTCTTATAAATAAATTATCTAATGAAAGTCCTGATCCATATAATTGAAAAATACCGAAATGATCACCGCCATCAACTTTAGTTATTAAACTATAACATTCTTTAGGTTTATTACCAGATGGTTCTACAGTATCTATAATAAGTGTCAAAGGATTATAGGAAAATTTATAGTATTTGGTATTAAAAGGTATAAAAGAACCGGTCGCAAGACCTGTTGTTGTATCTAATGTAGATTCCATAAAAGAAATATCTTTAATAGTTTCAATCACTGTTGCATTTAATGGAGCTGTATCTTTAGCATGATAATTATAAAACGTAGCTAATTTTGTGAGATTATCTTCTGCTTCAATTTGCGTATCACCTATACCTATATAAGCTTTATCACTAGAAACACCAACATCTGACCTTACAGCCATGAACTTTCCATCCAAATCAGGCCCATTACCAGAAATTGTTTTTGATAATTTAAATACAGCATGTGTTGGTGATATTTCTACTATAGTTTCAAGATCATAAGTATCAGGAAAAGTATCAGCTGCTGGAGCTATTTTTGCTATAAGAGTAAACTGTGGTATTACTGATGTATTAAATGTTATTTCATATGTATTATCTTGTATAAAATTAGGAGCAGTACCAGATGCTAATCCAGCAGGTACGTCACCAGGGACTGTACTTCCTGGATAAATCAAAGCAATCCATTTTCCATATTTTTCCATAGCAGAAATAACTCTATAATTAGAAGGCAAAGAACTTCTTTCATGTAAATTAAACAACAAAACTTTAGATAACTCTAGTTGAGCTTCTTCTAAAGTATTTGCAACAGAATATTTTGCCTGAGTTTTGTATAATTCAGAACCTCTATCAATTGCTATATATTTATTATGCATAGGTGCTGATGTGCTAGGAATTGTAAAAGAATTATCTGTAAAACCTTTTAATAACAAGACTCCATTAGTAATATTATTATCAGTAACAATTTTAACTTTGTAAAAAGATTCATTCATTGCACCTTTGGTAAAAAAAGCATAGCGTAATGTTCTTTTATCTAAATCTAAAAAGTCATAATGTTCTGTATTTGCAATATCATAAGACATACTACCTGTAGCATCTTTTTGAAGTTTTACCCATATAGAACCAATACCATGCATATTTTCAATTAATCTATATGGTAATCTAGCACTTTTTTGATCTTGATATTTATAATTAGTAATAGTTAAAATATCTGTAAGTTTTCTTTGAGCTTCAACTAGTGAATCTGCAACCTCAAAATCGGCATACATAATATTTCCAATAGGGATAGCATTAAGAGCTCCCCATTTATCAGCATATTTACCAACACCTTTAATTTCAAAAATTCCAGCAGTATCACTTTGTTTTTCTATCATTTTTAAGTTATAACTTAAAAAATTTGTTGCACCAAAAAAACCATAAGGAGGTAATATACTAAATGTTGTTATTACATTTAAAGTCATTTTATCAGCATCAAAAATAAGTTCATCTGTTTTATCCCAATAATAATCACCTTCTTTAATATCAAGAGCTCCAGGAATTTTTGTTAAAAAAACCATTTGAAATGATGATAATAAACGAATAACTTTATTACTAATTCTTGCATTTTCTAATAAATCCCAACCAAATAGCTTCATTAAATTTACTCTATTAAAAACATCATCAAAAGAAGATCCAATAATAAATTTCATTCTAGTACTAGTTTTATCTGGATAAAATTCCATACCAGCATATCTGTCCACACCATTAATAGTTACTTGATATATTTCTATATTATTTGGAATAAGTCTTGTCGAATTCACTATAATATCAGAAAGTTTATTTGTAATAGCTCCGACAACTGAGTAATGTTCAAATTTAAATTGATCATTTACTTTTCTAGGAATAATAAATTCATATTGAGTCAAATCAAAAAAACCATCAACATCTAAAGTGATAATACTTTTATCAACATATAAATTATTTGCTCTAAAAATTATAGGATCAGTAGCATATTCCCAATAAGTTTTTTTTGAAGCATTTGAAACAGCATTATTTGTAGTATCTTGTATACTTAATTTAAGAAAAGCTCCAACAGCATTTGTAAGTGCTGATATACCAACATACTTATCATTATAAGATCCAGAACCATAAAAACGAATAATACCAGATTGAACATCTATATCTTCAATCATTTCAAATGAATATATTGTTGTATTTTGTTTTACACCAGCTGTAATATCTGATATTGATATTTCCATATTAACAGTATCAATATCCCAGAGAGCATGATTTTTGGCATCAAACAATCCATCTGATGCCAAAGATTTATATGGCCCTTTTTGCAAAGTATTTAACAACTTACTCTCTTGATAAGAAAGATCAAATGTCTCTCTACTAGACAAAGTACATCCTATATTAAAAATCAGTACAAACATGATCCACAACGTATATTTAAACACCTGTTTCATCATAAGCCTCCAAAATATTATTATTTTTTTTATTATTTTTACAGAACTTTATCTTTAATGAAATATACACATAATTATATATTTCAAGCAAATAAGGAACAACTATTATTATAACCTATATTGCAAAAAAAATCAAGCTTTTCACTTGATTAAAATAAAAAATAAAAAATATTTATTTAGATGATACTTGATTTAAAATATTAACTTCAATTTCTTGAGAAATCTTTAACCAACTAAAATTTTTTGCATAACAGTAAGATTTTCCTTGTAATTTTTTTATCTCATTATTTTCTAAGTATTTAATAATTTCTTTTGCTAAAGATTTTACATCACCAAAAGAAACTAAATAACCATTAATACCTTGTTTTACAGAATCTCTAACACCAGCAACATTAAAACCAAATGTTGGAGTATAACATGCTGATGCTTCTATAACAGTTATTCCCCACCCTTCTTTTTCTGAAGTAAATAATAAGGCTTGAGAGCTTTCTAATAGATTTATCTTTTCTTTTTCTGAAATAAAACCTAAAAATATCACAGCATAATCTATTTTTAATTTTTGAGAATATGCTTTGAGTCTTTCTTCATCATTACCTTTTCCAGCTATAAAAAACATAGCTTTTGGATTTTTCTCTAAAATATATCGAAAAACATCTAAAGAAAGGTCTACTCTTTTAGCGTATGTTAATCGACCTATAGAACAAAATTGAAAAGAATTTTTTTTAGGATTTCGTAATTTTAAATATTCTTTATCTATTCCATTATGAATAATATTCAATTGTTTGAAAGGGGCTAATTTCAATAACTCTTGTTTAGAGCTTTCTGACACTACTATCATAGGTGTATTAATATATGATTTTAATGCTATTTTTTCCAGAATAAAAACGTATAAAGCTACAGGAAAAGGTAATAATTGAAATAAAGTGTGTCCATGAATATGGTGAAATAAAGCAAGAATAGGAGTTTTTTTAATATATCGAGGGGTTTGCAATCCTATTTTAGATATATCATCAATAACAATATCAAATTTTTCATTTTTTAATTCTTTGTTCCATAAAAATGGAAAAGTAAAATTAAATAAAAAAGGATGTCCTATTCTTTTTATTAAATACCCATTATGAACAAAAGTTTCTTCATTTGAAGAAACTTTTGTGCTAATAAGAACTACTGTATATTTTGTAGCTAAATATGAGAGAATATAATCAAGATGGATCTCAGCCCCTCCTGCTTCTGGATGAAGTGGATCTCGCCAATTTAATGCTAATATTTTTAATGATTTTTTCATTATAAACCTTTAATTATCATTTTTATTTGGAATTAAACCTTCTTTAATAAAGATAATATCTTCTGCTAAATGTGTACATAAATCAGCCATTCTTTCAAAATTTCTTGTAATATTCATAATTTGTAACAAATATTCAACATTTTCTGCTATATTCATTTCTTTGATAAGTTGTTTTATTAATATGGTACATAATTCATCTACCCTATCATCGTGTTGAATAACAGTTACTGCCATTAAAATATTTTCTTCCATAAATGCTCTGCTTACATCTGTTAACATCTTACGATTTTCTTCAGCCATCTCTATTATCTTTGGATAATCACCAATATTATAAGCATCTTGCCAATGATATGTAGATCGAGCAATTTTAGTGATTAAATCACCCATTCTTTCAAGATCACTGGCCATTCCTGACATTTTGATAATACTTCTTAAATGACTTGCTTCAGGATGATACAAAGCTAAAATACCAAGACAATCTTGAGTGATTTCTAATTTTTTTTGATCTGCCTGAGGTTCCAAGATATTGATAACATCTTTTACCATATCCCAATTTTTTTCTTTAGAACCTTGTAATGTTCTAATTAACATAATATCTATAAGTGCCATATAGTCAAAAATAACATCTTTAGTTTCTGAAATTTTTCTTTCTACTACATTCATATTATTATCTCTCTTAAATTAAAATTAGTTATTTCATTCATTATACCATATCTTTTTTATAAATGTCAACTTTCTCTCTATAATACATATAACGCAATTTAATATTGGCTGTTTTTTAATCAAAAAAGCTAGTTGATAAAAATTTGTTTAATTTATTGACAATTTGTCTTTTTTTTAGTACAATATTACACAATTGTATTGTAAATATTGATTGTATAGGAGTCAAAAATGGTTAGAGATTTCATACCTAAGTTAATAGAAGAAAGTATCAGTATAATAAATTTATTAAATGATAAACTCTCTTTTATTTTATTATTCGTTCTACTGGGATCTGGGATTTTTTATACTTTAAAAACAAAATTCATTCAGTTTAATTTTAAAAACATATGGCTTGCTTTACAAGAGGCGTTTACAGACTCTGACAAAAGTTCTCAAAAAATATCTCCTTTCGAAGCATTTGCAGTAACAACAGCCTCTAGAGTTGGTACTGGAAATCTTGCTGGTGTTGCTCTAGCTCTTACTTTAGGTGGGCCTGGATCTATATTTTGGATGTGGTTAACAGCCTTATTGGGTGGTTCTCTAGCATTTGTTGAATCGACATTAGCTCAATTATATAAAAAAACAGATACAACAACAAATCCAACACATTTTATAGGTGGACCTTCTTACTATATAGAAAAAGGACTAGGTTCTAAGGGGTTAGGAAAAGTTTTTGCCGTTCTTTTAGTGTTCGTTTTTGGTCTATCTTTTAATGCTGTTCAATCAAATACAATTTCTCAAGCAGTTTTTAATAATTTTAATGTACCTACTTTATTTTCAGCTATTATTCTTAGTATTCTAACAGCTTTATTTATTTTTAAAGGATTACATAGTATCGCAAAAATTAGTACTATTATTGTACCTGTTATGGCTATTATATATTTAATTCTTTGTTTATTTGTTATTGGAAAAAATATTACACGACTTCCAGATGTATTTCAATTAATTTTTGAACATGCTTTTGGACTCAAAGCATTTGGTACAGGTACATTTATAGGAACAATAACAATTGGTATTAAAAGAGGATTGTTTTCAAATGAAGCAGGTATGGGTTCTGCACCAAATGCAGCGGCCTCTGCGAGCACATCACACCCCGTAAAGCAAGGATTTATACAAGCTTTTGGGGTGTTTTTTGATACCATATTAATTTGTTCTGCAACAGCATTCCTTATTTTATTTTCTGGAGTAGATTTTACAGATATTAATAATTCTGGTATTATTTTAACACAAAAAGCACTCAATACTTTTTTTGGAGATTTTGGTAGTCTATTCTTAACTATTTGTATCTTTTTACTAGCATTTTCATCTGTATTAGGTAATTATTTTTATGCTCACAATAGTCTTTCTTTCTTAAGTAAAAAAACTTCTGTTCATCTATTATTTAAATATTCTGTTATTATAGCAGTGTTTTTAGGCTCTATAGGAAATCTTCCTTTTGTATGGAGTATAGCCGATTTATTTATGACTTTTCTAGCTCTCATCAACTTATATGCTATTATTAAATTACATAAGATATTATCAGTAGTAGTCTTAGATTATAGAAAACAACAAGCTAAGAATATAGATCCTATATTTAAAAAAGAAAACTTTAAAGAATATGGTGATCTAGATTCTTGGTAAATCATTTAAAATAAATATTGACATATATAGTTTTATTTGCTATACTATATAACGCAATCAAATTGTGCCCATAGCTCAGCTGGATAGAGCATTGGATTGCGGTTCCAAAGGCCGTAGGTTCGAATCCTACTGGGCACGAAAAAAAAAGCACATTATATAATAATGTGCTTTTTTTTATTTATTTTTTATCACAGATACCCTTGTCGTTGCCAATAAGATAATATATTAGAATTCAATCCTAAAACTTCTTCTCTTCCTATTTCTATATCACTCGTATTTTTTTTATAAAAAGATTGTCCTGCTAATGGAATCAGAACACCTTTAAGATTTGGATATGAAATATAAGCATACACATAAGCACCATTTTTATAAGTCAAATTAGGTAACTCTATCATTACTTCCCATTTACCATTAATAGCAATCAATGGCATAAATAAATGAGGTTTTTCTACATTGACTAATTCTAACATTTTATCCGTTGATGATGGAATTTGAGTTATATTTGTAAAAATATACCAAGATATTGTAAATTTTGCACGAAAAATACTCA
Organism: Spirochaetota bacterium; assembly: GCA_030154445.1. Classification (NCBI taxonomy): domain Bacteria; kingdom Pseudomonadati; phylum Spirochaetota; species Spirochaetota bacterium. Next base: position 306,605 of record JAGUQW010000002.1, on the reverse strand, counting down.
TTCCTGTTAATCTTGAAAATTGCTCAAATCCTTGAGAATCTGGTTTGAACGTTAAACTAAATATATTTTTTTCAGGAAGTTTTATATCATTAATATTAGAATAAGGAATATTTAAAAAAGGAATTTTATCTTTTAAGGAATCCTCAACATCAATATACTCTAATTGCAATCTAGCTATTTGTTCCCTATCCATAGCAAAAACATTAACTGTTAAGAACAATAAAAATAATACTTTATACATTGTTATATCCGATTTTCAAATTATATATAATATATATCGGATTTTTCTGTTTTTTTATAAGTAATACTTTACATTATCGTTATTATCACTATTAAATCAATCTAAATTATCAATACGAATTTTATTTTTATAGGCAATCAAAACCACTAATATTATCCCAAAAAATCCATTTATAGGATAAATAATACTAACTAATTTACCAAAAGGGATTGCAGATAATACTAATCCACCCACTCCTAAAGACCAAATAATTACTATATATCTTTTTTTCCAAAAGGATAATTTCTTTCTAAAAATATTACTAACAGACCATAAACAAACTGTGCTGGCAGAATACATTGCTATAAATAATAATATAACAGTTGCAAAAGCAATACTAGGTGATATTTGTTCTGCAAAATAAATAGTTACAATAGGTAACATATATACTTTATCAAAATATAAAAAAATTGCTGTATGAATAGTTAAAGCTACAAATATAAAACCTGCAGCTCCACCTATAGAACCATACAAACCACTATTGCGTCTATTCAAATCTTTTCCTAAATCAAATAGAAATTGAGAAGATGCTAGTAAAATAGTTCCACTGTATAAAATAGCAGCACAATAAAAAGTATCCACAGCTGTTTTAAAAGGATAATTTTGAATCAAATTAGAGATATAAACATTATTAAAAAAACCTTTAATAATTACAATAAAAGATATTATAAAAATCACAAAAGCAACACCTTTACCAATATATCCAATAAACTTAGAAATATATTGAAAATTTAAAAAAAGTGTGCATACAGAAGCTGTAACTACTATTATACGCCCAATAATATTAGAAATATTAAAAAATTGCTCCAAAACAGATCCTGCTCCTGCTACCATAATAATATAAGATCCATATAATAAAAAAGGAATAATAATATTATATATTTGTCCAATAAATTTACCACCAAAATATTCATACACGGAAATCTCATGATCTTCTTTACAAATCCAACCTGCATCAATCATAGAATTACCACCATAAATCATAAATCCTAATACAATAAATCCTATTAAATATCCAATCCAACCAAATCCTGAAAAAAATTGAATAATTTCTTGTCCTGATGCAAATCCAGATCCAATATTTAAAGCCATATAAATACTTGATACTCTTATAATCTCTTGATTATCTGTAGTCATTTTATACCTTCTATTATTTAGAATTTTTATTTTATATAGATGATTTAAAATTGTTAAAATGTATATTATTTTTATATAAAATTTTAAAGAAATAAAACTAAACTTATCTTAAAATTATATAAAATAAAAAAGCCAATGTTAGTAATATAACATTGGCTTTTTTTTCGGAAAAAGGGAATACGTATATTCAGACCTATAACATTGAAATCCCATGTATTATAAGAGGGGTTTCACTGGGACTAAATAGCCTATTAAGTTAGAAATTATAGCATAATTTTTATTAAAAAGCAATACTTTTACTTATATACATCTCCATATTATTATTAAAAAACATGGTTTCTCTAAAGATACGGATGTAGGGTTTTAATATATAATACAAAAAAATCCCATGTTCTGAATAAGAAACACAAGATCTATATGCCAATTTCACGAGACTGATTCTCTTTATAAATATCCCCTCTCTTAAAAAATTTCTAAGAAAGGGGAGAATTATTTTTTATAACTATCTTAGTATATTAAAGAATACTTATTTTAAAGATTTAATATCTTCTAACTTTATATGTTTTCGGATAATTCCCACTAAATTTATTTATTTTAACAGAAATCAATATCTATCCTAAAATATTAAATTTAAATGCTACGATTGATAATACAATTACTCCAATAATTATCTTTGTAGAAGTAATTCCCTTTTTTCCTAAAAGTACATATATTGTTGCAACAATAGCTACAGGCACTATACTAGGCATTATTTGATCCAATATACTTTGTAATACTATTTCAACATCCTGTTCTTTATATACATATAAAAGTTTTGTTCTTACAACTGTCGGAACAAGTGCACCTATAACAGTAACCCCTAAAATAGTAGCAGCATCTGTCAATGCATCTAATTTTTTAGACATACCTGAAAATAAAGTTGTACCTTTTTCATAAGCCATATATATAAATCCCCATCTAAGTCCAATAATTCCTAAGTTAACAACTGTCCAAAGAATTATGCCAAAAGGGTTTCCATTAATACCCATATAAGCCGCTATAGAACCCAAAATAGTAGTTACTAGGATAAATAAGCTATCACCTATCCCTCCAAAAGATCCCATCAAACCAGCTTTGATAGCTGCAACAGCTTCTTTAGCTTGATAGCCTTCTTTTTCTTCCATAGCAATATCTGCACCTAGAATCAATCCACCTAAATGAGGACTAGTATTATAAAACTGATTATGATATCTCAACATTTCTTTTAAGTTTTCACCTTTATAAAGTTTAGTTAATATAGGTATCATAGAAAATAAATATCCCTGAGCTTGCATTTTTTCATAATTCCAACAAATTTGAGATCCAAAAAGCCATCTCACATTTACTTTAGTTAAATCTTGTTTAGTTATTATTTTATTAGTCTTCATATTCTCCCTCCCCTGATATAGTTTCTTGATTTACAATAATTGTATCTGTAGAAGATGTTGCAAATTGATAATAGGCCATAGCCAATGATAATCCTACTAAAGCAACCCCTAATACAGAAATTTCAAGATATGCTGTAAGTACAAATCCTATTATTAATGCAGGAATGAATTTTTTCACTGGTAAAAATCTTGTTAAAACAGCAAGTCCTACAGCTGGTAAAACGCTACCCGCTAATTTTAAGCCACCCATTATAACTTCAGGAATATTAGCTAATACCCCTTCAATAAATTGAGAACCAAAGCTTAACATCAAAAATACAGGAATAGCTCTTGAAAGTCCCCAAGGGAATATTCCCATTATAACATTTCTTTCTATAGATTTGATATCTAATCTCTCAATTGCAGCATCAATTCTTTTTTGAAAAAATACATTTGTGAATCTAGCTAAAATATCTAATTGAATCATCAACAATCCAACAGGTACTGCAAGTCCAATTGCTATTTCGTTTCCAGTTCCTGTTGCCACAGCAAAAGCGGTTCCAATGATTGCTCCTGTTGTATAATCTGGTATAGATGTTCCTCCCAGTGCACCTACACCTAATACTAATAGATGTAATGTGCCTCCAATCATAAGTCCTGTTTCTAAGTCTCCCATAATTAGTCCAGCTATAGCTCCTACTACTACCGGTCTTGTTCCTACAAACTGTGCAGCTAATTCATCATATATTGAAAAAAAGGCAAGTAAAGAAAGTGAGATTATTTGAATCCATGTTATATTCATTTTAGTATCTCCTATTTTATAATTTATCTAAAAGTACTTGCATATCTTCCTCTTGGTCTGATGGAACCATCTGAGTTGTAACGCTAACACCTCTTGATATCAAATATTTTATATCTTCTACATCTTCTATCGATAAAAACACTGATGCTTTGACTTGAACACTATCATTCTTTTGAGAAATATTTCCTACATTAATTTTAGTCATATCAAGACCTGCTTCAGCTAACATTCTTAAGTATTTTGGAACTTTCACTAGAATCATTACATTCTGTCCTTCATATTTTCCATTATTGATATTTTTAACAACTGTTTCTACTCCTAAAATACTTAATTTAACATGTGATGGTGTTGATATTTTCAATGCATTTTTCTCTACTACATTATCTAAAACATCATTATCTACGATAATAATTCTATTTATGTTTGTTACAAATATCCATTTTGTAACAACTTGACCATGAATTAATCGACCATCTATCCTAATGTGTTTAATTTCTTTACGCATAAATCACTCCTCTTCCTCACCTTCATAAGAATCTATAGTTAATTCTGTTATGATTTTTGTCATATTAAATATATTTTGTATAGATTCTTCTGACAATTCATTCTCTAAAATTTCTATTAACATTAATAAAGAAAGGCCTGTTACTAATTTAATATCTAAGTCTTTTCTTTCATATTTTAATTCCAACAATACATTAAATGGAGTACCTCCAGAAATATCTACAAAAAAAACAAACTCTTTTTCCTCTGATTGATTAAATATTTCTAAATATTTTCTTTTTAAATCTTCTTTAGACATACTATTTAAGAAAGAAACAAAAGGAATAGTGTCTCCTGTAAGCATTTGTAAGGTACTTACGGTACTTTCTGCATACATTCCGTGAGAAGTTGCTATATAATTAATTTTTGCCATGCCTATTCCTATTCAAACGTTATTTCAATAACAGGAACCAATATATTTGGAGCTTTCACTGGAATTTCAATAATAATGGTTTTTTCATCTAATTTTTCTTTGATATGTAATGCTTTTATCTCATTATTTAGATCTATTTCATCTTTTCTTGCTGTATTAAGAACTATCGCCTCTATAACTTTTAGATCTGAATGATCATGTAAGAATTGAGCAAATTTAACCTTTTTAGATATGTTTTTTAGAGTTATTGTTCTATAAGGCCATGAGAAAATATGAAGATATAATTTATTTCCATTTATAGTATAACGACAATCTGGAGGAGCTATTATATCATTTGGTCCACAATTATTATAAATAGAATTAGAATTTAACCTCATCCACTCACCAACATCAGTTAAGATTTCTATTGATTTTTTATCAATTTCTCCTCTTCCGTTAGGTCCAATGTTCAATAGTAAATTCCCATCTTTTGAAACTGTATCTACTAACAATTTTACGATTGTTTCAGAAGATTTAAAATTATCGTTATCTCTATGATATCCCCAACTTCCATTTAATGTTTGACAACCTTCCCATACAAATTTTTCGTTATTGTTGTCTTTAGATCTTTGGTATTGTTCATGAGTTGACACCCCTCTTTTTAAATCTAATCTATCATTTAGAATAATTTCTGGTTGTAAATCAAAGACTGTTTTTTCTAATTTTTCAGAATCCCAATCATCTTTCCCTTTACCAACAAGATCTCCCCAAATTTTACTTTGATAAGAAAAATCAAACCATAAATAATCAACTTTTCCATAGTCTGTTAATAACTCAGTTAACTGATCTCGCATATATTTTTGATAATTTTTCATATCTTTTTTACTTTCAATTTTTTGATCTACTCTACTTCTATCTGGATGATATCCATCTATGATAAAATCTTTATGATTCCAATCAAGTAGAGAGTAATAAAATCCGATTTTTATCCCTTCAGCTCTAAATGCATCTACAACTTCTTTTAAAATATCTTTTTTATAAGGAGTATTAGTTACTTTATATTCAGTAGTTTTTGTATTCCACAATACGAACCCATCGTGATGTTTAGTTGTAAAAACAACGTATTTAAATCCACTTTCTTTTGCTAATTTCGCCCAATTTTTTGCATCTAATAGATCAGGATTGAAATTTTCGTAATACTTACGATAATCCTCTCCTTTTATTTCTTCTAAAGTCATTACCCATTCGTGACGTGCTGCAACAGAATATAATCCAAAATGAATAAACATTCCAAACCTTGCATCGATAAACCATTGTGGATCACCATAGGAATTTTTCCAATTACTATACATATAGGTACCCTCTATTTATTAGATTTGTCATCTCTAAAACTATTAAAATTTTTGATTATAATTCTCTTATTTTTATATTTTATTAATAATGAACATTAACTTTACTATTAATAAAAAAATCTTCCCATTCTTGAGTAATAGAATCTGTATATAAATGAGTTTTTTTATCAAATTCTAAAAATGTAACTAATCCACTTCTTCCAAATTTAGAATGATCAGCACAGATCCATGTTGTTGTAGCATTGTTTATCATCAATTTTTTAATATCAGATAAAGCTAAACTTCCATTAAGAAAACCTTTAGTTTTTGATATAGCATGACATCCTATTAATACAATGTCTGCATGATATTGGGATAATGCTTTTATCGTATGTTCTCCGACACAGGATTTTTCAGTACTATCCACGCTACCACCGCAAAAAATCATAGAAATGTGAGAACAAGGTAATAATATTTGTATTATATCAAAACTAGTCGTTATAACTGTTAGTTTTTTTTTAGGATAATTTTTCATCTCTTCAGCGATACCAAGAACTGTAGTTGATGTATCTAAAAATAAAATAGAATCATCAGAAATATCTTTAATAACTTGTTTAGCAATATATTTTTTTTCTTTACTCATAGTTTGAGAACGAATTACTAATGGTAAATCAATTTTGTTATCAGATAAAATAGTAGCTCCACCTCGAATCTGAATTAATTTTTTCATTTGATCCAATTGTTGTAGCTCATTTCTCATTGTAGGTTCTGTAACTTCTAAAACTTGACAAAGTTCTTTGATTTTCACAAGTTTCTTTTTTCGTACTAAGCTAATAATTTTCTTTTGTCTTTCTGATATAAACATAGTATAAGTCCTATTTTGATTAGTTATTATATGATTTATTAATAATCATTCCAATCCAATTTTTTTCCAAAATCCACATCAAATTCTATTTTAAATAATTGTATTACAAATAAAAAGATCTAAAAGGGATAATGAATAAAATGTTTTAATAATTCCAGATGATTCTTTTTTAACATATATCTATTCTTATCTTGTGATTTTTCCATAAATAGGACCAAAATTTTTACATGCTCTAAAATCAGCACCTTCTTTATCTAAAGTTCCAAAAGAACCCCATGCTTTAGGTCTAAATATATCTACTTCATTTACATTATGCATATTAATAGGTATTCTTAACATAGAAGCTAATGTGATTAGATCTTGTCCAATATGTCCAAAAGAAGCTGCACAATGGTTAGATCCCCAAGAATTCATTACTGAATATACATCTGTAAAAGATCCTTTACCTGTTAAACGAGGAGCAAACCATGTTGTTGGCCAAGACGGATCAGTACGTTCATTCAAAGTATTATGAATTTCTGAATCAATATTTACTCCATAACCTTCTGCAATTTGTAAAATAGGACCAACTCCATGTACAAGATTCAAACGATACATAGTCATAGGTATGTCACCTTTTGTTAAAAAGTTAGAAGAAAAGCCCCCTCCTCTAAAATATTCTCTATTAGCTGCGTGCCATTTAGTAGCATTTAAACATTCTTTCATTTCTTGTTCTGAAATTTCCCAGAATGGTTTAATAGTTGGATTGTTCTTATGATCTTTTTGCTCTCCTGTCCAATCCAAAGAAGCGGCTCCAGAATTAATTAAATGAATTATTCCATCTTTGGCTAAACCTGTTAGAGGCTTACCTGAAACTCTTTCAACAGATTCTGAACTCCAATAAGTTCTTACATCTGCAAACAACTGAGCTGTACCTGTAAGTAGTTGTCCGAATAACATCGAAATACCATTCAAGGCATCATTTTCTGTTGCAAAAGCAAAAGGTTGTCGAATTCCATTCCAATCAAAAGATGATGTTAATATCGCTTCAGAAAAATCTCCATTTTCCATAAAATCTGTCCATTGTCTTTGTCCTTGAAATCCTCCAGCAATAGCATTATGACCATTAGATTCTTCTATAAAACCCATTTCAGCAAGTTTTGGATTTCCACTCATAAGATCTTTCATTATAATAGTCATTTTAACAATTGTTTTCCATTCTTTATCTTTTTCAGCTCTAGTAACATTTTTACCATTTTTCTCGTTAATATCTCCACCTTCTTTACAATTATTTTTGGTCCAAGCTAAAGCTTTTTTATATTCTTTTGGATCAAAAATATTTTTTTCTAAACGACGAGTAAGTTCTGACATATCTACAAATTCTGTTCTCATACCAAGAAAATCTGATAAGAAATGAGCATCAACCATAGAACCTATTATTCCCATAGATACGTATCCTAAACTAAGATATGATTGATTTTTCATAGTTGCTACTGCAATCCCGGTTTTGATAAATCGAAGAATTTTTTCTTTGACATCTTCAGGAACTAACTCATCACCAAGATCTTGCACATCTTTTCCATAAATTGTAAAAACAGGTAATCCCATTTGATCATGAGCAGCACCAGCTGCTGCTAAATAAACAGCTCCAGGGCGATCTGTTCCATTAAATCCCCAAATAGCTTTAGGAATCCCTGGAGTCATGTCTATAGTCGAAGATCCGTAACACCAACATGGAGTGACAGTAAGGGTAACCCCTACTCCCTGTTCTTCAAATTTTTGTTGAGTTTGAGCAGCTTCTCTAACACCACCTATAGGAGTATCAGCGATAATACACTCTACTTTTTCTCCACTAGCATGCTTTAATTCAGCTTCTATTATTTTGGCAATATTTTTCGCCATTTTCATTGTAATTTTTTCTAGAGATTCTCGAACCCCCTCTCTTCGTCCATCAATAGTAGGACGAATTCCAATTTTTGGTAATTTACTACTTTGTCGATACATATTTTTCTCCAAAACTTTATTTTCTTTTTATTTTCTTTTTATTTTCTATTCTAACTTATTATATTATAAAACTATTTCTTTTACAATCTCTTTTTTATTATATATATTTCTTCATATATATTATTATATAACAATACATACATATATATCTACTCTATTTAATATTATATTTTCATACAAAAATTATTTACACAGTATAAATAAATAATAGTAATAAACAGTTGATTTAATAAAATATTCAATATATAATAAATAAAAAAATAAAAAGAAAATAAAAGGATAATTTATGAATAACAATACATACAGTGTATCTTGTGATTTCGGATCTTCTGGTGGAAAAATATTTTTAGGTATTTTTAATGGTAAGACTCTTTCTATAAAAGAAATCCATCGTTTTTCCTTAGAGCCTGTTTTAATCAGGGGCTCTTATTATACAAATATTTTATATATGTGGAGTGAATTACTCAAAGGGTTAAAAAAAATTATAGATCATAATATACGAATAGATTCTCTAGGAATTGACACTTGGGGTGTAGATTATGGTTATATTGATAAAAATGGGGAATTATTAGCAACACCCATTAATTATCGCAGTGATAGAACAATACATACTCAGGAAAAATTAAATGAATTAGGACTAACTTCTGAAGTTTTATATTCAAAGACAGGAATCAATTCCATGCCTTATAACACTTTGTTTCAAGTATATGAAGATATACAAACAAGAAAAGATATTATTTTACAAGCTAAACATTTATTATTTATTCCAGATTTATTCAGTTATTGGCTTACAGAACGTGTATCTACAGAGTATACTATTGCCTCTACCTCAGGGATGATTAATTTTCAAGGAGAGTGGGATCAAAGTATTTTAGATATAATCCATTTTCCAAAATCAATTTTACCAGAAATTCAAACAGCTGGAGATCAAAAGGGAGTTTTATCATCTTCTTTATCTCAGTATTTAGGATGTAACCCTTTCCCTGTATTTGCTAGTTGTTCTCATGATACTGCTTCAGCGGTACTTGCAACACCCTTAGAGAATGATAGCTCTGTATTTTTATCTAGTGGATCATGGTCATTATTAGGGATAGAACGAGATACCCCTATTTTATCTACAGAAGCTTTTAAAGCTGGATTCACAAATGAACTTGGAATAAATCGTACAATAAGATTTTTAAAATCTATTAATGGATTTTGGAGTTTACAGCTACTACAACGGCAATGGGGAATTTCTTTTTCTGAAATTATCAAAAAAGCAAGTAAGTCATTAGATATAGGATTTACTATTGATATTACAGATAATCGTTTTTATGGTGTTACTAACATAGAATCTGTGGTCACAGATATATTCAAAGAACAAGGTAAAAAAGTACCTCAAACAAGAGGTGAAATTGCCAGTGCAATATATCATGGACTAACAGATGCTCATATTAATTCTCTACAAGAATTATCAAACATCATTAAAAAACCTATATCTAGTTTACATATTGTAGGTGGAGGATCTTGGGATACTTTGTTCTGTAATATGATTGCCGAAAAAATAAAATATAAAACCACCGTAGGACCTGTCGAAGGTACTACCATAGGAAATATACTTACCCAATTATTAGGGCTTAAAGCTTTATCTTCTATCCAAGAAGCAAGAAATTGTATCAAAAACAGTTTTAATATTAAAACCATTTAATACTATAGGAGTATATAATGAAAGATCAAAAACTTAGAGAAAGCATAAGTACAGAAATTATTAACACCTGTATCAAAATGAAAGAATTAAATCTTAATCAAGGTACAGCTGGTAATATTAGTCATAGAGTCGAAGGTGGAATACTTATTACTCCTTCTGGAATACCTTATCATATTATGCAATCTAAAGATATTGTTTTTATAAGTAATACTGGGGAAATAGAAGAAGGTAGAATCCCTTCCTCAGAATGGAGATTTCATCTTTCTATTCTCAACCAAAAGCCTGACTGTAATGCTGTTGTACACAATCATGCACCTTATGCAACCATGGTTTCTATTTTAGGAGAAGATTTTCTCCCAGCTATTCATTATATGATTGCAATAGCGGGCGGTAATACTATCCCTTGTGCTGAATATGCAACTTATGGTACTCAAGAACTTTGCGATAATATAGCAAAAGTAATGACAAATCGTAAAGCTTGTATTTTAAAAAATCATGGTTTAGTTACAACAGATACTACATTAGAAAAAGCTTTAGTAATAGCTGAAGAGGTCGAATTGATTTGTCGTTTATATATGGGCTTAAAAGCTGCTGGTAAATACACAGTCATTCCAGATGAAGAAATACTTGTTATTTTAAAAAAATTTGGTAATTATGGCTTAAATGTAAAACACAATAGTTATATAAAAGAATAATATAAAAAATCGTTATATAGTAAATATCAATGTTTGATTAGATTCCACTGTTAATTAGTGTTTATATAGTATATCATTAGCTTACATCATGATATACTCCTCTACAATACCATACTAAACATAACACTAGAAAATATTTTTCTAACAATATCACTCATGAAATAAATAGTTTCAATACTACTATTTTTAATTTACTCTATTAATTCTATATTATACTCTGTTTCTTCTTCAAAAAAATCAACATGGAATTTCGCTCCGTCTTTTCTTTTAGGTACTTTAACAAGATCAGAAATAGTAATATTATTTTTTGATAACATAGATTTAATTTTTCCAGCAGATTCAATTTTTTTAGAACCATCGCTAACATCATCATAGGAATATATATCTAAATTAGGAAAGTCTTTTTTAAGAATATTCCAAATTGTATAATTATTCCCATAGAAGTAAAAATACATAAATTCTTTTGTGTTTTTACTAGGGTATATTGTACCCAAAATTAATACTCTTGAATCCTTATGTATAGGATTATCTTTAATATACTTATGTACATTATTTTCGTGATTATTTATAATTTACACCTCTATTATATATAATTATCTTTCAAAACAAAAAACCACCATATTTCTATGATGGTTTTAGAAAAGTCCGACTGGACTTCGGAAAGAGGGGGATTCGAACCCCCGAAACGTTACCGCTTACATGCTTTCCAAGCATGCGCCTTCGACCACTCGGCCATCTTCCCATAATTTAATATATTATTTTTTCATATCAAAAATTTCAAGAGGTTGTCTAGTTGCTGACATAAGATTACGCCAAAATATTGAATTTGCATTCAAATATTTTCTCTTTGAAGTAGCTAACGTAATAGGAACATGAGTATATATATTATTCCAACGACCTATAATCAGATCAGTTTTTCCATTCATCGCTGCATGGACTGCATTTTGCCCTAATAATAAACAATATAATGAATCATTTGGACAAGCTGGAGCACTTCGAATCATATAACTAGGATCAATATATTTCAAATTCACTTCTAAATTTCTAGATTTAAAATATTGTATAATTCGATTTTTCATCCATATACCAACATCTTCTAATTTCACATTATTGGATGCGTCTTTTTCTTGAAGAGCAGCATCTGCTACTAAAATATCTTGAGCAGCACCTTCAGCCATACAAATTACAGCATGATCTCTCGCAAGCAATCTTTTTTCTAATGCAAATAAAAATCCATCTGGCCCATCCATTTTAAATGGTACTTCTGGAACAAAAACAAAGTTGACATCATTCATAGCAAGTGTTGCATTTGTAGCAATAAATCCGGAATGTCTACCCATTAATTTAACCAATCCTATTCCCATAGGAGCATTATCTGCTTCTATACTAGCACTAGTAATAGCATTTACAGCCAAACTAAAAGCTGTCTCAAATCCAAAAGAACTCTGAATATAACTAATATCATTATCAATTGTTTTAGGAATACCTACAATAGAAATTTTTAATCCTCTGCGTTCAATTTCTTCAACTAAACCGTGAGCTCCTTTCAGAGTACCATCACCACCAATAGTAAAAAGAATATTAACATCTAAAAATTCTAGATTATCAACCATTTCTTTAACTTTATCTCCACCACCTCTAGATGAACCTAAAACAGTCCCACCTAAAGTATGAATATCATCAACATATTCAGGATCTAAAGTTATTGGTTTGTATTTATTTAAATTGATTAATCCATTGTAACCATAAAGAATACCTAAAATAGAATGAACACCATATCCAAAATATAATTCTCTAACAATAGCACGAATTACATCATTTATTCCTGGACATAGACCCCCACAAGTGACAATTGCTGCTTTTGTTTTTTTGGGATCAAAAAACATTGTTTTTCTTGGCCCAGCTTTTTCAAAAGAAAATTCAGGATCAGGCATTTGCTTTGTTTTTTCATTGTATATAACATCATAAAGAACTCTTTCATCATCAGCTACAAAACTACAAGATCCCAAATTGAAAGAAGGTGCAGTATGAGTTGCTTTTCCCAAGTCTTTGATAACAAACTGTTTATTCATAATATTTTCCTGTTTTTAATACTTAGGGGTTAAATTACTAAGTACTTTTGGGTATATTTTAATATTATATCTTTTTTTTAATAACTCAGAACTCAAAGATCTTTCAAAAATATTTTGTTTGTAAACAAATACATTCTTCTGAAAATTTTGATCTTGTAGTAATGATTCTGTATTCTTAATATTTTTATTATAAGATTTATCTAATGGTCTAACAACTATTAATAAGTCTTTAGTAAATTTTGGTCTAATTACGGTAGACATTTCCATTACTGATGTCTCAAAAATATTCTTTAATACAATAGGATCTGTAAGTATAGGAAGAGCTAACGCCTCACCCAAAACATTAGTAATAGAACTTTGCAACATATTAAAAGGTTGAGTTGTATGATGTACAGTCCCTAAAATTTCATTAGCAATTAAAGAAAAAGTAGTATTTTCTTTAATTTGTTGATTAAATAATTTAACAGTATTTTTCCATTCTGATTTATATATTTTTAATATTTTATAATAATTCTTTGTAAGATAATCTATTGTAACATCTCTTTGGGTAGAAATTTTTAATTGATCAAAAGATAAAATTGAATTTAAAACAGATATATGATATTTCCCATTATTATAAATAGGATCTGTAATAACAATACTGTTATCTGAATTTTTATTTTTATAAGCTGTCAAAACATCAATTAAATGAGAAAATGTTTCTTTTTGAGCTGTTAATTTTAGGTTATTTTTGATAACAACCTTTTTTGCCCAGTCTTTATTAGTATTGAGTTCCTTGATAGTTTCTTCAACTCCCTTCTCTTTAAGCATATTAATAACACGTCTTGCTTGACCTCTATTTTCTACTTTAAAATCTTGGACTTCTACTTCGTCAAGCCAATCAATAAAATTTTGTTCATAATACTTAGCTTTATCTTCTTCTGAAATTTTCGCCAATAAGAAATTAGTTTGATTTAATACTAATATTTCTGTTGCTATATTGAAATCTTTAAGATTATCAATAACATACATATCAGAAACAGTTGGAGAACTTAATATAGGTATAATACCTAAAGCACCCCTATAATAACTCTCCCCATATTGAAATTCAACAACATTAGCAGGTAATCCCGTATTATTTTGAATTTCTTGTTTCATTTTTAAAGACGGTTTGATTTTCATATCTTCATACAATGAATTTCTAATAAAAGAAGCCGTTGTATTTGTAAGAGTAATATTTTGAAGATATCTAGAATATATTCTAGGATCAATATTTGCACTATTTACTTTCAATTGATTATCAATTCTATCATATTCTAACATATATAAATTACGAGGAGATAGATCTACTTTTCCTATAGATGATTCTAATACTACAGGGTATCCCATACCATTATCATCCCACATTACGCCAATAGTAGAAACGAATGCTATAACTAACATCCATACAAAAGTTTGTAATACAATTTTTGAAAAATATTTTTTATTTATTATTTTATGTTTGTTTTTTGAAGTCACTTTCATTCTTACACCCTTACTTATACTTTGTATTTTATTATCACCATTTTTTTAATGTATTTGAGGCTGAATTCAATCCTGTAAGAATATTTGGTTTAAGAACTTTAATTAATTCTGTAGCCGTTGATTCAATATTAATAATAATATTGTCAATTTTTGCAATCAAATAATTGTAAGCTATCAATGCTGGTATAGAAACAATCAATCCAGCAGCTGTTGTTACCAGAGCTTGAGCAATCCCACCTATTAATTCTTGTGGATTACCCAAGCCTTGTGATGCCAAAACAGATGTAGAAGTAATCATACCCAATACAGTTCCTAATAATCCTAATAATGTAGAGACATTAACTATAGTTGCAAGAATTGGTAAATGTTTATTTAAATTAGGTAATTCATATTTGGCAATATCATCCATTGCTTTTTCCATTTCTTCACGAGAGCGTGAAGCCATATTCAATCCAGCTCTAATAATATTAGAAGCTGTTCCTGGATAATTATCACAAATAGCAATTGCTTCACCAACCTTTAACCCTCTAAATCGCTCTTGCATTTCTTTTCGAATAATATTTGCATTATTCACTACTATATGCAAATAAAACAAGCGTTCAAAAAATACTGCTAATGCAATTATGGAAAAAAGTACGATAACAAACATTACCCAACCACCCTGTAATAAATAATCCATATTACAACCACCTTTAGCTAATTATACCTCCAATATTATATATTATTATTTAATTTTGGTCAAGAATTTAATAATATGTTTTTAAAATATTATTGATTTTAGTAAAATAAAAACACCCTAAAATAGTAGGATGTTTTTATTATATTCGTTATAAAAAGTTATTATTATTTAATTTTCATTTGTAAAGCTAGTTCCACAATGGAAACCACCATCAACAAACATTATCATACCAGAAACCATGGTACTTAAATCTGATGCCAAAAACACAGCTGTTCCTGCAACATCTTCTGGGGTAAGATTTCTTTTTAATACTTGAGAATCAACAGCACCTCTGTACATATCTTTAAATCCTGTAATACCTCTAGCAGCAAGAGTATTAATTGGACCAGGAGAAATAGAATTAACACGGATATTTTTTGAACCTAATTCAAATGCTAAATATCTTACTATAGATTCTAAAGAAGCTTTAGCAACACCCATAGCATTATAATTAGGCATTGGACGAGTTGATCCAATATAAGTCAAAGCTTGTATTGATCCACCCCCTCTTTTTTCCATAAGAGGGGCAGCATATTTTGCTAAAGTAATAAGTGTATATGATGAAATTTGTTGAGCAAGTAAAAATCCTTCCGAAGTAGATTCTGTAATACCACCAGTTAATTCTTCTTTTTTAGCAAAGGCAATAGCATGAACAACCGTATCTATTCCTTTGTATTTTTTATCAATACTCTGAAACATTGATTCTATTTGATCTTCTTTAGTAGCATCTACAGCATACAAATCTGTAATTCCCAGATCTGCACCAATTTTTTCAACACGATCTTGAAGTCCTTCTTGATAACTTAAAATAACTGTTGCCCCTTGTTCTTTAAATTGTTTTGCAATAGCATATGCTATTGATCTTTCATTTAAAACACCTGTAACAAGTGCAACTTTATCTTTTAAAATCATAGATCTCTCCTAAAAAAAATAACTAGCTAGAATTAACTAACTAGTTATTATAACATATTTTTAAAAAAAAATAAAGTTTTAAAGTGCTTCTTCTACAAAAGCTTTCATTTGTACCAATGGAAGAGCACCCGTTGTTGTTTTTATTAATTTTCCATCTTTGAAAAGTAATAAAGCTGGAATACTAGATACTTGAAATTTAGCTGCACTTTCTGGACATTCATCAACATTACATTTTATAACTTTTAATTTACCATCATACTCTTTTGCAATTTGTTCAATGAATGGCCCTATCATACGACATGGAGCACACCAATCAGCCCAAAAATCTACAAATACAGGAGTCGCTGATTCTGATATTTCTTTATCAAAACTTTGATCATTTCCTTTAATTACTTTATCTGACATATTTGCCCCCTATTTATAATAGCTATTACTAAAATTAATTATAACACAAAAATCATCGCTATTCAATATTATTTTTTTCTTTTACAGGTTTTGTATTTCTTTCCCAAAAAACACCTGTATAACCTTGAATGGACTTATCAGTTTCTACTCTATTTAATCTTTTTTCACTTAATAAACAATATTCCATATTTTGTTCTATTCCAGAATATATTCTATTTAATTTTTTAGCAACCACTGCTGTTGTACCCGACCCTAAAAAGGGATCAAATACAAAATTTCCTTCTTCTGAACTAGCTAGAATCAATTTTGCAATTAGTTTTTCAGGTTTTTGTGTGGGATGTTCTGTATTTTCAGGCATAGACCAATAAGGAATAGATATATCATCCCAAAAATTAGAAGGATAAGTTAAGCGAAAATTACCATCTTTGGTCTCTTTCCAATCTTTAGGAACTCCATCTTTTTTATAAGGAGCTATAACTTTTCTTTTTATTTTTACAGCATCTATATTAAAATAATACTTTTTAGAAAAAGTAGCAAACCAAATATCTTCCATTCCATTTTTCCAGTTTTGTTTTGCTCCTCTACCCTTTTCTCTTTGCCATGTAATTCTATTTTGTATAATAAGATATTTAGACATTGTCATATAAATAGCTTGTGAAGATTTCCAGTCACAACAGACATATATAGAAGCAGTTGATTTGAGACAAGGTATTAATTGGACAAACCAACTGTCCAAATATTCAAGATACTCTTGTTCAGATCTTTCTTGAAATTTATTTCCATGATAATTTTTTGAAAGATTATAAGGTGGATCAATAATTAATAAATCTATAAAATTTTTAGGTAATTTAGATATTATAGCTAATATATCTCCTAAAATTATTTTATTAGTGATATTTTTTATAGAAAATTCACCATCTTCTCTTAAGATATTTTTTTCTAAACTTAGCCTATCTTCTTCTGTTATAATTATTGTTTTATTTCTAGAAGACTTTTCATTCATTATATTCCTCAATAAAAATCTCTAATAAATAAAAATCTCTCTATCATATAGTAGAGAGAATATTTATTTATTTATTAGAATTTAAAAATTCTACTATTTGAGCAGCTACTTTAGCTCCACCTGGTTTACATTTATTTGTTTGTTCATTATCATTTATAATAGATTCTGCATAAGGTACACAACCAGGATGTCCACAAGCTCCACAATTAAAATGTGGTAAAATATTGTAAAGCTGATCAATACGCGGATCTATTTCCACATAAAATAATTGTGTTACAAATGAAATTGCCAGACCTAATATCAATGCTGTTCCACTAAGAACAATAGTTCCTACTATTACAATAGAAATATCCATATTTATCTCCTTCTACTCTTTAATTAATGCTAATATTTTTTCAGCTGTCGTATTATGCTTGTGTTCTTGTCCATCACAACCACACATACCACTATCACCTTTACAGGATTGAATTTTTATACCTTTAGCAGCACTCCAAGAAAAAATAAATGCACAAACACTAAAAAAACTTGCTATCCCTAATAAATTATAAATAATATGTACTGGTATAATCATAAAAACTCCTGTTATTTATAATATATTTAATTTATTGCAAATCCACCAAATCCAATAAATGCTATAGATATAATTGTAGCAATAAAAAATGCTAAAGGAGCTCCTTGTATAGCTTTTGGTATTGGTGCATTTTTAACTTTATCACGGATGGCTGTCATCAACACTAGAGCAAACATAAATCCTAAAGAAGCACAAAATGCGTACCACAAAGCTCTTCCAAAATCTAATTTTTCAGAAATAATAATCAGTGCTATTCCTAAAATAATACAATTTGTAGTAATTAATGGTAAAAATACGCCTAAGTTTTTATAAAGTTTAGGTGTAATTTTTTTCATAATTGCCTCTAACATTTGAACACAAGAAGCAATAACAAGAATAAACATCATTGTTTTTAACACTTCCAACCCTAAAGGTAATAGCACTAAATGATATAGAGGCCATGTTAGTAATACTGTTACCATTTGAACACATATAACAGCTAATCCCATTCCTACAGCATCTTCCATTTTATTAGTTATACCAAAAAAAGGACAAAGACCTAAAAATTTAGCAAAAACCATGTTTCCACTTAAAATAGCAGTAATAAATATTATAAAATATGATGATTCAGCCATTTTTATACTCCTTTACTTGCTTCTACTTTTTTTGCAACTGCTGCAGCTTTCAAGGCTGCTACTTTCTTCTTTGATTTCACAATAGTAAACTGTTGTAAAATAGCAAGATAAATTCCCATTACTAAAAATCCTCCAGGAGGTAGTTTCATTAATTGAAGAGGCTCAGGAATAATATGAACTATATTAAATATTGTTAAATATTGTTCTTTTAGAGCTTGATTAATTGGTGTTGGTGTACCAAAAACGTTCACTACATTTATTATTGGATTAGTTATATCTTGCACCACAGGATGGGTAAAATTCAAAACAATACCTATATCTTCTGCCATTTGAAAAGATAAAGTTCCATTACCTAATAATTCTCTAAGAATTGCAATGGATACTAGAGCTGCAGTATAACCTAAACCCATACCTAAACCATCAAGAGTAGATTTCCAAACTGTATTTTTACTCGCAAAAGATTCTGCTCTTCCTAAAATAATACAATTTACAACAATTAAAGGTAGGTAAACTCCTAGTACTCCATATAGAGTTGGAGCATAATATTTCATTAATATTTCAATTATTGTTGTAAATCCAGCGATACCAATAATAAAAGCAGGAACACGAACAGCTGGAGGAATAATATTACGACATAGTGAGATAATAATATTAGAACAAACAAGAACTGATAAGGCTGCTAATCCCATAGCCAATGCACTAGAAACATTTGTAGATACTGCTAATGAAGAACACAAACCTATTAATAATACAAATACTGGATTTTGTGCTAAAAAACCTTTTTCTAATTCTGACCATGAAGAAGGGGTGTCATTTTGTTTATTCATTAGTTTTCTCCCATTTGATAAAGATTAAAAGCTTTGTCAATATTATCAACTATAGCTGACGAACTAAAAGTAGCTCCTGAAATCATATCTATTCCCTTTGAATCCCACTCTGTTCTATCTATAGGTAGTTCATCTAAAGTCTTGTTAATAAATTGACGTTGGAAACCAAATTCAGCTACTCGTTGCCCTAAACCTGCTGTTTCTGTAGTAACATCTAATACACGCATAGCAAGCACTTTATTACCATCCGTACCAACTAAAGCACGGACAGATCCTCCAAAACCACCAGAAGAAACAGAAAAAACTGTCATTACAGGCTCTCCTGTAACTTTGTCTGTTATATAAAATCTTAATAATTCTGGAGTTTCAAAATAAATATTTATTGATGTTTGATCCATAATATTAAGTGCAAGTGTTTCTTCTTTGATCATATTCTTTTGTTCAATGTTATATAACCTTAAACTATCACCTAACATTAATTGAACATCTGCTAAAGGATTTGGTGGCTGATATGTTATATAATATACAAATAAAACACCAAAAGCCATTATACTAGAAAATATAGTTAGATATAGCACATTCCATATATGAAAAATAGGTGAACCAATTGGAGCATCTTTTAACATTTTTTTTCCTTTTTATTATTATTTTTATTATTTATTTACAAATTTATCTGAAAATATCCTTTAAGTATAAGGGATATTAGATCGCATATATAACTTTTATACTTACAGATTAGGTATTAAAAAAAAATTTATAAACAAAGATTCCAGTTAAAAAAACAACTGAGATAATAGCAAGTGTTATCAAAATTTGTTTGATTTGTTGTGCATATTTGTGTTTCGGATTACACAATTGATCAATGAATGGAATTATCAAATTGGAACTTAACAAAGCAAAAGACACACCTTCTGGATAAGAAAAAACTAATCGAATAGATGTTACAATACTTACAAATAATAGAGAATACAAAATTTTTGCCTGTATAGTACGAGGAGAACTAACAGGATCAGTTTCCATGTAAACACAACCTAACATTGCTCCACCTGCTAAAATCCATATCAATGGATCTCCTGCAAAAAGTCCCATAGGGCCTATTGTAGACGGTCCTATACGAGTTGATGCAAAAATCCAACCAAAAATACCCATAAAAAGAACGATTAATGAAGGAACTAAAGGTGATATAACTCTTGTAATTACTAAGTAAAGAAATCCTAATAAAATAGCAAGTTTTGAAGTTTCACCTAATGTTCCCGGCATATTTCCAATAAATAAAGTCCAATAATCAAAAAATTCAGTAAGATTTTCCATACCTTCTGGCATTACTCCACTTTTATACCAATTTTTAACTGTTTCCAAATATGTTGTTCCAGAAAGAACATCGTATGATGTGTTTAGCTCTGTTGTAAATGAATATGGCGCGTGAGCAGGTTGTGCTGCTACAACTTTGTTGTAGAAAGGAAGTGTCTTTACATTTTTAACAAATGTATATTGAGTTGCTTCCCAATATGTTAATCCGGCATATTCCATTAGATTTGGAATAGTTGGTCGAATTGAAGTTGCCCACAATCCAGGAAAACCAGCAACAGGCAGTAATCTTCCTACTACGGCAGGATTTATAGGATTAAATCCAACACCACCAAAAATAATTTTACCTATAGCTATTCCAACAATATTTGTTAGTAACAGAGGGTACAATCCCAAACCAGGTCTCATATTTATAGCAATTACTAATCCTGTTGCTATAGCTGTCAAATCACTCAAAGTAGATTCTTTATGCATAATTTTATTCAAGACAAATTCTGTTAATACTGAAAAAGCTACACAAGCTACAGCTGTTCTCACCATAGCTAAACCAAAAAAATAAAAACCTGCTCCAATAGGAAACATTAATGCAATAAGAAAATGTATCATTATTTTTCTACTTAGCTTTTCTTTATCTGCATAAGGAAATTCTTGTAAGATTTTATCTGAATATGTAGCAGTAGTCATATATCCTCCTATAAAATATTTAATTAATTATTTTGTTCTTTGAATCCAAGCATTATTAGCTTCTGACACAAGTTCTTTACCATTACGCTCTATATATAATATAGAATGTTCCTGTTCTTTATCAAAAACATCTAATAATTCTTTCGATTTTTTTATACCCATTGATAAAAATGTTGTTGCTAATATATCTGTCTCTTCAGCACTACCTTTCAATATAACACTAACAGATGCTAGATTATGTGTCACAGGTTTTCCTGTTTTAGGATTAAAAATATGATGATAGTACTGACCATCTACTTCAAAAAATTGTTCATAATCTCCAGAAGTAGCTATTGCTTCCCCATCATACAAAGTTATTATCTCTTTCACATCACCACCACTAGGATTTCGTATACCAACCTTCCATAGTGTTCCATCAGGTTTTGCTCCATATATTTTCACATTACCACCAGCATTTACAAAACCAGCACTAATATTAGTAATATCTTTAAGCATTCCTAAAGCAACATCTACAGCATATCCCTTTGCTATAGCACCTAAATCTAATTTGACATTATTTTTTAATAAAATACCATCATTAGTAAAAATAATATTGTCCATCCCTGTACATTTTAAAGTATCCTCGATTTCTTGATCTGTTGGAACTCTTTTTTGAATATCTTGAATATAAAAACCCCATAAACGAATAAGGGGATATACCGTGATATCAAATGCTCCATTACTTTGTTGATTTATTATTTTAGAACGAACAATAAAATTAGATACTATTTGAAAAATTTCAGGATTCTTATCTTCTTTAATAAATCCATCTGTATTAAGTGTACCTACGAAACCATCTCCAATTGCAGAAAGATTATATTCAAGATTATCTAAAGTATCCCAAATATGATTGATTTTTGAATTCAATTTGAATTTTGATGTCTGAGAATAAAATACTATATCAAAAGAAGTGTACATTAATTTTTGTTGATATACATATCTTTGATAAGTTTTTGAAGAACAATTAATTAAAAATATAATACAGAAAACAAAAAATATACTACACCTGTTTTTCAAACAAAACCACCTAAATTTATAATTTATAAATGATATATAGTATAAAGTAAATTTAAAAAAATGTAAAGTTCATAAATTTAATATATCACAAATATTTCTAAAACAAATCTCTATTTGATTTTTTCAATTGATTATTTTTTTTTCTCTCTCTATTACCGTTAAATCTTGTTCTAAATATTTATAATGATTTTCTATTTTTACTTCAAAATGAAAGATTCTTAAAATATACAATTCCTTACCATAAATATATTTTATTTTTTTATTATGTTTTTGTAGATTTTCATCTAAATTATACACCATAATGTTACCAACACCTGTATTATTATGTATTGAATTCATAGATTTATCATCTTTTGTCAATTAAAAAAAAATAAGTTGACAATATTACCTAAACTATACTATACTTTGTTACAAAGAAATTATCAATTTAATTCACAAGAATTTTAGATATAAAAATTTATCACAATTAACTATAAATAATATTAAGGAGTATCATATGTTAATACAAATCAAATCAAATCCAGCTCATAAATTTTTCACTACTTATAAATCAACAATTATTTTTATGATAAAAATAATTGTTGGGTCTACAATTATGGCTATTTCTGCACAACTTATTATCCCTACGCCACTTGTATTTATTACAGGTCAAACATTAGGACTTATCATCGTAAGTTTATCTATGGGATCTAAAGCAGCGACAAGCTCTATCTTCTTATATCTTATAGAAGGTGCTCTGGGATTGCCTATTTTTGCATCTGGGACAAGTAGTATTGCTATTCTTTTAGGACCTTCAGGCGGTTATCTCTGGGGCTTTATCCCTGCAGCTTTTGTTATGGGATATTTCGCTGATAAAGGATATCTGACTTCTTTTGTAAAATCTACTATAGCAACTACTCTTGGTATATTTATTGTCTTTTGCTTTGGTTTAGCCCAATTATCCTTTTTTGTTCCAACAAACACATTATTAACTATAGGTTTGTATCCTTTTATGATTGGTGAAATTCTTAAAGTAGCTATTACAGTACTTGTATTACCTATAATTTATCGTTTTACACAAAAATAAAGAATATTTATTCTGTCAAATATTCATCAAAATAGCTCCTAAATTATATAGGAGCTATTTTTCTTTTAAGGATAATTTTTATTAGTGAGTAGTTCTTTTATTAATAAAAAAATTATTAATTACTATTTTTTTTAAATCATAACTAACCATATATAATACAGGAATAAAAAACAAGGTAAGTACTGTTGCAAACAACAATCCGTATGCAATTGCTGTTGTGATAGGTACAATTAAATCTGCTACTCCCTGCAGACCATATATAGAAGGTAATAATCCTACAACAGTAGTTAATGTCGTTAATAAAACAGCTTTCAATCTATTTTCAGCACCCATTATAATTAGTGATATCACATTACTTGTATCGTCTGCTTTATTAATAACTTTATTAATAAAATCTACCATTACAACGGCATCATTTACTACAATTCCACTTAATCCAACAATGCCTACCAAAGACATAAAACTTAATACTTGATTATGAAAATAAAAAGCCCATACAGATCCTATAATCCCAAAAGGGATAGCAATCAGTACAATAAAAGGCTGCAAAGGTTCTTTAAATAGCATTAATAAAATAATATAAATCAGAATTCCAGCTATTAAAAATGCTAATTTAAAATCTTCAAAAGCATTAGCGATAGTAACACTTTCTCCACTTGTCTGTATATCAACATCTGGATATCTATCTTTTATTGTTTCATAATATTTATTGATTTTTTTATTAATTGATGTAGGTGTCGTAATTAAAGGATCGACATCTAAGTATATTTCAACCATTCTTTGCCCAGAACTTCGTAATATATCTTCTTGTCCTTGTACTTCAGATGTTTTGGTAAATAATTTCAAAGGAATTAATTTATTAAAAATATTAGGAATTAATAAATTCTGTATATCTTCTATAGAATTTTTATATTTAGGATCTAAACGAATAATATAAGGAATTTTTTCTTGATGATTTCTCCAAATTGTTGGAACAAAACCAGAAATAGCAATTTTTAAAGTCTCAGAAACTATTTGTGCATCTATTCCTAATTGAGCCATTTTTTGATAATCAAATTCTAATAAAATTCGGCTTTTACCACATAATGAAGAGTGTTCGGGATTAACTACACCATCAATAGTATTAACATAAGTGAAAACTTCCTGCATTGCTTCGATATAATTTTTAGAGCTTGATCCTATTCCTTGTAAAAATCTCATATTTAATGCTGAGGTTATTTTAGGAATCAACCCAAAAGAATCATAAAACACACGAGTGAAATTAGTGGCATGAGGTGAATTACCCACCGCTTCTTGAATAGAATTTAGAATTTCAGTTGCATCTCTATCCCTTTCTGCAAGACTAGATAAATAAATCGCTATCTGCCCTCTATTTGGAGAGAAACCTTGACTTGAAAATGATATAATATGATATTTTCCGATTTCTTCTTTAATAATTGTTCTTTCATGTTCTGGTATAGTATTTTCTACAACTTCTGTTAATTTACTAACAAACTGTTTCATTTCATATCTACTAGTTCCAGCTTTAGCTTCAAGATTTACATATAAACTACTGATTCCTATAGGTTCCATAAAAACAAAACCTTTAAACATATGACTGATCAACACAAGAGTTGCAAACAATATTCCTAAAAATATTAGTATAATAAAATATCTCATTTCAAGAGCTTTCTTTAATAGTTTACCATATTCTTGTTTCCATTTTTCAAACCATTTTTCTTGTTTTTGTTGAACATTTGCTAAAGGTATATGCGACAAATGTATAGGAAGAAAAAATATAGCTTCAAAAAAACTAAATATTAAAGCAATACAAATAACAATAGGTAGTGGTTTTATTATATTTCCTATAGTATCTTGAATTAATAATAAAGGTAAGAAAGCTGCAATCGTAGTAAGTACAGTCACTAAGATGGGAGAAAACACTTCACTGACACCTAATTTTGTTGCTTCTCTAGGTGAATAATCCATATTTCTATATCTATAAATATTTTCAGAAATGATAATACCATGATCAACAAGCATACCCAATACTGTTATAATTCCACATAAAGTAAGCATATTCATAGAAACATTAGTAAAAAATAAAGTGATTACCAGCAAAGAGATCGTAATAGGAATTCCTACAGTTGTCCATAGAGCTGTTCTCCAATCTAAAAATATTAGTAATACTAAAAATACTATTAAAATTCCTATTAAAGCACTTGATTGAGTAAATTTTAAAACAGTATCAATAGATTCAGCTCGCTTTTCAACAACTATCAACTTCAACTCTTTTGGTAGCGTTGTTTTAATTTGAGAGATCATTTCATCTAATTCTTTAGTGAATTTAATAAAATTAACATTTTGTTTTATACGCACACCAAAAAAAACTGCTTTTGAATTATTAATAAAGACATCATTATTTGCTACTTCAAAACCCTCTTCTGTTGATGCTATATCATTTATAGATACCGTTTGTTTTTCAAAGTTAGATCTAAGTATTGTATTTGTAATATCCAAAGGATAGTTAAATCCAGCATCTGTAATAAATATTTTTTCACTATTATTAATATCTAACAAACCTTCTGAACTACTGATATTACGCCGAAACAATGATTTAACAATTTCTTGTAAAGATATATAATATTGAGATAATTTATTAGGATTGATATTTACAAATATTTCTTTTCTTAGTAAACCACTTGTTTCTACGGTATATACATCCTTATGACGCTTGATTTTTTTATTAATAATATCAGCTTCTTGCTGTAATAAATTAAATTGATTCGTATAAGCATCTTTTAATTGTAATGAAAAATAATAAATAGGAATTGATTGTACACCTTCTTCTGTAATAGTAATACGAGCATCTTTTGTGATATTTGGAATATTTTGAAGAGCAGTAAATAATCTTTGTCTATTATTTGCTAAATTTTTATCGATGGGTAACAATGCTTTAATTCGACCATACGCATCATTTGCAAAAGATGTGTATTGAACACTGACATCAAAACTTTGAATAATTTTTTCAAGTGGTACTATAACATCCTGTTCTATCTCTTGAGCAGAAGCTGTAGGATAATAGATATTAATGTGAATAGCATCTGCCTCTACTTGAGGAGCTATTTCTTTTCTAATTCTCCCATTGACAAAAATACCTATTAATAAAATCATTATTATTAATATATTTGTGATGAACATATTCTCTGATAAAAAATCAATTGTTTTAATCCATAGTTGTTTCATATAATCATATACCCTATAACAATAATACATATATTATTTATTTTTAATCTAATACACAAATAAAAAATGCTACAAACTTGATAGAGTGTAACATTTTTTTATTTATATATTAACAAAATCTTATATTTTATATAGATTTGATATTTTTAGCTACAACATCCCAATTTACTATATTCCAAAATAATGATACATAATCAGGTCTTCTATTTTGATAATTAAGATAGTAAGCATGTTCCCATACATCCAATCCTAATACTGGTGTATAGCCTTCCATTAATGGAGAATCTTGATTTGCTGTACTTATTATCTTGAGCTTCTTATTTTGATCGACTACTAACCATGCCCAACCTGAACCAAAGCGTGTTTTCGCTGCATTTTCAAATTCTGCTTTAAATTTTTCAATAGATCCAAATGTTGTTTCTAGCATCTCTTTGAGATCACTAGGTATAGAGACAACATCTTTAGTTAATAATTTCCAAAATAAAGAATGATTATGGTGGCCACCACCATGATTACGAACAGCTAGTTTTGCAGATTCTGGAAGTGTATTCCATGATTTCAACAATTCTTCTACAGTTTTACCTGCAAGAGCTGGATGACTTTCAACAACTGCATTCAATCCTGTTACATAAGCTTGATGATGTTTTGTATAGTGAATTTCCATTGTTTTTGCATCAATAGTTGGCTCTAAAGTTTCATAACTGTAACCTAATTCTGGTAATTGAAACATATTGTTCTCCTAAATATTAAGATATTTTATATAATTTTTTATAGTATACTAGATTTATATATCTAATTCAAGTATACTATACAATATATATTTTAGTCAAGGGGTTCTTAATGAAGTTATCTCAATTTTCAGAGTTTTTAACTACTTATTTTATTAAATACACTACTATTACTAGTCAAAGTAAATCTAATATCCTAGAATTACCAACTACTTCTGGACAAATGCTTTTGGCAAAAATGCTCAAAGATGATCTTACAGATTTCGGTATTACTGATATAGAATTACAAGATAATGCTATTTTATTAGCTAAAATATCTGGAACAACTACTGCTCCTCCTATTTTGTTTATGGCACATATAGATACTGTAGATATTGGAGAAAGCCCCCATGTACATGCTCATATAGTTAATTTTAAGGGCGAAGATTTCCCACTAAACAAAGATAAGACCATTATATTCAGTGTCACTGATCATCCAGAAATCATGAATTACCAAAATGATAATATTATCGTTACTGATGGGACTAGTGTTCTTGGTGGTGATGATAAAGCTGGTGTTACTGTTATGATGGGATTAGCCAAATATTTGTCTTCTAACAATATTCCTCATGGTGATGTTTATTTATTATTTGTTCCTGATGAAGAAGTGGGATTGAGAGGCGCTTATGCTTTTGATATTAACAAACTTCCTAAAAATATATTATCTTATACTATTGATGGGGGTCCTATAGGTGAATTTGGTTATGAGACTTTTAATGGAGCGTCTGTAGTTATAGACATCAAAGGTGTTTCCATACATCCTGGATCAGCAAAAGGTATTCTTGTTAACCCTATTTTAGTTGCTAATGATATTATTAGCCTTTTAGATCCTTTAGACACACCTGAGTATTCTGAAGGTAAAGAAGGATTTATCTTGGTTACAGATATATCAGGTAATGCTTCTGATGCCAAAATAGAAATGATTATTAGAGATTTTGATAAAGAAAGATTTAATGCTCGTAAAATATTTTTACAAAAAACTATCTCTAAAATCCAACAAAAATATCCAAAAGCTTCTATAGAATTAGAAATATCTGATTCTTACGCAAATATTGCCAATAATCTCACAGACGATAAAACTTGTATTACTATCGTAGAAGAAGCTATGTCCAATCTTGAAATACCTATTCATGTTTGTCCTATTAGAGGCGGGACAGATGGAGCTGTATTCTCTTCCAAAGGTCTTCCTACCCCTAATCTTTTTACAGGTGCTCACAATATCCATTCTATTTATGAATATCTCCCTATCTCTGCTTTTACTAAATCTTTAGAAGTCGCTATAGAGATAGTAAAATTAGCACCTAAATACAAATAAATTGATAAGAAAGCTCAACAATCAAAAAAGGACTCCTTTATTATGAAGAGTCCTTTTTAACATGTTAATTTTTTATACTGGTTTTTTTGCGACAAATTCTATTTTTATATAAGAATGAGGATTAGGAGACAATGCTGTAACAATAACCGTTGTTCGGATTGGATTTGGATTGGATTCAAAGCGATCTTGATACCAAGGTAGATATTCTTCAAAAATATTTACTTTATCAGTAATATATACATTCACCTTAAATATATCTTCAAAACCAGCACCATATTCATTTAATTCAGCTAGTAATAAATCTACAGAAGTATTTGCTTGTTCTATAAAACTCTCTACTGATTCTGGTGAACTTATTCCTAATTGACCGTGCGTATAAATAATACCATCGACACAAACAGAATTAGAAAAACACCTTTTATTCGGATTAGAATTTTGATAATGTATAGCCATAATATACTCCTTAATAGTATTCTTTCTAATTTATTATAGCATTTCGGTTCAACTCAAACAATATCTTTTTATAATAAAGAAGCTAAGATGTTTTATCATTTATAATAGTATAATTTTATGATAGAGGTATTATTGACAAAAAGTGAAAAATATTATACAATAACTACACTTCAAACAATTAATAACTCATCAATTAAGTAGAGCCTTGTGCTTTAAAACTGCATATAATTCTATATAAGGACAAAAGATGATACAAATATCAAGCCTTAACAAAGGTTATTCCAATCAAGAAATTTTAAGTGATGTTTCTTTTACAATAAATGAAGGTGAAAAACTCGGTCTAGTAGGAAGAAATGGACATGGTAAAACTACTCTATTTCGTATGTTAGCTGGATTAGAAAATCCTGATTCTGGTACTATTCAATTTCCAAAAGGATACAAAATTGCTTATCTCAAACAAGAAATGAGTTTTGATCACCCTAATGTCTTAGAAGAAGTTTTATCTGTCATTCCTGAAGGCGAACCTAAAGAAGAATGGTTTGCTGAAAAAATTCTATTTGGATTAGATTTCGATGCTGAAATGATTACTAAAGATCCAAACACTTTATCTGGTGGCTGGATGAACAGGATCAATTTAGCTAAAGTTTTGATTAGTAATGCGGACATGCTTCTTTTAGATGAGCCTACAAACCATTTGGATATTGTTACGATACATTGGTTAGCTAATTTTTTGAAAAACTGGCGTAAAGAACTTATTTTAATTACGCATGATAGAATGTTTATGGATACTATTATTAATCATATCATGGCTATTCACCGTAAACAAGTTCGTAAAATTCCTGGAACATCTGTAAAATTATATGAACAAATTGCAACAGAAGAAGAAGTACACGAAAAAACTAGATTAAATGATGCCAAAGAAAAAGAAAAAGTAGAACTCTTCATCAGTAAATTTCGTGCCAAAGCTCGTCTTGCTGGAATGGTACAATCTCGTATCAAAAGTTTAGAGAAAAAAGATTTTAAAGGAAAGTTAGATGCTATTACAGACTTAGATTTCAAATTTAATCTCAAAAAATTTGATACCAAAATAATGCTTACCGTTGACAATCTATGTTTTGGTTATGATCCTAAAGAATTACTTATAAAAGGTTTAGATTTTGATGTTTCTAAAGGCGACAAAATTGCTATTGTTGGTAAAAATGGTAAAGGTAAATCTACTCTACTGCGTTTATTATGTGATAAATTAAGCCCTACTTCAGGTAATGTAAGATCTCATCCTCAGTTACTACCTGGTTATTATGGTCAGGTAGCAGAACAAGAGCTAAATCCTATGCTAACTATTGAGGAAGAAATTGCTAGTGTACTTCCTGGTGGAAATAGAGGCTATGCTCGTAGTATCGCTGGAGCAATGTTATTTGAAGGTGAGTTATCATTAAAAAGATGTAATGTACTATCTGGGGGTGAAAAAGCTCGTGTTCTTCTTGCAAAATTAATTGCAACCCCTACTCATTGTCTCTTTTTAGATGAACCTTCTAACCACTTAGATATGCAAAGTGTTGACTCTCTAACTGAAGCGTTAGAGAATTTTAATGGTGGTATGGTATTTGTTACGCATAACGAAATGATGCTCCATGCATTAGCTACTAAATTAATCGTGTTTGATGGTGATTTTCCTTATGTATTCCTTGGTACTTATCAAGAATTTTTAGAAGACAAAGGATTCTCTGGTGAAGAGCTTGCTAAAAAGCCTAAAAAAGAGAAAACTAAAGGTAATCTTTCTAAAGAAGAAAAAAAAGAACTACAAAAAAAGAAACAAGCTTTTCAAAATTCTCTCAAACCACTTAAAAATGAAATTAGTGCTATAGAAGAACAAATACAAAATGCAGAAGATAGAACTAAAGATGCTCAAACGGAACTTGTTATCGCATCTGAAAAAAATAATGGAGAAGCATTAGCACTCTTAGGAAAAGAACTCAATACTCTTAAAATCCAAATTGATACACTTTTTAGTTCCTTATCATCCAAAAATAATGAATTAGAAGAATTACAAAAAAATGCTCCTTATTAATTTTAAACTACCATATAAAAAGCCCCTTATTAATTAAGGGGCTTTTATGATTTCATATATTAATGATAAATTATTTGATTTGTACAAGCTGTTTAAGAAGACTATTCATAGAAGTTATTTTTAATGCAACTTCTGGGGAATTAATATCTTTAGTTAATTCTCGAGATCGAGCCCAAACTTGTCCCAAAACATCTTCATAAATAGCAATTTTCAATGGTAATTCATAGCTCCACGCCATATTATTATTCATTAAAGTTGTTCCAACTAATGGATTACCAAAAATAACAATGACAGATGGTTTCATTTCTAATTTTACTTCTTTTGCACCTTTTTGATGATCTATTTTAGCAAAAATAACTAAGCCTTTTGATAACAATGTTTTTTCTAATTTTTTTACAGCCACTTCTACAGAAATCGTTAATTTTTCTTCTATAACTTCTTGAGCAAACATTGGGTTAATTAATAATAATAATAATAAACTAAATTTATTCATATCAATATCTCCTATTTGTTTATATTAAATTTGATTCAATCAAAATTTTATTATGAAATACAGATTTTTTGTTTATAATGAGTTCGAAAATAGTATCCACTGTTGCTACTGCAATAGCCGTTAACGGTCTTTGTATGATTTTTAATTGTTGATTTGGCTTAATAATACAAAGCTCGTGTTCTTCTAAAAAAACAAAACCTTCCAATTTAATATTTGGTATACTTTGAGCTATATTTACAGAATAAGATCCTATAATTACCCATAAATCTGGGTTTTGAGTATTTTGAAAATTTTGTAATTTATCACTATCTCCTTGATCTCCATTAAGACAACAAAGTGATTCATCTGAAAAATCTTGTTCTAAAATTAATTGATATTGAACTTTCATTTGTTCTTTTAATTTTATTAAATAATCAAGTTCTAAATATTTTTTTTCAATTAATACAGCTACTTTTCTTTTACCTTGATCAAAATAAGATTTAATACCATTAAACAAATCAACAATATAATCACAACCAATATTAATACATTTTGCAGAAAAAGTATGAGCACTAATAATAAGGATAGGTAAATTATGTTTTTTTAGTATAATTTCTTCTTTTTCATCATAAATAATAATTATTGCTTTACTATGTTTATCTGATTCTAAAGATTTAATTTTATGATCTAAATCATTCACAGAAGTATAATCTACAATAGTTGTACGATACCCTTTTGTATAAAACATCTCTATTAATTTTGCTACTAGAGGTATTTGTGTTTTTTTTATCCCAGACAAAGGTACTATTATAGCTATTGTTTCTAACTTTATAGGGATTTTATTAGGATCAGGGTGGTATCCTAATAATTCTGCAATAGCTAGTATTTTTTCTCTTGTTTTAACTGATAATTGATGTGGTTTGTGATAAGCTAATGAAACTGATGAAACAGATACTCCTGCTTTTTTTGCAACATCACGAATAGAACTCATAACTAACACCCTTTTATATACTATATAAATTATTATATAGTATAACACACTTTATAATTTAACACAAGTTATAAAGTTTATTGTATTAAAAATATGAAAAATCAAAACTACAGAAATTTGAGATTAATATTATAATCAATTATTATGTATAGTATATATTAAAATTATGAGGATTATTATGAATAAAAAACAAATTTTATGGCTAAGCTTAGGAATATTTTTAGCTATACCTATTTCTTTTTATGCTCAACAACTGTCTATTCCTTCTGTCAATTTTAATGTTAGTCAAGCTCAAACACCTCAGGAAGTTTCTCTAGCTTTACAAATTTTATTCTTACTTACTATTATTTCTTTAGCGCCTTCATTACTAATATTAATGACATCTTTTGTTAGAATTTATATTGTTCTTTCTTTTGTAGGAAGAGGTATAGGAACACAAAATTTACCTCCTACTCAAACAATTGCAGGACTGTCGTTGTTTCTCACTTTATTTATTATGTTTCCTACCTTACAAAAATCCTATACAGAAGGGTTACAACCATATTTTGAAGGATCTATTACTTTAGACGAAGGTTATGTTAAAGGGGTTGCCCCCATTAGAGAATTCATGTTTAGAGAGACATCTGAACGATATATTTATCGTTTTATCCAGCTTTCTGGTATTGAAAGACCTAGAAATCAAAATGATGTTCCTACTTATATATTGATACCAGCCTTTGTTCTTAATGAAATATCGATAGCTTTTTATATGGGGGTGCTAATCATGATTCCATTTACTATTATAGAAATAGTCGTTGCAGGAACATTAATGTCTATGGGAATGATGATGGTACCGCCTGTTACTATTTCTTTTCCTATCAAAATATTATTATTTGTATTAGCTGATGGTTGGGATTTATTAATAGATAATCTTGTTCGCAGCTTTATGAGATAAATTGTAATTAAGAGGTTCATATGTCACAAGGTGCTATTCTAAATATTATCAATTTAGCAATGATAGAAGTTTTATTTCTAAGTGTTCCTATATTAGGTATCACAATGATATTAGGTTTGATCATTTCTATTTTTCAAGCAACTACTTCTCTTCAAGAACAAACACTCACTTTTGTCCCTAAATTTATTATTGTAACTATCCTATTAGCAATAAGTGCTCCTTTTTATATTACAAGAATGCTTAATTTTATTGATGCCATGTTTTCATTAATAGCTACCGCTCAACTTTAGGATACACGATGTTATTTGATTATTTTCAACAACACTTCCAAACTTTTCTTAATATTTTTGCTCGTATTTTTGGCTTATTATTATTATTACCTGTTTTTTCTACCGGTATTCCTACCATGGTTCGAGCTGGATTGAGTTTTTTCATAGCATTACTAAGTACACCACTGGTGGTAGGAATGAATTTATTAGCTCCTGTACCAAATATTTCTGAGTATATTATTCATTTATTAAGTAGTTTAATAATAGGCCTTGCCATAGGATTTATTGTTCAAATAACCGTATCTTCTATACAATTGTCTAGTAGTATTTTTTCAAACACGATGGGCTTAAGTTTTAGTGAAAATGTCAACCCTCTGACCCAAGATAATATACCAACACTTGGTAATTTTTTATCTATTATAATCATGTTGTTATTTATTCGAACAGAATCTCATTTTGTTTTTATAGAAATTATTGTAAAAT
This sequence comes from Spirochaetota bacterium, assembly GCA_030154445.1. Classification (NCBI taxonomy): domain Bacteria; kingdom Pseudomonadati; phylum Spirochaetota; species Spirochaetota bacterium. The sequence continues at coordinate 271,829 of JAGUQW010000002.1, read as the reverse complement.
CATTTCAAGAAATACCCATCATACAAACTTCTTCTATACAAGCTTTATTTTTATCTATTAAAACAGCAGCATCTGTTATCCTAGCTCTAGCTTTTCGTATTTCATTGCCTATTATTAGTGTTACTTTACTATTAGATATTGCTATGGGGCTTATTGGTCGTGTTGCTCCTCAATTTAATGTAATGGTTATGGGGTGGAATATCAAAATATTTATAGGACTTGTGGTATTATGGCTTATCACGCCTAGTATTTTAGATGTAGGAACTATATTATTCAAAGATCTTCATAATTCTATTTTACAATTAATTCGTCTCTCCAAACAAGGTGCTTAAATGTCAACAAACACACAAGAATTACTTTTTTCTATTAATCTTACAACTCTTCTTTGCGATCCAATATTACTAACATTAGATTTACAACGCTTTGCTAATCCTGAAGATGAAGGACGCACCGAAGAGCCATCCGAAGCAAAAAAGAGGAAATCCAGAGAAGATGGCGATATTCCTCAATCCCAAGAATTAATAGGTATTATTTCTTTTTTGGCAATATTTTTATGTATTGTTGTTTTTTGGAGGCATTTTTATAATAATATGTTCAAATTAGTAGTTTTTTATATGGAAGGAATCGATACAATAAAATTTACTAAAAATGATGTTCAAGGGATGAGTTTTAATACTATAGGTATTCTTATGACTTTATTATGGCCTATCTTTTTTACTGCTGTCTTATCTACTTTGATTGCTTCTTTAGCTCAAACTAAATTTTTATTCACTACCAAAAAATTGACTCCAAATTTTTCAAAAATATTTGGAAATATTTTTTCTAATTTAAAAAAAATGTTCTGGTCAAAACAAACATTCTTTAATCTTGGTAAATCACTAGCAAAAGTAGTTATAGTTTTTGGTATTGCCTTTATCTTTACCATGAATGAATTGGGTACTATCATCTCTTATATTCATATGGACAGTAATACTGCCTTAGGATCTATGGCTGGGATTATTGTTAGATTTGTATTTATCACTGGGATGATTTTGTTATTACTTGCTATTTCTGATTATATTTTTCAATACAAAGAATATATAGAATCCCTAAAAATGACCAAACAAGAAGTTAAAGAAGAGTTCAAAGAACAAGAGGGAAATCCTGAAATCAAACAAAAAATTCGTCAACTAGGTCATCAAATGGGTAATAGGCGTATGATGCAAACTATTCCAACAGCTGATGTTATTATTACCAACCCAACTCACTATGCTGTAGCTATTAAATACGATAGATCTTTTATGAATGCTCCTATGGTTATTGCTAAAGGAACAGATAGGGTTGCCTTAAAAATAAGAGAAATCGCTATAGAAAATAATATTCCAATCTATGAAAACAAACCTCTAGCTCGTGGATTGTATGCAGATGCTAATATTGGTGATGAGATTCCTTATGAATTTTATAAAACTGTAGCTGATGTGCTCTCTCTTGTATATTCCAAAAACATTCCTAAATCAAGATCTATTCCAATTACCCCATAAAATAAGCTCAAATATTCAATCTTAAAATTTTACATATATCACTATATCACTTATAATATAAAATAAAATCTTATGAGGTAGATATGGCTGAACCTAATATTGGATTACAACAAGGTATAAAAACTCTCGAAAAAATATCACAAAACTCTGACCTATTTATAGCATTTGCTGCAATTGGTGGAGTATTGATGCTAATTATCCCTGTTCCTCCAATACTGTTAGACTTTTTTCTTCTCATTAATTTGTCTGTCTCTTTTCTGATTATTTTATCAACCTTATACATAAAAAAACCTTCTGACTTTTCATCTTTTCCAACTCTTATTCTATTTACAACAGTTTTTGGACTTGCTCTTAATATATCATCTACGAGATTAATTCTTACCAAAGGTAATGCTGGTCATATTATCACAGCTTTTGGTGATTTTGTTGTAGCTGGAAATCTTGTTGTTGGTTTTGTTATCTTTATTATCTTATTAGCTATTCAATTTTTAGTAATCACAAAAGGTGCTACTCGTGTTTCCGAAGTTGCTGCTAGATTCGCTCTAGATGCTATGCCAGGAAAACAACTTGCAATCAATGAAGATCTCAATTCAGGGGCTATTACCGAAGAAGAAGCAAGAAAACGTCGTAGTGATTTGACCATGGAAACAGGCTTTTATGGATCAATGGATGGTGCTTCCAAATTTGTATCAGGTAATGTTCAAATGGCTGCTGTAGTCTTAGTTGTTGATGTCATTGGTGGTATTATTATTGGTATGATGAATGGTATGGATATTAGTGCTGCAGCAGATCGCTATATTACCTTAACTATAGGGGACGGTCTCGTTTCTCAAATTCCAGCATTACTTGTTTCTGTCGCTACAGGTATTATTGTTACTAGAAACTCCTCAAATGAGAAATTTGCTTCTGATATTGCTACACAAATTGTTATGTTACCAAAAACACTATATATGACAGGTGGTGCTATTCTTTTTATGGGGTTTTTACCTGGTTTTCCTTTTTTCATGTGTCTCTTTCTTGGCGGAATTATGTTAGTATCAGCTTATCTCATGGGACAATCTACTATAGAACAAGAAAATACCAAAATAAAAAATCAACAGCAAGAAGCAGCTCAAGCTGATGACCAACCTACCATACAAGATATTTTACATGTTGATCCTATGAGTATGGAAATCGGATATAGTCTTATTCCCCTAGTAGACAAAACTCAAGGGGGTGATCTACTAGAGCGTATCAAACTGATGCGTAGACATATAGGATTAGATTTGGGTATTTTAGTACCCCCTATTCGTATTACAGATAATATAAGTGCAGATTCTCAAGAATATATTATTAAAGTTCGTGGAATGGAAATTGGCCGAGGGCAAGTTTTTGTCAACAAACTTCTTGCGATGAATCCTCAAAAAGATCTAAAGCTTATTGAAGGTATTGAAAGTATGGAACCTGCCTTTAACCTTCCTGCAAAATGGATTTCTTTAGATGACAGAGCCAAAGCAGAAATTAGTGGTTTTGATGTGTTTGATCCACCTTCTGTAATTGCGACACATTTAACAGAACTAATAAGAAGAAATTCTTTTGAGTTACTTACTAGACAAGATGTTCAGTATATGATGGATGCTCTCCACAAAGAATTCCCAACACTTGTTGATGATACACTCAAACAATCAAATATTGGTGAAATTCATAAAATTTTACAAGCTTTATTAAAAGAACGCGTGAAAATACGCAATATGATACCTATTTTAGAAGTAATTTCAGATTATAGAGCTAGTTTACCACACTTAGATGCTGTAACCGAACAAATTCGAGATGTCTTAGGAAAACAAATCTTATCAGATCCTTCTGTAAGTACTAATAATTCTATTAAAGCTCTTCTAATAGATCCACAATGGGAACAAATTCTTATGAACTCTATTGAAGATACTCCGCAAGGTTATATTTCAACATTAGACAACGCTAGTATGACTCAATTTGTAAATCTAGTTGGTCAAACTATAGAACAAAAACTTACAGAAGGTATCCATCCTGTAATTTTATGTTCAAAACGTATTAGAAGATTAATAAGAGAAATTCTATTCCATTCTTTTCCCAATACTACAGTTATTGCCTATTCTGAAGTGCCTCAAAATTTTAGTGTAGAACAATTAGGAATGATTAATTTTCCTGCTACTAATTAAATATTGCTAAAAATCAGTTAATCAATTATAATATATAAATAAAAATTTCAAAGGATCTGTTATGCGTTATCAAACATTCACAGGTAAAAACAAACAAGAAGCCTACGCTTTATTAAATACTGAGAAAAAATATGATCCTGCCTTAAAAGAAGCTCGATTAATTAAAGATACCGAAGAAACAGTTTCCTCCTTTATGGGACTAAAACAACAAACCATTTATAAAATAGTTATAGGTATTCCTGAACACACATCTTTTATTGAAGATGATAAAAAAATAAGGAATTTTCCAAAACCTTTAACATCAAAAAATAAAGATAATGGATTTAATAATATATTTTCTTCTATAGAAAAAAATATTATTAAACAAAAAACTGCAATTTTTTCAAAAAAAGCAGTAGATGATAATCTGTTTACAATAAAAAATACAGCAAAAGTTACAGAACAAATATCACGATTGGAACAAATATTACCAAAAAGAGCGTATTCTGCTCCAACAAATACTAAAAATAAAATCATCAAAGAAACTGAGCTGAAAAAAGAATTAGCAAATATTAGAAGTGACTTCAAAGAATTAGCAAATATTCTAACATCTCAACAAAAAAATATTAACAATTCTCAATTGATTAATATTTTACAAGAAGGTAGGGAATTACCTAATGAATATGAAATTCACCAACAGCATCTTCGTTGGATAGATAAATATTTGAGTGAAAGAGAATTTTCACATAAAATTATTGAAGATATTATCAGTAATTTAGAAAAATCTCCTGAAATTCTAACAGATAAAAGTAATATTTTAGTAGCTGTAGAAAAATTTTTACAAAAAAATATTCCTATTACTAATATTAGTTTAGATCACTATAAATATGAACACGATATTATTTTTGTTGGACCAACAGGAGTTGGTAAAACAAGTACGATTGTCAAATTAGCAGCACATCTTTCTTTAATGAGGAAAAAAACATTTCGCTTTATTTCTATTGATAGATATAAAGTAGGTGGTGAAACTCAATTAGAAAAACTAGCAGGCTACATGAATACTCAATTTCATGCTATTAACAAACAAGAAGATTTTTTTATACTAATGAATGAAAAAAAATTAGATTTTACATTTATAGATACAGCAGGAAAAGGACCAAAAGAAACAATTGCTATTCAAGAATTAGCACATTGGATATCCATGATAGGTAAACCTATAGATACTCATTTAGTAGTAAGTGCTACTACTAAAGTTTCTGATTTAGATTACATTTGTGATGCCTATAGTATTCTTAATTACAATCATATATTAGTAACTAAATTAGATGAAACAAAAACATTAGGATCTATTATTTCTTTATCATATAAATATAGAAAACCATTTTCTTTTATAACTGATGGTCAAGAAATTCCTCAAGATTTTGAAATCGCAGATACACATCGTCTCATTAAAGAATCTCTACAATAAGGAGTTTTTATGTCTGTATTACTAGGTCCAAATCAAGCTGAAGGACTAAGACGCATGGTTGAAAATAATAATTCTCGTACACGAATAATTACTGTAACATCTGGTAAAGGTGGGGTTGGTAAAAGTAATTTTGCTCTTAATTTTGCAATAACTTTAGCCAATCTCAAAGATAACTACTCTCAACCAAAAAGAGTTGTTCTTATGGATGCAGATTTAGGACTTGCTAATATTAATATTCTTTTAGGAATAATTCCTAAATCAAATTTATATCATGTACTTAAAGGTCAAAAAAAATTACATGAGATTATAATACCTACTAATTATGGTGTTGATCTTATTGCAGGAGCTTCGGGATTAAGTCAACTAGCTAATATGTCTGAAGAAGAACGAATGAATATCATTACTGGTATTTTGGAATTAAACTATGCTGATTTTCTTATTATAGATACAGCAGCTGGTGTATCATCTAATGTTACTCATTTTGCTACGATTGCTCATGAAACTATTGTTGTTACAACACCTGAACCTACTTCTATTACAGATGCTTATGGTATTATCAAATCTATTTCTTTAGATCATAGTACACAACCATCAGCCTTAAAACTAGTAGTTAATAGAGCTCGTTCTCAAAGTGAAGCTGAAAAAGTTGCTGGCAAATTAATTTCTATTTCTAATCAATTTTTGAATGTCAAATTAGAACCATTAGGCTACATTCCTGATTCTTTATTAATACCTACAGCTGTAAGAAAACAAATTCCTTTTTGTATTTTACAACCCACCTCGGCTCCTTCTCAAAGTATAGAACAAATTACTAGAAAAATATTAAATATAGCACCTTCTGAGCTCCAAAATGCTCCAGGCTGGAAAAAATTTTTAGATTATCTTATTGGAAATGAATAAACTAATGAAGTATCAAATATTATTACTATTCTTCTTTGTAAATATAATTTATACACAAGATTTTTCGTTTTTAGGTATTAATTTTGAAATGACACAAGAAGAAATAATAACCACCATAGAAAATTCAAAATATTTAATTGTTGCTGAAGATATTCTTTTAAAACAATTAATTCTCCCTACTCCTTATACATTAGTATTGAAATCTAGCTATAGTAACAATAACCTAATTAATAAAGTTTTTATTGATTTTAATAATAAACTTAGTTATCAAATCACTATTTTTTTTAATCCTGAATATTTTTCTTTTTATACGCTATCTGAAAAGATGCTTGATAACTATGGGATTCCACAAAGTAGAAATCCTAATAAAGTCACTTGGTACGATACATCAAAAATTAAAAGAGCTACTTTAGAATTTCCCGCAACTGTGAAATTTACAGATATGTATATCTTAGAAAAAATTTTACAACAACAAAATAAAATACTTGAAAAAGGTTCTAGTGAATCATTAGATTATAAAGAGCGTCAGTTTATTCTTAATGAATTATAACAAAAAAAATCCTGAATATTCAGGATTTTTTTTAAGACAAATATTTATATGATTAATTAATAATAGTTTCTATAAGATTATTTTTATGAAAACAAGCACAAGTGTGATTATCAGTAATTTCTAAGTTTGGATAATCTTTAAAACAATTTTCTTGAGCATACATACAACGAGAAGCAAAACGACAATATGGAGCTGGATCAATAGGAGAAGTTATTTCTCCTCTTAATTTGATTCTATTATGTTTTTGATCTAAAGATGGAATTGCTATTGCAGATAATAAAGCTTGTGTATAAGGATGTTGAGGATTTTTAAACAAATCCTCAGAAGAAGCTTGTTCTACTACTTTACCAAGATACATAACCATAATTTCATCAGCAAAATGTTTTACAATAGATAAATCATGAGTAATAAATAAATAGGTCAGTTTAAATTCTTGTTGTAAATCTTGCATTAGATTTAGTACTTGTGCTTGAATTGATACATCAAGTGAAGAAACAGGTTCATCACATATCATAAATTTAGGTTGTAACACCAAAGCTCTACCTATACCGACGCGTTGACGCCGACCTCCATCTAATTCATGAGGATAAGAATTGATTAAGTTTCGAGCTAATCCAACAGTATCCATTATTTTATAAACTTTATTAGTCAAAGTACTATCTTTTTTAGCTAATTTATGAACTAAAAGAGGTTCTCCAATTGTTTCACCAATAGTCATTCGAGGATTTAAAGAAGCGTAAGGATCTTGAAAAATTAATTGCATGTGACGGCGAGCATCACGCATTTCTTCATAAGAATAAGAAAGTAAATCTCTTCCTTCAAATAATATTTGTCCTTCGTCAGGTTCTATCAAACGAAGTAAAAGACGACCTGTAGTAGATTTTCCACACCCTGATTCTCCCACTACACCCAAAGTTTTTCCTTCAGGAATACTAAAAGAAACATCATCAACAGCATGTACAACACCTTTAGGAGTAGGAAAATGTTTTTTTAGATTTCTAACTTCAATTAAATTTTTAGGCATGATCCACTCCTTTAATAAGTCCTTCATAAATCAAACATTCAACCGTATTTCCTTCTTGAAGGGTCATATTTTTTGGAACTGTTATAGCACATACTTCTGTAGCATAAGGACAGCGTGGATGAAAAGTACATCCAGAAGGTAAATCTGTTGGATCAGGAGTTAACCCTTTAATAGGATTTAATCGTTCTACATTATTTATTAAATTAGGAATAGAACCAAATAATCCTACTGTATAAGGATGTTTTGTTGTTCTAAATATATTTTCTACCGTGCCATTTTCAACAACTTTTCCAGCGTACATAATAGCAACATGATCACATACTTGTGCAACAACTCCCAAATCATGAGTAATTAACATCATTGCTGTTTTGAATTCTTTTTGTAATTCTCGCATTAATTCTAAAACTTGTGCTTGAATTGTTACATCTAAAGCTGTTGTAGGTTCGTCGGCAATAATTAATTTGGGATTGCAAGATAAAGCTATAGCAATCACAACACGCTGCTTCATACCACCAGAAAATTGATGTGGATATTCATTAAAGCGTTGTTTTGGAATACCTACTAATTCTAGCATTTCTTCAGCTCTATTCAAAGCATCCTGTTTTGATAATTCTTTTTGATGAATCTCTATAACTTCTAAAATTTGCTCACCAATAGTCATAACAGGATTTAATGATGTCATAGGATCTTGAAAAATCATAGAGATTTTTCCTCCCCTAATACTTCTCATTTCAGCTTCCGTTTTGTTAAGAATTTCTTCTCCCATAAATCGAATACTTCCTGAAATAATACGCCCTTGAGGTTCTGCAATTAATCTCATAATACTGAGAGCTGTTGTAGTTTTACCTGCTCCTGTTTCACCAACAAGACCAAAAGTATCCCCCGCATGAAGAATCATATTAAACCCATTTACAGCGTGAACAGCACCACTTTCTGATGTGTATTTGACAAATAAATCTTTTATTTCTAATATTATTTCTTTTGAACTCATCATATACTTCCTACTTCAATTTTGGATCAAGAGCATCACGCAATCCATCGCCTAGTAAATTTAATGAAAGAATCGTAATCATAATTGCAACTCCTGGATATGTTGTTACCCAAGAAGCTCTTCTTATAAAGCTCCGTCCTCCAGCAAGCATAGATCCCCATTCTGGAGTTGGAGGTTGAACTCCCAATCCTATAAAACTTAAACCTGCAATACTTAAAATAGCTCCTGCTACTCCAAGAGTTCCTTGAACAATAATAGGTGACATTACATTAGGAATAATATGTTTGATAATAATATAAATATGATTTGCGCCTATTGCATGAGCTGCTTCAATAAATTCTTGTCCCCTAATAGATAATACAGAAGCTCTCACTATCCTTGCATAAACAGGTACAGAAGAAATAGATATTGCAATTACTAGATTGACTAAACTTGGTCCTAAAGCTGATACAACAGCAATAGATAGTAAGATAGAAGGAATAGCTAGGAATACATCCATAATACGCATTATAACATTATCCAACCAACCACCAAAATATCCTGCAAGAGCTCCAAGAAATCCACCCAATACAATTGATATAGAAACAGCTACAAAACCAATACTGAGAGAAATTCTTGTTCCATGAACAATACGAGCAAATATATCTCTACCAAATTCATCTGTACCTAATAAAGTACTATATCCTGGTTTTGAAAATGTATTAGATAAATTTTGTTTAATAACTACTAATTCATAATTAGCAATAAAATCTGCAAAAATAGCAAGTACTGTCAATGTTAAAATAATACATAGTCCCAAAATAGCTAAAGGATTTTTACGCAATCTTTTTATAACACTTGATAATTGAGAACCAAACATATGTGAAAAAAGTATTAATGATAGTAATATACCAAATATAAATCGTGTTGTAAGTGCTATAAAATGAACAATTCTTGCTATTTTATTAAATTCTCCTGCTTCATTTGGTATGAAAGCACTAATATTATAAGATTTTGAGATACTAATTAAATTAATAATAATCATAAAAACTGAAAACATTATAAAAATATTTTTATAATGTTTTTGATCAATATGGTAATAAAATAAATCTTTTGATTGTTGTACTTGATTCATAATTTACTCCTTATTTATATCTAGATCTAATTCGAGGATCAATATATACATAAATAATATCAACAATCAAATTAACTAAACTAAATGCAATAGCAAGAAAAATAACAATACCCATAACTCTAGGCGTATCTTTTTGACGAATAGCTTCTACTAACAATCTACCAACACCAGGCCATGAAAAAACACTTTCTGTCAGAATAGCCCCACCTAACAAGCTACCAAATTGAATACCTATTACTGTTATTACAGGAATCAGTGCATTTTTTAATGCATGTCTTGTAATTACATAAAATTCACTAACTCCTTTGGCTCTAGCAGTTCTAATATAATCTTGTCGAACAACATCTAACATAGAAGATCTTGTCATACGAGTAATAATTGCAGCAGTGCTTATTCCTAAACTAAGTGTCGGTAAAACCAAGGCTCTTACTCCATTAATAGACCAAGATGGTTGCCCTACAGCCGGTAACAAATTCCAATGTAACGAAAATTGTAAAATTAACATTAAGCCAAGCCAAAATACAGGCATAGAAACCCCTAATAAAGTAAGAAGCATTATACCACTATCCCATAAAGAATATTGACGAACTGCTGTGAAAACACCTATAGGAATTCCTATCAATATGGCCAGTAAAACGGCACTAATAGTAAGTACCAAAGTATTAGGAAAACGAGACATGATCTCTTGAGCAACAGGTACATTCGTTGTATATGATCGTCCAAAATCACCGACAACTACACGAGATACATATTTTAAATATCTAACAATAAAAGGATCATTAAGACCTAATTCTTCTCTTTTATTAGCTAACGCTTCGGCTGAGGCACTTTCTCCTAAAATTAATTGAGCTGGATCTCCAGGGGTTAGTGATATTATTGAAAAAACCACAAATGAAATCCCCAATACAACAGGAATTAACATCATGAGACGCTTGAAAATATATTTACCCATAATTTACCTCTAAAACAGTTTGATCTGTATTTACAACATATTGTACACCATTACATCAAAAAAATCAACTAGATTAGATTGTTTTATATACGATTGTCAAAAAATGTATATAAATCAATCTATTTTGGTTGATTTTCGGGCGTTTTTTCATTATATTTTTGATATGAATTTAAAATAAAATAAAAATATGGAAATAATACTATTGCAAAAGCTTCTCTAATTGATACATATAATAATTTATGAAAAGGAATATTTACTCTATCTGTTGCAACATACATAACATCATCGTATCCATATACTGTTGCATATAATAATATTCTAGGTATATGATATGCTTGCGATACAAAAATAGGACTGGTATTTAATTGTTGAGATTTTTGATAAGCATACCTAATCGTATCTCTAGTATTATAACTAAATTTATCTCTAATTAAATATTCTATTGAAATATCATGATTTTTCAAATATTCAAACATTACTTGAACTTCTTCTTTATGACCACTCAATAAAATAAATGTCTTATTGTGATTTATACCAGATAATTGAGTCCAAACTTCTATTCCTTTATTCAATCGTTTTTCTAATGCTAAAACAGGACTACCATTTTTTAAAAAACCAGCCCCTAAAATGACTATCAAACGAGAATCATTATGAAAATTAGGAGACGGTTTATAAAAAGCGATTCCTAAAAAAAATAAACAAAATACAAGACTACTAGCTATTAAAAATTTGATAAAAATATATACTATCGATTTATACATAATGATTATTATAATATTTTTTATCATTTTTAGCAATTATTTAACTATCAAAAAGATCCTTTTCTAATGTAGAAAAGGATCTTTTTATTATTTATTAGAAATAAATGTAATTGGTATATATCTATCTGAATACCCGTGATATTGCATCCATAATGATATATCTTTTAAAGGCCATTTTTGATGTTCTGTTATATTCAAATTTATTTTGTTAGCTAAATCTACAGGTATTATTATAAATTTTTTGTTATTTTGTTGAGCATCTATATAATAATCAACTAATATTTGATCTCTTTGATAATATTGACCAGATTTATTTAAATTTTTTCTTTCTCTTTCGAAAACATTTATAAATATTCCTAATAATATAATTGGTAATAATAATTGAATAATTCTATTATTATTCTTATATGATTTAAAAATAAGATTGATCTCACATAACCATAATAGCCACAAAGGGTGATCAATTGGAGTATTTATTATAGATAAAATAACTATCCATAATAATGATACTATACACATAGATAGATACAAAAAATCTTCTTTTTTAAGAATTTTATTTTTAATAATTTTATAGATATAATACAAAATTATTAATCCACCAATGACCATACTTAAATCTTGCAACCATGGACCTTGTTTAATTCGATGTATAATTTCTATAATATCAAATGTTATATGTGGTGCTCTAGATGATGCTTGATTTGGTGATAATATTGTGTTTCTAAAAAAAGCAAAAAAAACATATACTATATGAGTTCCTAATAAAATTAATATAAAATTCTGATCTTTTTTAGATATTTTAGTTTTTTCAAAAAGATCAGGAAAGAATTTTTGTCCTAATATATAAAATACTAACATTATAGATAAACTTACTGTAATAAAATATGCTGTATCTATAATTTGAGTCCCTAAATAAAAGATAACTATCATTATTCCATAAGTTTGGAATTTATTATTCATCATTTTTAATGGTAAACAACATTTATAATAGTAATATAAGAATGGTAGCCATGCAAATAAAGCCAGTACAAATCCTCCTACAACTATACTAGAATATACCATATGAGAAGTAAATCTCTGCATATAAAAAGATAATAATATTATTATAAATAATTTAGTAAAATTATTTGTTTTTTGATTAACAGTCAGATCATTAATGATATATTGGGAAGAAACCCAATAAAAACAAATACTCATAATAATACCCATAATACTATTGATAATACGCACTGATAATAAATTATTACCTATACTAATTCCTAATATTTTACCAAAAATTTGACTAGGAATAATATACAAAATTTCACTAATATGTCTACCAGGATGCCACCCATATTCTAAAAAAAATAATTTGTTCAAAGGATAACTAGATCCATATATCCAATCATCACCAGATATTGGATGTATAATGATTTTAAAAAATAATAACAAACTAAGAATTATAATACCAAATAAAAGAAAGCTATTTATTATTTTTTCTATCTTTATAGGCCTGTTTCTATTACTTTGTTGATATTCTTTTTAGTCTATCATATTCTAACTCCCACATTACATATTATTATTTATAGCATATATTTATTCACTTATTTTGTCAATATTTTAAAATTAAACTACATAAATAATCATTTTTGCCGATACATTATTATAAGCTAAAATATACAACAATACTCAATGTAATAAGAATTTTATCTATATTTTACAAGGATGTAATTTTAGATAATATCATATTTTTATTGTATTACAAGAATCTATATAGAGAGGATATTAATGTTTGAAAAAGGTTTGTCCGTTTTTTATCCATTTCATGGATCTGGTCAAATCGTTGATATTGAGGAAAAGGAAGTCCTTGGTGAAAAAAGAGAGTATCTGATTATTGAATTCCCTCTAACCAATACAAAGGTTATGTTACCAGTAAACAATCTTCCATCTACGGGCTTGCGTCTTCTTGCAACGAAAAAGATGATCAAACAAAGTTTTGATATTTTAGCATCTGACGGAGATGTTAATGCGTTTGATTGGAAACAGCGTTACAAATTACATACAGAGATGATCAAATCAGGAAGAATTCTTGATATTGCTGAAGTTATTCGTAATTTACATCGAAGAAATATCGTAAAAGAATTATCTTCTACGGAAAAAAAATTGTATAATGATGCATTAGATATGATTGCTGGTGAAATCTCAGTAGTATTAACAAAAGATTCTGAAGAAATTAGAACAGAAATAGAAGCGATTCTAAACACACATGCTCCCAAGATCGATGACTAATATAAAACCTCTAAGAAAAATTCTTAGAGGTTTTTTAGATTTTTATTATCATATTTATTTTTATTAAAATTTTATTTCACAATTATTCTTGAATTTTACAGTATTATATATTATATTTAATATAATTACTTAGTATTTTATTTAGAGGTTATATAAATGAAAGATTTCAGATCCCTAACAAAACACACATTGCTACATCTTGCTGACAAAACAGAATTAATGTTTTCAGAATGTATGCTCTCTAATCAATCATTTGAAAAAATCAAACTTCCTACACAAGATTTAAAAATTAATTTTGATAACACTATTACTGTTCTTCCACAATCAAATGAAAGTATTTTAATTGTTTGGAATGCTGATTCTACAGAAGATGAACAATTAAAAGCATGGCAAATAAGTAATAAACTCGGTCTAAATATTTTAATACCAAATTATTCTCGTTCTTTATTTATTAATATAGCTATGTTAGAAAAATTAGATTTTTCTCTTTATAAAATTTATCAAAATAACACCAAAGTGTTATTTACAAAATATAATTATAATAAAATTTCTATATACCATGATATTAATCAATTAGATACAAATAAAAAAAATCAATTATTAACAGAACATTTTTCAAATTTATCTTCTTCAAGTAATAATTTTAAATTGTAAGGAATTATATGATAGATATTTCTATAGAACCCTCATCTAAAAATATAATAGAATTAAACGAACATTTTTTATCATTATTAAATACTTTTATTAAAGAATTATTAGAAGAATTTGAGTGTGGTAATAGATCTTGTTCTTTATTAATATGTGATAATATATTTATTCAAAAACTAAATCAACAATATAGACAAAAAAATTGCAGTACAGATGTGCTATCTTTTGCTTTTGATGATGAAAACGAATTTATCCTTGCTGAATCTTCATTAGGTGATATAATTATTTCATCAGAAACTGCTTTTAATCAATCTCAAGAATTTCAAGTAAGTTATGAAGAGGAGTTTATTCGTTTAACAATACATGGAGTTCTCCATTTACTTGGATTTGATCATGAGTTGGGAAAGAAAGAAGAGATAGAAATGTTTGAGTTACAAGACTATTATATGCAAACATTTATGCAAAAATATAACGGAACAGATAGTGCTTTGATCTAAAATTATACCAAAAAATCCTCCTAAAATTAGGAGGATTTTTATTTTTGGATATTTTATTTATTGAACAACAGCTAATACATTTTCCATATCGAGAAGAAGCATTTCTTTTCCTTCTACTTCAATTTGTGTTCCTGCATACTTGTCAAATACTACTATTTGTCCTACAGTTACAGTGACATCTTTATCACCAATAGCAATAACATTTCCTGTATTAGTTTTTTCTTGAGCTGCATTAGGGATATATAATCCACTAGATGTTTTTTCTTCTCCGGCTTTCACTTCAATAAGAATACGACTACCAATAGGTTTTACTGCCATTGTATACCTCCACGAATATAATAATTATTTTCATTCTTACTCTTTATATATAGCAATTTTCATGCCAAGAACTCTAAAATCTACTACTATCTGGATTTTTATTCCATTCTTTTAGTGATTCTTTAGTTAAAGCCCATCTGTCAGATCCCAATGTATACCAATTAGTAACATCTTGTTTGATAACTTCTTCATATCGATGATATACTATTTTCATCAATTGTTCTACAGATAGCTTATTTTTTTGATCATTAGAAATAATATTCATATCTAAATTAATAGCATAAATACCCTCTGAAATATATTGACTATATCCAAAACACAAAATTGAATTCATTTTCAAAGCCAAACTAGCCGTACCCTGAGGAACAGCAGCTTCTTTATTAAAAAAAAGAATAAAAAGAGGATCAAACCAATATGTTTGATCGGCAACCAAAGCTACACTTCCTTTATTTCTCATATATGTTAATAAAGATCTCATTTGAGAAATTTCATTATAAACAGTTTTTATCCCTAATTTTTTTCTTAAAAATTGAAGATATTTATCTATCCATGGATTAAATTGCCGTTCAACTAAACAAGCCAAAGGGATCCCAACTTGATTCATTATAGAACCTAATAATTCCCAATTACCATAATGTAACGAAAAACTAACAACCCCTGTAGATTGAGCATGATAAAATGATGCTATTTGATCACTTTGTATTATTCTTATATAAGAAATGATTTCTTGAAAATTCATTTTAGAAAAAGAAATCATTTCAAGTAATATACGAAATTCATAACTTACTATAATAAGAGATATTTCTTTTATTTCTTGTACTGAATATTTTTTTTCAGGAAAAATAATAGCTAAATTTTCACCTATTATTTTTTGTTTAATAGGAGCTATTATTAGTATAATAGCTCCTATTTTTTTTGATAAATTATAAATTTTATCATAAGGACAAAAGAAAGAAATAATATTAACTAGGGGTACTATTACTATCGCTTCTACAAACATCATTAGATATTGAAGATTAGAAAAATTTCTTTTAGCCATATTGCTATACCTTTTTAATCATATTATGATATTTCTTTGTCCATTATTTTAAGATCATTCTCTTTTTTAGCTTTTTTCAAAAGTTCTTTTTCTTCTTTTTCTCTTTTCTTTCTTTCTTTAGATAATTGTCGTTGTAATTTTTCTGCTGTTTTTTCTTCTTTTGCTATTTGCTTGTCTAATACAGATCTAGCTTTTTTATCTGCTAAAAAAACTACATCTTCTTGTTTTTTTAATACATCAAATTCTTTTTTATTTCTAATTCGAGATGCCATAACTCTTGCTAAATTTTGTACTGTTGAAGGAGCGTTATTTAATTGTAGCACTTTATCAAAATATTCCAAAGCTAATTTCAGTTGTTTTTTTTGAAAATATATAAATCCTGTCTCATATGTTGCCCATGCAACCGTTCCTACATCATTAGAAAAAATTTCTATAGCGTTAGTATAAAAATAAATTGATTTTGTTAAAAAATTTACAGCATATGCTGTTGCTGCTATATCTAAAACTCTATCTGTTGGGAGTTGTTTAAGTATATTTTTAGAGGGTACATACAAAGAATAAGGATTATAAGGAGGTAAGATTTCTTTAGTAATTACTTCCCCCTTTTTGGGTGGTTTGATTGTAGGATCTTTAACAATCATTGCATTAATTGGTGCAACAATATTTAATACAAAGAAAAAAATAATTACTTTTTTCATTTTCCCTCCATTTTTTCTAGTACATTTTTATATCGTTTTATAATTGTTTCATTATTTGGTGATAATTTCATCGCTATTTCTAATTCTTCTTTTGCTTCATCGTAAAGTTTATTATCAAAAAGAGCCTTACCTAAGCTATCCCTATATGCAGGATTTTCTGGATCCAGCTTTACTGCTTTTCGACAAAGACTCACTCCTTGAGCGATATCTTTTTTAGTCTCAACTAGAATATATCCTAAATTATTAATAGCACCAACATAGTTAGGATCTATCTCCAATGCTTTTCTCAGAGCATCTATAGCTTGATTTACCATGTTTCTTTCATAGAAAATAGCACCTAATGCAGAATATGCACCAGGTTCTGGTACTCCCGTTTGTAAGGCTTCTCTAAACGCTCTCTCAGCCTTACTATAAGCTTTTACATCAGCATAAGCTTTGCCTAAAAAGATTAAACAGCGTAGTCTCTGTCCTGGATCTAGTTTTGCATTTTTTGCCTGTTCTAAATATTTGATACCACTTTGATAATTCTTTGTACGAACTAATAATAGCCCTAAATAAAAACTATAAAGAGATTCTGTAGGATTCATTTCAAACATATCTGTTAATAACTTCACTGTGTCTGCATAATTGCCAGTTTCTGCACTTGTAGATAATAATTCTTCTAGTTTATTAACTAATTTTAGTTGAGACATATTCTAATCCTTTCACAAAAAATATACAGTGTATAAATATAATAACAAACTTTATAAAAGAAATCAAATTATTGCTCTATAGATATGAGTAACAGTTTGATATTTTAGATTTATAAATAATAATTATTATAAATAAAACCCTGCTATACAGGGTTTTATTTATAATAAATTTTTAAAAAAATTAAACAATAATTTTTGATAAATAATTAGAAACATCCATATTCATAGATATTTCCATATAATTAGATAAAATTGAACTAATCTCTTTGGATTTACCTATAGTAACCAACATATCTATACTTAACATAACAATACGTGTATCCTTACCATACATAGATAGTAACTCTAATAACATAGAGTATGCTTCTTCAAATTGTTTTTTATATATTGCAATCCGAATTCTTCCAACAAAACCATATTTATCTTGAAATTTAGTCCATGCCAAGTTGTATTGTACTTCTGCTTCATCATATTGTTCTAAAGCAAAATAAATATCTGCAATTCTTGTCAGGATCTTTGGATTTTCAGAATCTCTTTCTAAGAGTTCTTTCCAAAAATAAATAGATTCTGCATATTGCTTAGATCCTCTTAGTGTATCTGCAATACCATATAACACAAAATTATTATTAGATGATGATTTGTATGCTTTTTGATAATATTCCATTGCTTTTGGAAAATCTTTGCGTAAACGATAAATATTACCAACCATAGTTATAATATTTATAAATTCAGGATAAAGATCTAACAATTGTTCCCAATAAATTAATGCTTGATCATAATTTTTACACTTATAATATAAATCACCTAGACCCATAAGAGCAAATTTGTTAGTAGATTGATTATCCAAAGTCATCAAATAATATTGTTCTGCTTTTCCAAGATTACCCAAATTTCTATACACATCTGCAATTCTAGTTAAAGCAAGAAAATCTTTGTTATCAACTTCAATATATTTCAACCACCAAGATAGCTCTTGTTGTCTATCTTTGATACCTCTATATGAATTAGCAATACCTTTGAGAGCAAGTTTGTTAGTAGAACTAAAATCTAATGCTTTGTGAAAATATTTAATAGCTTTACTAAATTGTAATTCAGCCCTATATATATTACCTATACCAGCATATATCTTTGCACGATTATAATCATCTATTTCTGTATTACTATTTTCTAACTCTAAATATAATTCAAGAGATTCCTCGTATTTTTTTTGAAGTGATAAAATTTTTGCCTGCTCAATTTTCATTTGAATTTCTGACATTTTAAACCCCTATTTATTTTGTATAAATATTAATTTTTTAGATTAAATTATACATTAAATAAAATAAAATTACAACCTTATTCTAGTAAAATATTATTTTATTTTCATACATTATAAAAACGCATATCTTTCATTAATATATTAAATTCTATCAAAAATGTAACATCTTTGATATATTCTAGATTTACAATATTAAAATAATACATAATATCTCTTAATATATCTAACTCAACAGCATTAATATTATCTTTTATACTCCAAAAGATTATACGTGCATTTTTTAACATATTACTATCTTTCATCTCAAAAGTTTTAAGAAGATATTTTTCTAATGCTATAGCTATAGGCTCTAGAAAAAGAATTGCTTCTTCTTTAGATGAGGCACTTTTTTTCAATAGCTCAGCTTCTTTGATAAACAATTCTATATCTTTTAAATTATCTTGATGTATCATGTTTTGCGCAAAATCATATATATTAGATGCGTAATAAAATACAAGAACTCTTTTTTCATATGGTAATAAAAAAGATTCTGCACCCCAAACAGCATTCAAAAACAATGCGTTTTCATCAAAATTTTTATATTTTTTTCTTTCTATTTCAAATTGAATACTACGAGCTATAAATCGAATTCTCAAATATAGGGGTAATGATGATAACATAGATGTTAACCAATTATTATTAATATTAGTCCAAAAATTTTGATCTTCAAATTCTAAATTATTAATAATCACTATTTTTCGCCATAATAATTTATTTGTACTATCATCATTGTAATATTGAAAAGCTATTGTATCACTAATACCCATATAATTAGTGAAATTCAAAATATATCTTTTTAATATTTCATCTTGCCAAATAATAGTGTATATAAATTCATTAGTACCTTGTACAGTAACCTCTATACCTTCATGAATCACTAGCCAACAAATATAAGTTATGAAATTTTCTTTGTAAATTCTATATTTATTTACACTAAGATCTAATATAGTGGCTCCATTACCTTCAGATTTGATATTACTATAAGATTGAGATAATATATTACGACATTTTACACTTGTTTGAGGATCTAATATATCTTTTGCAAATTCATAAGATCTCACAGCATACAAAATATCTTGTATTGTTTCTATACCTGATATATCAGAAAAAAACCATCCACAGCTAGTATACATCAACATCGCATAGCGTAATGATTCCATCATTTGAAGAACCTTACTTTTTTCTAATTCTGATAATATTTTTTTTTGATGTTTAGTGAAAAAATATTCATATGATTCTTGTGTTTTTTGTGTCAAAGGAATAAAATAGTCATTTCTTGCCTCCCATATATCAACAATAAGATCACTGGAGTGTTTTTCTACATTTTTATACAATTCATTTCTTAGTAAGTCAAAAGTTTCTCTTAATGGCTCTCTCCATTTTTGATTCCAATTTTCACCACCACCTGTATGACACCCACAATCTCTAATCCAACGACCAACTCCATGAACACAACTCCATGACGATCCCTCACCACGATCTCCAAGATATAATTCACATTCTTCTTGTGGAGGATTTTCTACTAAAAATTTGCCATAATTAGTAAAAACAATCTCTGAATTAGTATCTTTAGTTATATCATAAATCACTCTTGCCAAAGACATATTACCATACGATTTGTGATGTCCATAAACTTCTCCATCTGTGGCTGTATGGACTAATTTTGTTAGTTTATTTTGTTTGTTAAACTCCTCTTTAATAGTATTCAAAAGACGATTTGAATCTTCTAATAAAGTGCCAAAGCTAATTTCTGATGCGAGTAGAGGATCATAAAAAAATATTGCTAATTTACCATTTTTAGTATTCAGATAATATGGTTTTGTAGAATCGATCTTACCACCTAAAACATTTATAGTGTGTTCTTTTGATATAATTTTTTCAGCTTGATAAGGTGATAGTATCACAAATTTTATTCCACAATCTACCAATATACTAGCAGTTTCATTATTGATAGCAGTTTCACTAAGCCATATCCCTTCTGAATCTCTCCCAAATCTCATTCTGAAATCTTTTAAACCCCACAAAATTTGAGTGTATTGATCTTTGTTTGTAGCTAAAGGCATAATCATATGACTATAAACTTGAGCAATAGCATTACCATGTCCGTTATTTCTGTATACAGAAATCTTATCACCTTCTATAATTTTATGTAAAGTTCTCGGATCAGCATCTTGTTTTTCCATCCAAGATAATAATGTTGGACCTATATTAAAAGATAAATATTCAAAACAATTTATAATTTTAATAATTTCATCATTTTCAAAAACTGGTGTTCTAGTACATGCTGCATAGCATTCTGTGTTAATTCTAATATTCCAATCATTATAAGGGTACGCAGATTGCTGTCTATCAACAAATCCAGTCCAAGGATTCTCTCGTGGTGGTTGATAAAAGTGTCCATGTAAGATAAAATTGTTTTGAGACATTTTATACTCCTGATATTTTATAATACTCTGTTTAATACTATATTTTTAATATTTTTTACTATTTTTAAGATACTAAAATTTACAAAGATAATACATAAAATACCTTGATTTTTTTATAAAAAAAATATATACTGAACAATGAATTTACCTTGGAGAGATGTGTGCAAAAATTATTTGATTACTATATTCCTGAAGATATAGTACATATATCTAATATTTTATTATCTTATAATCATGAATTAAGATTAGTTGGCGGTGCTGTTAGAGATTCTCTACGAGGTAAACAAGTTTCTGATTTTGATTTGGCAACATCCGCTACTCCAGAACAAATACAAAAAATATTTCAATATAATAAAAATTATCTTTTAATACCTACAGGAATAGCTCATGGCACACTGACTTTAGTTGTTAATAAAAATAACTATGAAATAACTAGCTATAGAATAGACGGCATTTATTCTGATAATAGACATCCTGATCAAGTATCTTTTACAACTTCTCTTGAAGAAGATCTTTCTCGTAGAGATTTTACTATTAATGCCATTGCTGTAGATCCTATTACACGAGAAATCATTGATCCTTTTAACGGTCAAGACGATATCAATAAAAAAATTATAAAAACTGTTGGCAATCCTACACAACGTTTTAAAGAAGACGCTTTACGCATGCTCAGAGCTTGTCGTTTTGCAAGTAAGTTAGAATATCAAATTAATACATCTACCCAAATCGCTATCAAAGAATTATCTTGCAATATCAATGAAGTATCACAAGAGCGTATTCGTGATGAAATAATGAAAATATTAAGCAGTAATAAACCTTCTATTGGATTTAATTTATTACACGATCTTGCATTATTACCTATTATTCTACCAGAATTGGAAGAAGGTTATGGGGTAGAACAAAATGAATTTCACAAATATGATGTTTACCGACACAATGTAGAAACATGCAATCATATGAACAAAGACAATCTAATTGGAAGGTTAGCAGCTTTATTACATGATATTGGAAAACCTCGTGCAAAAAAATTTGCATTAAAAATTGGTAATGGAAATGTTTTTTATAATCATGAAATTATTGGTGCTAAAATGACTAAAAATTTGATGAAACGATTAAAGTTTTCTAATGAAGAAATTAATACCTGTGTTTTATTAGTAGAATTACACATGTTTTATTATACCAGTGATTGGCATGATGGTGCTATAAGACGTTTTTTAAAACGCTTTGATGGTAATATTTATTTTTTAAACTTATTATTCAAATTAAGAGAAGCTGACCGTAATGGTAGTGGTACTAAAAAAAATAGCCCTTATATTCTTCAAGAATTTCGTAAACGAATTGATAATATATTAAAAGATGATGCTGCTTTGAAAGTTTCAGATTTGGATATTAATGGAACTCAATTAATAGAGTTATTAAATTTAAAACCCTCGCCTATTATTGGACAAATTCTTCATCATTTATTAGAATTAGTATTAGATGATCCAAAAATAAATACTTACGATGTCTTAATATCAGAAGCAACTGCATTTATTAATAGTAAATCTATATAAGCAGTATAAAATAACATTAGTTATATAGGAGATCTCACTATGTTACCAGCTATCTTGAAAAAATTACAAAATAATATGATTGCACAATCTAATATTATTGACCCAGAGTCTGTAGATGTCCTTTCTAACACGAGTTTATCTAACACAATGCTACTAGAAGTAGCAATATCTTTGATGGCTAAATCACCTAATTCTATTATTAAGATCATTTACCATATTATCAAAGACAATCCTTATGCTATTTTTTTATTTGTTGTTATATCTGTTTTTATATTCACAGTGTTTTTACGCTTTCTTTTTTATATCTTTACTCAAAAATCTAAAAATATGAAAAAACATCTTGGTCGAAGAATTTTTAACACATTACTATCATCCCGATTTATTCTTATAGGATTTTTATTAGGTATTATTATAGGAGTAGATTTTCTTAGAATTCCAAGCCCTATAGCAAATCTAATCAAAGGGTGTATGTTTTCTATTTTATTATGGATTTTTTATGTTATTACTAATAAAATAATATCTATTTATACTAGAGCTATCCTTATATCACATACGCATGGAGCAAAAATAAAGTTTTTTAAAAACAAAAATGCTTTTATAGTTATTGCTAGAGCTTGTCATATTACTTGGTTTCTATTTTCTGTAACTATTCTCTTAGGGCTATGGGGTGTAGAAATAGGTCCTATCTTAGCTGGTTTGGGTATTGCTGGTATCGTAGTCGGTCTTGCCTTACAAGATTCATTATCCCATATTGTTGGAGGTGTATCTTTAATGCTTGACGAAACATATACTGAAGGTGATTATATTATTTTAGATAACAAGAATGAAGGTATTATTTTTCAAATTGGGTATCGTAGTACAAAATTACGCACTTTTGATGAAGAAATCATCGCTATTCCTAATGGTCTTCTTTCTAAAATGGTCATTACTAATTTATCACAACCTGTAAAAAGAATTCGAGTGAATCTTTTTTACAAAACATATGCTGAAGATGCAAGTGTAGAACAAATTAAAGAACTGTTAATACAGGCTGTAACAAACACATCTGCTATCCTTATTTATCCAGAACCTTATATTTATTTTTTAGAACCCAAAGGTAATTTATACTCTTTTAGACTATCATTTTATATTAGCTCTCCTCTGAATAAAATGTTTACTACAGATTTAGTTCAACAAGAAATTGTTAGATTATGTACTGTTCATCATATTCGTTTTGGTATTGATGAAAATATTATTCATATAAAAGATAAATAAGAATATCTTTTATTTTACTGTCAAAGTATACTATCTTTATACAAGTGTCTCTTAATTACTTGTATAAAGTATATTGATCCTATAGATTTTACTATCACTTTTATAAAAATTCAAAATTTCCAAATCCAATCAGAGGTATTTCATGACTCGCCCTACAAAAAGTAATATAGAAGACTCTTCAGAGCAACCTATAACTCCAATAATATCAACAGATATAACTGAATCAAATCTAACTACTGAAAAATCTCCCCCATCTCCTAAAGTAAAACTTCACATGAAAAGAAGTGAATTTCAACTTAAAAAAAATACTTCTAATCCTTCAAAAAAACCTTCATTTCATAAAAATGTAGAAGAAGAATATCCAACTGTAACAATAGATTTTGAACAATATGGAAAACAACTTTTTAGTATTTATGAACGCTCTAGTGATCCTACAAAAATAAAAGAACAAGTGTTTTCAGAAGATTTTAAATTTTTATTTATTAATCAATTAAAACAATTAGGTATAACAGAATTACTTATAATTGCAAATCATCTTAAATTAGAAAACTGTGAAAGTATGCATACACAAGAACTAGTTTATACTATTTTAAGAAAACATACAGACAACAAAGGTATTATCTATGGTGGTGGAACATTACAATTAATAGACGGTGGATTTGGATTTCTCAGATCTCCTCGATATAGTTATTTACCAAGTTCTGATGATATTTATGTATCTCCTTCTCAAATATCACTATTTCGTTTAAGAAGTGGAGATGTACTTCAAGGACAAATACGCCCTCCTCAAAAATCTGAAGAAGAAAAATTTTTTGCTATGCTCCGTGTAGAAAGTATTAATGAAAAATCTGCAGAGGTAGCTCGTAAAAGAACTCTATTCTCAAATCTTACTCCTATTTTCCCTAATCAACCAATAAAATTAGAACGAAATCCAGCCAATCTAAGTATGCGTATGATGGATATTTTCACTCCTATAGGTAAAGGACAGCGTGCCTTGATTGTATCTCCTCCGAAAGCTGGTAAAACTACTTTATTAAAAGAAATTGCTAATAGTATCACAACTAATCATCCTGAAATCAAATTAATTATTTTCCTAGTTGATGAAAGACCTGAGGAAGTTACTGATATGCAACGCTCTGTAAAAGCTGAAGTAGTATCATCTACCTTTGATGAACCTGCTCAAAAACATGTAAATGTTGCTCAAATGGTACTAGAAAAATCTCGTCGTCTTGTCGAAAGTGGCTATGATGTTGTTATTTTATTAGATTCTATCACAAGACTTGCACGAGCATACAACCAGGTAGAACCTTCTACAGGGAAGGTATTATCTGGAGGTATTGATTCTGGTGCATTACACAAACCTAAAAAATTCTTTGGTACTGCTCGTAATATTGAAGAGGGTGGTAGTTTGACAATTATTGCCACAGCACTTGTTGACACAGGATCAAAAATGGATGATATTATCTTTGAAGAATTCAAAGGTACTGGAAATATGGAAATGAATCTTGATAGAAATCTTGCAAATCAGCGTACTTTTCCTGCTTTTGATATTAAAGTGTCTGGTACTCGTAAAGAAGAATTATTGTTAGATCCTATTACATTAGAGCGTAGTCAAATGTTGAGAAAAGTATTTGCGAATATGTCTAATGATGAAATTATTAACAAGGTCGGACAATCTATGAAACGCTTTCACACTAATGAAGAGTTTCTTAACAATCTCCAAATGCTTGGAAAATTATAAAAAATACTTATTAATTACATCCTTGTTAAATCAGCTACCAAAAAAATGTCTTAAGAAAAGTATCCTTTACTACTCTTAGCTCGTCGTATAGACAAAATAGAAGCATTAACACACTATATTGTAAAGTAGATATTCTAGATATAAGCTCTTTTCAATCTGCAATTAAAGAAGCTGATTTTTTAAATGTTTCATCCTACAGATACAGCTATTGTTGATGCTTATAATATCTGGAAAAATAATAAGAGTAGGTCTTGATCCTCAAGATATAGCTAATGTAATTTCTTATATTTATAATCGTGTGGATATTGCCCCCCAACAAAATAAGATGCTTAAAATCACTACTTACTCAGTATACTAAATTTCTCAAACATAAAAACTCTGACTTATCAGAGTTTTTTTCTTTGCCATAATGATTTTAAATATATTGACAAATAGCTATACCCCTATTATAATACCTATAAAGAGATATTGGAGGATAATTCATGAATATTATTTATAAATTTCAAGAAATAGGTGGTCGTATTGCCGCACAAAGACATATGTCTGCTATTAAAGATGGTATTATTATATCTTTACCCGTAACATTAGCCGGGTCTTTATTCCTTATCATTCGTTTTTTCCCTATTCCTAATTGGGATACTTTTATGCAAACGATTTTTGGAGCTAACTGGTCTTTAGTATTGAGTTATCCTATTGCAGCCACTTTTGATCTTATAGGAGTCATTGCTTGTATCGGTATTTCTTATCGTTTATCAGAAAGTTATAAAGTAGACCCTTTATTAGGATCTATTATTTCTCTTTGTGGATACTTTACTATAGTCCCTTCATTTTTTTTACAAAACATTGAAGGAACAACAGAAATGTTAAAAATCACCAATGTTTGGAGATTTCAATATACAGGAGCAGCAAGCTTATTTGTTGTATTAATTACATCTATTTTTTCTACAGAGATATATAGAACTATTATTCAAAAAGGATTTGTCATCAAGCTTCCCGATATGGTACCACCTAATGTCTCCAAATCTTTCTTAGCAGTAGTTCCCGCATTTACTGTGCTTTGTACTATGTGGATAATTCGTTTATTATTAGCTTCAACTCCTTTTGAAACCTTACATAATTTAATTAACACTATCATTACTAGACCTATTACTTCTTTGGGATCAACTTTACCTGGTTATGCCATTTTAATTTT
The DNA here is from genome assembly GCA_030154445.1 of Spirochaetota bacterium. Taxonomy (NCBI): domain Bacteria; kingdom Pseudomonadati; phylum Spirochaetota; species Spirochaetota bacterium. The sequence continues at coordinate 244,770 of JAGUQW010000002.1, read as the reverse complement.
TTTAAAAGATTTATTTTGGAGTTTAGGTATTCATGGTTCTAACGCCCTCTCTCCTGTTTTTCAACCATTAGAAGCAACTTTTAGAGATGCCAATAGAATTGCTGCTCAAATGGGTGAACAATTACCTTATGTTATTAGCGGTCCATTGTGGAGAGAAATTTTTACTCAAATTGGTGGCGGTGGAAATACATTACCATTAGTCGTTATGTGTGCCTTTTTTGCAAAAAGCGAAAAAATAAAATCTATTGGAAAATTATCATTAGCTCCTGGAATTTTTGGTATTAATGAACCTATCATTTTTGGTTTACCAATTGTTCTCAATCCTATTATGATTATTCCTTTTATATTATCCCCCTTGGTAGGTGTTTTAATAGCCTATACAGCAACCTCTATAGGGCTTGTCGCAAGAATGCCTGGTATTGATATCCCTTGGACTACCCCTCCTATTATTAACGCTTACCTTTCTTCTGGTGGGAAAATTTCTGTAGTTATTTGTCAAATAGTGATAATTGGTATATCTGGTTTAATTTATTTTCCCTTTTTCAAAATAATGGACAAACAAGCTCTTCGTGAAGAACAAGAGCAAATAATAGAAAAATAATATATAATAGAGGTTTTTATGTATAATTTCAACAAAACTATAAATCGTCTGAATACTTATTGCTCCCAATGGGATTTTGTAAAAGATAGATTTGGTAAAGAAGGTTTACTTCCTTTTACTATTTCAGATATGGATATACAAACTTCTCCAGAAATACTGGAAGCACTACAAAAAAGAGTTGCCCATGGTATTTTTGGATATACAAGATGGAATCATGCTGATTACAAAAATGCAATTATATCTTGGTATCAAAAACGATTTGATTGTTCTATCAAAGAAGAGTGGATCGCTTATTCTCCTAATGTCATGTATGGAATTGTCAGGATTTTATCTCTGTACAATCCTCACAAAGATCCTATCTGTTTGATTACACCTTGTTATGATGGATTTATGAAAATATTATCTGCAAATAAATATCCAATTAAGCCTATTCATCAATCACTTATCAATGAAAAATATCACCTTGATTGGAATGATTTAGAAAAAGCACTTAGTCAAAGTAAAGTTTTTCTTCTTTGTAATCCCAACAATCCTAATGGATATTTATGGAGCAGAGAAGATTTGACTAAAATCATTGAACTGTGTAAAAAATATCAAGTGATGATTATTTCTGATGATATTCATATGGATTTTGTATACAAACCTGCTCAATTTATTCCAATTATAAAAATTGCACAAGAAATAGATTATTTAGATAATGTAGTAATTATAACTTCTAGTGCCAAAACATTTAATCTATCTAGCATTGGTGGAGCTTATATTATTTCCCCTAATACTAATAAATTATCAGAATATATATATATACTAGGCAATGGTGATAGCTTAGGTTCTACATCAGCATTGTATATAACATCCTTAATTACAGGCTATAATGAATCTGAAAAATGGGTTGATCAATTAACAGAACATTGTCAGCAAAATATTATTTTTCTTAAAGAATACTTACAGCAACAATTACCTGCTCTCAAGGTAATTGTACCACAAGGTACTTATTTTGCATGGATTGATTGTAGTAATCTAGGAATATCTATGACAGAAATTCAAGAAAAACTTATTAATATTGGTAAAGTAGCCATTATGGATGGTGATAGATATCAAGAATCTACTCCGTTTTTAAGAATGGTCATAGCCTGTCCTAGATCTAAAGTTGAAGAAGGCTTAAAAAGATTAGTGGAAAGTTTGAAATAAAATATCTCTAAACTTTATTAAATAATAAATTACTATTAACTATAATTTACAAAAAACAATCAAAAATAAAAAAAAACCTCTAAGTTAAGAGGTTTTTTTATTTAATATTTTAATTTTCTTTTCTAACTAATAAAGAAAGTAATTCTACATGATGAGTTTGAGGAAACATATCTACTAAATATAATTCTTTCAATTCATATTTTTCTGATAAAATTCCAATATCTCTTGCCATCGTAGAAACTTTGCAAGAAGAATAAATAATTTTCTTAGGAGCGTACTCTAATAATAGTTCTCTTGTTGCATCATCCATACCGGCACGAGGCGGATCTACAATAATAACATCGGCTGAACCTATTTGCTTGAGACATTCCCCGGCATCACCTAACATGAATTCAACATTAGATATAATATTATTAATTTCTTTATTATGATTCGCATCTAATACAGAAGATTTTGCGATCTCCACTCCTATCGTTTCTTTAGCATGGAAAGAGACAAATAAAGTAATCAAACCTATCCCACAATAAAGATCAACAATTTTCTCACTTTTTTCTTGATCTAAAAAATCAACAATTTTTTCTATCCAGAATGGTACAAGATAAGGATTAACTTGAAAAAAGCTGTCTTTTGATATTTTAAATTTGATAGATTGATTAGCAGCAGTGATTGTTTCGTATACAGCTTTATCTTCATAATCCTTCGTTGGAACCCAGTAAACTCCAATTTCATCAGTAGTAGTTGCTCGTACTTTAAAATTATGTTTTGGAAATGGATATTCTTCTAAGTTTTCTAAATGTTGTATTTTCATAGAATTTAATGCTTTTGAAATAATAGGCATTTCTAAAGCACATTTTTTGATATCAACAATTGATTTAGAATCTTTACGAAAAAAACCAATAAGTTCACGTCTTGGATTTACTTTGTAAGTCATATTATTACGATATTCAAAATCTTTAGGAGATTTTAAAATACCAGATAGAGGAAAAGTAATATTTCCAATACGTTGAAAAGTTTCTTCTACTAATTGTTTTTTGATTTCTAATTGATTATCATAATTTAACATTTGATAATCACATCCCCCACACATACTAAAATATTCACAAGTAGGATCTTTTCGGAGAGGGGATTTTTCAATAATTTCAAGTGGATCAGCCATAGCATAATCACTTGCTTCTTTATATATTTTAACTTTAACTAATTCACCAGGCAACACATAGCGAACAAACAATACTTTCCCTGTAGAATCATAAGCCAAAGATGGTCCTTCTCCTGCAAATTTTTCAATACGAACAATTTCTTCTCTTTCTACAGATTTTAATTTACGAGATTCTTTACCACTAAATTCCATTTATTCAGCCTTATTATTATTTTCATGTTTTTTTTTCATCGTTTTTTTGATAATAACTTCATCAATTCTTCGTCCTTGAAGAGATATAGTTTCAAAATACCATGGTTTTTTAAAGACAATATCACCAATTTTCGGCATTCTACCTAATTCTTCCATCATAAAACCACTTAAGGTTTTAGAATCTATATTTAAAAAATCTAATTTTAGTTCTTCAAAAAGATCATCAATATCACAAAGTCCATTTGCTAAAATACTTCCATCAGATAATATTTTGAAATCAATTTCACCTTCATCAACAACTTCACCTACAATTTCTGAAACAATATCTTCTACACGAAGTACACCTACTATTCCACCATATTCATCTGCAACAAAAGCTAAAGGCATATTTCGTCGTTGCATTTGTACAAGGACTTTTTCAAGATAAGCTGTTTCTGGCACAAAAAATGCTTCTTGTACATATTGAAATACTGTATCTTGAGGATCTGCATTAATAAGATCTTTTGCTCGTACTCTACCAATAGGTTCATCAATCCTAGATTGATATACTGGTAAAATAGAAATTTTATGTTTTTTCATAATATCTAATGTATTGAATACTGTTTGATTTTGTTCTATACATACTAATTGTGCAAGTGGTGTCATAGCTTCACTTGCTTGAATTTCTCTAAAGCCAAGAATATTATTAATAAATTTTCTTTCACCTGTATTCAATGCTCCACTTTTCAAAGAAATATCTAACAATCCTTGAAATTCATTTTGAGCCATACCTAATTCTATTTTTTCATGATATCCAATTAAATAGGAAAAAATTTGAGCAATTTTTCTAAAAATCCAAGCAATAGGAAACATAACAATATATAAAACAAACCAAATACTCGCAAAATGGTATGCCAATACATCTGCAAAAGGATGTCCTAAGGATTTGGGTAGTACTTCTGCAAAAACCAAAGTGCATGGTGTCATAAATAAAGTAGCCCAAAAGGGAACCCAAAACATAGGGACATGTACAGCTTCTATAAATATTTTAGAAACAAATAAAGTGCTAAGAATAATAGTTACATTATTCAAAATAACAATACTTGTAATAAATTGTGATGATCTTTCTACAAGAAAAATTAATATTTTTGCTGTGAATTCACCTTTACTTTGTCTAGCATATAATAATATTTTATTTAAGGATAAAAAAATAGTTTCACTACTACCAAAAAATCCACTTAATAAAAAATTAATAGCAGCATAAAAAAAATAAATCAATGCTAATTCTATATCTATATTTGTAATAAATTCCATTATGATTTCAACCTCACTGAAAGGCTTTCTATTCTTGTCGAAGATCTTTCTCTTACGGTAATTATTACTTGATCATTTTCAAAAGTATAATATAATGGAGGTAATCCACCAGAATGTTCAATTAAAAATCCTGCAATTGTTTCATATTCTTCACTAGCAAGTATAGTAATAAATTTTTCATTAAAATCAATAAGAGATACCTCTCCCTTAACAATAAAACGATTTGGTAATTGTTGTGCAATTTCTTGATCATCAAAGTCTTCATCAACTACTTCTCCAACTAACTCAGCCATAATATCACTAAGTGTAATTATACCTAAAAATTCACCATATTCATCTACTACAGCTGCCATATGAATATTTTTTTCTCTAAAATCGTCTAACAAAGATCCTAAGGTTTTAGATTCTGGTACAAAATAAATAGGTCTAATATATTCTAAAATAGAATGATCTAATTCCACTCGATCTCGAAATTTAACAGCTATATCTTCAAAGAAAATAACTCCAATTACATTACTATCCTGTTCTTTATAAACAGGAATTTTACTATGCTGTTCTATTATTAATTCATCTCTTAATTCCATTAATGTAGATTCTGCATCCATTGAAAAAACTCTTGGTCTTGGAGTCATAACTGCAGTAACTTTACGCTCTGCAAGAGATAATATACGTCCAATTAATATTTTTTCTTCTGTTTTAAGAAATTGACCTCGAGAAACTATATTATATAATGCTCTACGCCTATCATCTTTACTTTCAACTTCTGGTAATAAATGTTCAAATTTATTAGTAAGCCATATAGAAATATTATTAATAGGTGTTGCAATTTTTGACAAAGATACAGAAATAAATTCTAAAGGAGCTAAAATAATAGGAATAATACTAATGACTTGTGCACTAGCAAATGATTTTGGGAGAATTTCTCCAAAGAAAATAACAATTCCTGAGACAATAATAGTTAACCATATTAAATTAAAATCAAAACCTAAAGTGTTAAACAATGTTTCAAGAATAGTTATCAATAAAATATTAGTAGTTGTATTAGCTATTAAGATTGTTGCTAATAATAAAGTAGCCTTTTTTAGCAATTTACGAATCACCCTAACATCTTGTTGTTTAAATGTTCTAATTTTTAATTCATCTAAAGAAAAAAAAGCGGTTTCTGAAGCAGATAAAAAAGCAGATATTCCTATCAAAAAAATAGAAAGAATGAATAATATAAAACTTATATCCATTTATAACCTAATCAAACTAATTCTAAAACATCAATCACATGCCCAATAATACTATTTTGAGTATCATTAGACATAAATGGATGCATTGGTAAACTCAAAACTTTTTCAGACATATCCTCTGCAACAGGAAATGAACCTTTTTTGAGTCCTAAATATGCTAAAGCTGATTGTAAATGTAAAGGTTTTGGATAATGAATAGCAGTAGGAACACCTCTTTCTTGTAATAAAGATTTTACCTTATCTCTTTGTTCAATTTTCAAAGTGTATTGAGCCCATACATGTCTATCTGTAAATTTTTCTCTTTTTAATGGTATTGCTTTAGAACTAATAAAATGTTGTGAATATTCAAGTGCTATTTCTTCTCGTCTTTGTAATTCTTGATCATAATACGGTAATTTTGCCATTAATACAGCAGCTTTAATTGTATCAAAACGAGCATTAACACCTACATATTGATGTTGATAACGCTCTACTTGACCTTGATTTAATATACTAGAACATTTTGCAGCAAAATCAGCATCTTTAAAAAACATCATACCACCGTCCCCAAAAGTACCTAAAGGTTTTGCTGGAAAAAATGAAGTAGTGCTAATTTCAGCCACCCCTCCAGATTTTTTTCCATTATAGATAGTACCAAAACTTTGTGCAGCATCTTCCATATGAAAAATATTATGTTTTTTTGCGATTTCGTTAATTTTATCGAGATCAGAAGTTTGACCAAATAAAGAAACTGATATTATTCCCTTAGTTTGTGGCGTAATAGCTTGTTCTATTTTAGAAATATCCATATTACAAGTATCTGGATCAATATCTATAAAAACAGGTTTTAATTTTAAGAAAGAAATCACTTCAGCTGTTGCAAAAAAAGTAAAAGGCGTTGTAATAATTTCATCACCTTCTTCAAGATTCATTGTATATAAGGGAATCATCAATGCATCTGTACCCGAAGATACAGCAACAGCGTGAGTATTTGTGTAACTACTCATCCATTCTTCTAGTTCTTTTACATCTTTGCCCATTATAAAATCATTACGCTTTAATACATTTGAAATTCTTTCATCAATGTCTGTTTTATAAGCTTGATATTGAGCTTGTAGGTCAATAAATGGTATCATATTTCTCTCTCTTAGTGTATATTTTAACTACGTAATAATAAACTCGGTTTTGCTTTCACTCGTTTTGTTGTTTCTTCTAAGTTAGTCACAATAGTTCTGATACTATGAGCTATATTTGGATCTTTAAGAATAGATAATGGGGCATTTGCAGAATTTATATCTTTAAGAAATAAATCTAAATTACTTAAGCTACGTTGAGTATCATTTAACATTACTTTAAATTCTCGATCACTTACTGTGGCTAATTTTCTATCAATATTAGCCATAGTAGAATTAAGATGTTTCGATATAGAAGCAGCATTAACTAATGTTGCATTAATATTTGTCTGATTTTCATTAATAATAGTATCAACTTTAGAAAGTACATTATTAACAGAACCTATAATTCCAGAAATACCTACAGTTAATCCTTCATCTGTACCAGAATTCATAGCATCTCCAAACATCCCAAGGATAGAATTTATAGATATTGGCGTAATTCCTTGGAGAATAGTGTTTTTTTCTATAAATGGAGCTAAGCCTGTATAATTTTCTACAGCTAAGTATTTTCCACCAACAAAACTAGTAGAAAAAATTTCAAAGATAGCATCTTGATTGATTTGATATTTTTTTTCAATTAATATTTTAACAATTAAAATAGAACCGTCTAATTCTATTGATTCAACTTGTCCAATATTTTTCCCAGATCCAACAACAACTTTTGATCCAACAACTAATCCATCTAAATTATTAAATTTCAAATAGATAGTATACCCACCTTTCAATCGATTAACAAGTTTATCTGCAAAAATAACACTAATAAGTATACTAGATAAACCTATAGCCATAAAAACACCTATAAGCATGTAATTAGGCTGTTTGCGAATTGTACGAGACATAAACGTTCTCCTCCCCTCTTAATCAGTCATAGGGCCATGTGGTAACCCTTGTAAAAATTGAACCATATAAGGATCTCTTGTATTTTCTAAATCATTCACTGTGCCTGTAAAAATAATTTGACCTTTATATAATAAAACTACTTTATCTGCAATACGCTTTACACTAGCCATATCATGAGTTACTACAATGGATGTTGTTCCAAGTTTTTGCTTTACAGTAACAATTAATTCGTCAACTAATGCTGTCATAATAGGATCTAAGCCTGTAGTAGGTTCGTCAAATAGTAGAATATCAGGTTTTGCAACTATTGCTCTTGCTAAAGCTGCTCTTTTACGCATACCACCAGACAATTCTGAAGGCATTATATTCTGTAAACCCTCTAAACCAACTACATCTAAACAATACTCAACTCTTTCATCTTTTTCTCTATCTGCCATATGAGGAGTTAAATGATCTAAAGCAAAAATTAAATTTTGTCCTACTGTTAGTGAATCAAAAATAGCGCCATTTTGAAATAACATTCCTATATGAAGTCTAGTTTTATACCACTCTTCTTCGGTAGCATAAGTCATATTTTTATCTTTGATAATAATAGAACCAGAATCAGCATACATTAATCCAGTAAGATGTTTTAATAAAACACTTTTTCCTGTTCCACTTTTTCCTACAATAACAAAAGTTTCACCTTCTTCAACATTAAGACTTAATCCGTTAAGAATATGTTTGTCTCTTAATTTTTTTTTGAGATCTTTTATTTCAATAATATTATTTTTCATTACTTTCTCCTACAACATTAAGAAAAAAGTACCAACAACATAATCTACTAAAATAGTAGTGCCTGTACCAACAACAACAGCTTTAACTGTAGCATTACCAACACCTGCTGATCCACCAACAGTACGAAATCCGTAAAAAGTTGCTATTAAAAGTAAGATCAAACCAAATATTGTTAATTTAAAAAAAGATTCAATATAAAATCGTAAAATCAAAATAGATAATCCACTTTGAAAAAATGAATAAGTAGGTACATCATGAATAAGAAGCATTGAAATCCAAGCTCCTATAATACCTATAAGAATAGCAATAGTACCTATTATAGGTACTGTAATCATTCCTGTAAGAACACGAGGCACTCCTATATATTCTTCAGGATTTATAGACATAACCCGTAAAGCGTCAACTTGCTCTGTAACAACCATGGACCCTATTTCAGCAGTAACAGAAGAGCAAATACGACTTACAACAACTAAAGCTGTAAGTACAGGTATCATTTCACGAACAAGAGCTATCACCACTCCTCCACTTACTAGAGAAGCAGAACCACTAATAACATAATTAATAGCAGCACCCATTTGAATTCCTGTTATTGCACCCATAAAAAATGAAGCTATACAAATAATAGGCATTGCTGAGATACCAATATGGACTACTTGGAGTAAAAATTCTTTTCTATATTTAAGTATAGTAGAAAAACCTTTGAGGATTCTTAAAGAATAGGCACCAAATTCACCCAGTTCAATTAATACTCCAATTAATACTCCAAATTTTTTTTTGTTCTTTACCATTATTAAACCTTTGACCTTTTTATAAATTTCAAATTATTTAGAAAGGTGGATCATTTCTATCATTCCTATTATAATAATCAGTTCTTTGTCCTGAAGAAAATCCCGAATTCATTCCTGATTTTTTATTATCTTTATACTCTTTATATGCTTGCTGTGCTTGTAATTCTAAAGGTTCAAAACGCATTGTTTCTCCAAAAAATTTTAAAGGAATCATATCCGTCCGTCCATTTCTATGTTTAGCAAAATTTAATTCTACGATACCTTGTGCTGCAATATTTGTTTTATCTTTTTCATAGTAATCTTCACGATAAAGCATTACTACGATATCAGCATCTTGTTCAATTGATCCAGATTCTCTTAAATCTGAAAGTTGTGGTGTTTTATCAGCACGAGATTCAACTCCTCTAGAAAGCTGTGATAAAGCAATAATAGGAATACCCAATTCTTTTGCTAATGCTTTTAAAGTGCCAGTAATTTTAGAAAGTTCGTGCGTTCTATTCGTATTATAAGAGTTTCCGCTAGAAGCTGAGACAATTTGTATATGATCAATGACCATTAATTGATAAGGATATTTTCTCATAATACTACGAGCTCTTGCTCTCAGAGTATTTAAAGGAATATTACCTGTATCATCAATAATAATATTCAGTGGGTCTAAATCTCTTGCAGCATTAAGTAAATAAGTTGCCTCATTTTCATTCATTTGAGCTTTATTAATTTTTTCTAATGGCACTTTTGATTCTGCAGAAAGAAGACGCATTGCTATTTCTTCTCCTGTCATTTCAAGAGAGAAAATTAATACTCCTAACCTATTATCTTGATCTTGAGGAACTTCCTTTAAAAATTTACGAGCAATATTTAAAGCAAAAGCTGTTTTTCCCATACCAGCACGAGCTGCTAAAATAATAAGAGCACCTTTTGATAATCCATTAGTGAGATTGTCAATATCTGGATATCCTGTAGGAATACCCATCAAAGCATCACCAGAAGCTTCTCGTTGTCGTATCAATTCAAGAGCCCGATTAATGTATTCTGAAAGTCTATGATACTCCGATGTCTCTCTTTTATTAATAATATTAAACATCAAACTATCGGCAGTGTTGAGAATTGTTTCTACATCCTCTTCTCTTTTCATAGCAAGATCTATAATTTGACGAGAAGCATTTATGAGAGCTCTAAGCAGTGAATAATCTTTGATAAGCTTAATATGGTATTCAATATTAGCAACAGAAGCAAATCGATCTACAAGATCGATTAGTGTATGCTGTCCGCCTATTGTTTGAATAGTATTTGATTTATTTAAGTTATCAGTAACAGAGATTATATCTACAGGTCTATTATTACTTTCCAAAACAATAATTGCCCGAAAAATAGCTTGATGACTAGGATCATAAAAATCCGCTTCATTAAGAGATTCTGTGATTGTGTATAATGCTCGTTGATTAGAGAGTGCTGCTCCTAAAATAGCTTGTTCTGCCTCAGCAGAATGAGGCGAAACAAGTATATTTTTTTCATTCATATCAATTCTCGAAAACGATTATTGAACCATTTTTTCAACAGTAATTTTCATATCTGCTGTTACATTTTCGTCAAGACGAACATGAAAAATATGTTCACCAATTGTTTTCACATGTTGAATCACAACTCTTTTTTTGTCAATTTTGAATCCATGTTCTGCAACTAGATTTACAATATCATTACTAGTAACAGATCCAAAAATTTTACCTTCAACACTTGAAGTTTTTTGAATAATTAAAGTAATTTCTTCTAATTTTTGTTTTAATTCTTGAGCAGATTCAAACATAAGTTGAGCTTTTTTAACCAACGAAGCTTTCTTTCTTTCAAGATATTTTTCACGACTTAATGTTGCCATTTCCGCAAGTTTTTGAGGAATTAAATAATTTCTACCATAACCATCACGCACTGTTTTCATATCTCCAGCACGTCCAAGTCCAGGAATGTTTTCTAAAAGAATAACTTTCACAGGGATCTCCTTTTTTTTTAATTTAATGAAAATCGAGATTAAATACCATAGCAGAAGCATTTCTGTGGTGGTAATCCATCCATATATCAGAAATACCTATTCCTATACATAGTACTAAAGGAAGAAAGAAATATTCTCCTGCACTAATAACAGAACCTACTACTAATATTATTCCGATTTCATAAGGGATTTTATTTTTTTTCAAGATATAAAGAATAGTAGCAAAACCAAATCGCCAGTAATATACAGCTGTATATACAGTAAGACTCAAGAAAAAACTACTAAAATTACTCTCATGATTTATATGTTTTACACTAAAATAAGCAAATAAAAATCCTACTATTATAAGAAGTTTATTATGACTAAATTTATGCATCATTCTATAACGAGCACTAATAGGATGAAAAGAAGATTCTATAGCTATCATAATTAATGCTACAAAAAATCCTGGCCACATATTTCTAAAAAAGACAATAGTATACCAAACTTCTATAAACAAGCTACTGTTATTACCTTTATATTGTTGAATATATGGTATTATAACATTATTAATTTCTACCCAATTTTGCATGGAATTAGGAATATAAAACCATATAACTATTCCTAAAATACACAAACCTATAAGATATAAATAATTATACCTTATAGAATTTGAAAATTTTATATTCTGAAGTATACATACCAAACTTCCTGAAAACAGAAAGCATATACATGCAACTCCCCACACAAAAATTGAAAAATCCATATTACTCTTTCACCCTTAATATTGAATTATTTACAATTAACGAGCTGAGAATGGTAAGAAAGCCATAATACGAGCTTTTTTAATTTCTCTAGCTAATACACGCTGATACTTGGAACTAGTTCCTGTAATACGACGAGGTACGATTTTACCACTAGGCATAATAAATCTTTTTAATAATTCAATATTTTTATAATCTATTGTAGCAGGATCAATTTGGTTAGTTGTAAATTTACATACTTTTTTAGCAAAGAATGATTTTTTCTTCCCACCAGCTCCACCACCAGGACGAAAACCTCTGTTCATAGGAGGTCGAGCCCCTTCTCTAGGTTGATACCCTTCTCTAGGTTGGTATCCACCTTCTTTTCTAGGTTTAAATTCTTTTGAGCCATCATTTATATTTTTATTCAAATTATCTAATGCTTTTCCAGCATCTTCAAAATCAGAATTTGTATTTACTTTTTGTTCTTCAGACATTTTTTTCTCCATTATTTATCAAGATTTTTAGAAAGGTACATCTTCATCAAAGGGATCGTACTTATCAAGAGGGGCATCATTGAAATCTGTATTATCATAGTAATCTTCTTCTTTTTTTGGTGTAGCTTGCTCTTGTCTTATAGGAGCAGCTACAGCCTGTGAATACTGTTGAGAAGAAGATGTAGCTGGTGTACCTGAAGGTGCTTTATTATTATAAGTACCTTGAGACGATGAAGTTTGTCCACCACTAGATGATGATAAAAACTCTACTCTATCCGCAATAATTTCAATAATAGACCGTCTAGTTCCATCTTGTGCTGTCCATGTACGCTGTTCTAATCTACCATCAATAGCAACTTGTTTACCTTTACTAAGGTATTGATTTGCTGTTTCAGCAGCTTTATTCCAAACAACTATAGTAAAGAATGACACTGAATCTTGCCCATCTTTAGACGGACGACCACCCACTGCAATTCCAAAACGAGCTACTGCTGCACCACTTGGTGTATAGCGTAACTCTACATCATTAGATAAACGCCCAACAAGGACTACTCTATTAATATCCCAAGCCATCTTATGAATCCAAGACTACCATGTGCCTGATAATACCTTGATCATATTTGATAGCCTCTTCAAAAACCACCAGTTGTTCGGGAATTGCATTAATATCAACAAAATAATAATATCCACGAGTGAATTTTTCACGATTTTGTACAATGACATACGCTAACTCTCGGACTCCCATTGTATTATTTTCTGACACAAGTTCAGTGTTTGCTTTACCCAGCGCCGTCTTGATACGCTCGATAGCAACAACATATTCGCTTTCTCTCAAAAGAAAAGCTATTTCATATTTTCTAGACATATTTCCTCCTTTCGGACCGTAGCCCATATATCAAAATATATGGGAAGAAGGTCGAAAATAATTAAAGACCAATCATTATAACTAAGATATATAATTTTGTCAATATTATTTTCAATTCAAATTAATTATTATGAATAGTTATTTATTGAAAAATATAAGATATTATGCTATAATATTGACTCACAATCTTCTTACTTAATATTTAAAATAATCAGAAGGACTGTTTTATGAATAATCAAAAAAACATATTCATTATACTATATAATAAAATTATAACCCTACTGCCATTTGATTCTTTATCTATTCCCAATAGCACCCCGCAATTTCCAATTTTTAAATTAAAAACAAAAAAAATAAATACTTATTTTATACATGTTTTAGTACCTTTTATTATTTTATTTGGAATTATCTTCTTTAATACTGCTGTAACACTTGGTTCAAACAAAATATCTCTAGGTGATTCTATATTAACAGATTTAATTGTTGAAAAAGAAAGTGTCCAAAATATTACATCTAAAACTATCGAAACACAAGAAGATCTGCAAAAAATATCCAATAAATCACCGCTTTCTTTTGCTTTTTATCGTATTTTACCAGGGGAGAATCTTTCTTCTGTTGCTATCAAATTTGGATTATCTATGGCAACTGTACTCTCTTTGAATAGTTTAGATAATGCACATTCTTTGCGTGTTGGACAAAAAATACTATTACCTACTCGATCTGGAATTATTTTCAATACTACCAACAAAGAATCTGTCTCAGAAATTGCTGAGCGTTATGGTATTTCAGCAGAAGAAATATCTCTAGTTAATGCACTATCTAGTACAAAAATCGAAGAAGGTACTACTTTATTTTTACCAAATGCAAATCTTTCTTTCAAAGCGATGGCCGAGATTCTTGGCTTCCAGTTTATCAATCCTGTCCCTGGATATAGAAGAATTTCTTCTCATTTTGGTTGGAGAAGACACCCTATCCTCAAACAACGAATTCTCCACAAAGGTATTGATTTTGCAGGATCTATTGGTACCCCAATATACGCTCCAAAAGAAGGTCGTGTGATCTCATCTGGATGGAATGGTAGTTTTGGGCTCACCATTGTTATTCGTCATAACAATGGATTAACAACATTATACGCTCATCAATCTAAATTGTTTGTTAAAGCTGGGCAATGGGTTACTACAGGTCAACGAATTGGTTCTATAGGTAATACAGGTAGATCCACAGGTCCTCATTTACATTTTGAAATTCGTAAATATGGACAAGCTAAAAATCCTCTATATAATGGATTGCAAATATAATATATTCATAAAGGGGAGATAATGTCTATTAATTTTAATAATTTTTTACATCGTAAAAATACCAATTGCAAACGATGGGATACTTTATCTTCTGATATGATAGCTATGGGTATTGCTGATATGGATTTTTCATGTCCTCCTGAAATAGTAGTAGCTCTCAAAAAAAGATTAGAACATCCTTGTTTTGGGTATACTTATCCTACTGATGATCTTAAAGAATTAATAGTACAACACCTCCAAACACAACATGCTTGGACTATACAAAAAGAATGGATTATTTTTTATCCAGATGCAACAACATCTCTATATTTTATCTTTACTGGAATTAAAAATCAACTTCAAAAAACTTCTCAAAATCAAGTAATATTACAACCTCCTGTATTTGGATCATTTTTTAATGATATTAAAAGAGCAAATTTACAAGCAATATCAAATCCTCTATTGTTACAAGATATCTTATATTCTATGAATTTTAAGAATTTACACACTCTTTTTCAAAATAACAAATCTATCCACAGTTTAATTCTATGTAATCCACACAATCCTATAGGACGAGTATGGTTAAGAGACGATCTCCTAACTTTAGGTAACTTGTGTGTTCAAAATGATTGTTTTATCATTTCTGATGAGTTACATTCAGATCTTATATTACCAAAATACAAACATACTCCTATAGCTTCAATATCTTCAGAAATAGAACAAAAGACTATTACGCTTATCTCACCTGGTAAAGGGTACAATATTGCAGGATTAAAAATTTCAGCAGCTATCATACCAAATGATGAATTACGATCTCATATTAATTTTGTAACAAACAATATGGATCCTAATATTTTTGGTCTTATCGCTTATGAAACTGCTCTTACTCATGCTCCCAAAAATTACACACCTATTTTAATGAATTATATAGAACATAACTTCAATTATTTAGATCAATTTTTAAAATCTAATTTGCCCCATATTACATTAATACCCCCTCAGGCTACTTTTTTGGCATGGATTGATATGAGAGCTCTCAATATGACAAACACAGAATTAGAAGACTTTATACTTAACAAAGCAAAGATTCATGTGATTTTTGGACATACTTTTGGTGAAGGTGGTAAAGGATTTATCCGTCTTAATATAGGTGCTCCATTAGATCAAATTAAAAAAGCTCTTTTTCAACTAAAAACAGCTTTATTAACACAATAAAGGGGTACTATGGTTTTATTATTAATATTATTTTCTTTACTGCCTGTATCAACTCTTTCTTTTTATACCTATCCTTTTGATAATTCATTAATTCACTTAAAAGAACTCAATACTTCTAACTTTACTATTATCTACTCTGCTTCTTCTGAACAACAAGCTTTTAAGATAGCTTCTTTTGCAGAAGAAGAGTTTGATTCACTAACAAATTATTATGGGGTCTTTCAACTTAGAAATTTTATTCCTAATCAAAAGATCCGTATTATTATATCTTCAGACTATCAATTAGCAAATGGTTTTGCTAGCTTACTCCAAATCCCTACTATACACTTGTACGCCAAAATACCTCCAGCTATGTCAGAATCTCATTCCTATACTCAAGCAGAACACCTTCGATCATTGTTTAGACATGAATTAACCCATGTGATAACACTGGCCATTCGTAAATTTGCTAAAAAAGATCCTCTTTTTAATCGTATTTCTCATATTATTAATCCCACTGTTGTTTTTACGGCTCGATCATTTATGGAAGGCTCTGCTATTGCTCGTGAAAGTGATGGTGACTATGGTAGACTGAAAGATCCTTTTATTTATCATCAAATGCGTAGAGATTTATTAGATAATGTATTTCCTTCTTTTGCTCAAATTAGTGGAGCCCATACAGGTTATGAAAAAGGTTCTCTATCTTATACTTATGGAGGATTATTTAATCAATACTTATCTCAAAATATTGATACTGATATAGACAAATCATATTGGACTGAAGCTGGTAATTGGAAAATCTCTAGTTGGAGTTTAAACACGGTTACTCAAAAAAAACAAAAAGCACTATGGTCAGAATTTCAAGACAGTCTCACCCCTTCTGTAGCGTTTATAACAAATACTAACGCTCTATTATCTACAAAAGATAGGCGTATCAATTCTATACAAAAAATAAAAAATAAAATTTATTATTTCAACCAACAAAACAAAGAACTTCGTACTTATGATCTCACTAGCAACAAAGATACTCATGTTGTTTTTGCTAACTATAATTGGCGTAAAGTAGTAGTGTCTCCTGATGAAAAACAACTACTTGTATCAGGATTTGCTAATCAAAAAACTTTTGTGATCTTAGTTCGAAACAAAACATTACTCCCTTTATCAAAATCATATATAGGCTTTGATGATGCATCTTTTTTGGTTGACACAACAATAAACAATCCAAAATTTGTTGCTATAGATAGAAATTCTGTTTATCCAGAATTAGTAATCTTCCAAAATGACACTACTAATTCTATCTATCAAGGTAGTGCTATTAATTATTTTGATTCTCCTGTTAGTATAGACGATCAATTTATTTATTTTTTACATTCTTATAATGGTAACAAAAGAGTTTCTCGTATTAATAGACTAAATAATACTGTCGCTAGCTTAAATACAACTAATCTCAATTTTCCCCGTTTTCTTACAGCAAATAATAATAGTATTAGTGTTTCGTTTGCTCCTAACACTAATTCTTTTTATTCAAGAGCTATTATTTCTAATAATAGTATGCGATTAATTAATGATAATATTAAAGGTGAAATTTTTGATTCTATATTAGATAATGAAATTCTTTATTATAGATCTTCTTTTTCACAACATGATAATATCATGAGTACTCCTCTTTCTCAGTTGAATATATCTACCTATCAAATCAATTTTAACAACCTTACACCTACCCCAAAGAATGATCTTTATTATGATGGGGTCATCACTCCTTATAAGGTCTCAAGAGATCTCTCTCCTTTATTTTGGATTCCTATTATTTCTGCTCGTGAAGCAGGTATTCAAAACATCACCATTGATTCTGTTGGAGCAAATGTATTGACTACTGGGCTAGCTATTGAATATACCAAAGCTACTCCCGAATTCAAATTTAATTGGCAAAACACAGAATTTCCTATAGAGTTTAATTTATTCTTTAATAATTATTTTATTCAAGCTAATGGTATCTTTCAATTAAAAGAACATCATTTGTTAAGCTCAGGGATCAGCACCTCATACAGTCATGATTCTTATCAATTAGCAGGCACTTTTTCTTTTTCAAGTATATTATCATGGCAGGGTAGACTCACTGGTAATCCAGATAAATTTACTTATACATGGGGACATCTAGCCTTTCAACAATTAATAGGTCGTACAGGTATATCTTGGCGTCAATATGCCTCAGAAGGTTCTTACGGATTTTATAGAAATCTAAGTATTTCTTTTCAACATCAATTAGATTATCTAAATATAAAATGGCAACGAGTAGTTGGGCTTATCAAATTATCTCCTCCTATACTTCCTATAGATATCAGCTTCTACGCTGTTTATGATACCTCTTCCTTTTCTATTTTAGGAATGTCTGCTCTTGGCAGTAGTTCCGTACCTCAATACAAAGAATATAGTACCTATAATATATTTAATGATCTCGTATTATATGGTAGTATTGATCTTATGCTTTATTCTTGGGAGATACAAAACGGATCTGGATTTGGAGAATTATTTTTTCATAGATGGGCTTTTTTTACAGGGTATAGAGCTGCCTACTGGGGAGATCAGTATCCTTATCTACATTCTGTATACTTCAAATCTAATCTTGATATGTCTATTTTATTTGGGACTGTTCCTTTTTCTATCATTGTAGAAGGTAATTATGCCATTACTACCAAAACATGGGGTTATAATTTTTATTTTCAAAGTTCTCTATCCTACTAACAAGCTTGTATCTTGTATTTTATTCACAAAAAAAAAGAGTAACATAACTTACTCTTTTTTCTTTTTAAATATTATTAATTATCATATTATTATCTTATCCTAGAATAAAATGAAGGATAGATAATAAACCTACAAACCACATTGCTGGTGAAATTTTATTAAATTCTTTAACAATGGCATGCGTTAAGATATATGTTAAAAATCCAAAACTTAATCCAACACTAATACTATAAGTAAGAGGCATCAACAATATCATTACAAAAGCGGGTATTGCTATTTTTATATCAGAAAAATCAATCTCTACAATAGATCTAAACATATACACCCCTACGATTACAAGAGCTGGAGCTGCCGCAAATACAGGAACAATAGATACAATAGGGGTGAAAAATAATACTAATAAAAATAAGATAGCTGTAATCACAGACGCAAAACCTGTCTTAGCACCTGCTGCCATACCAGCTGCAGATTCTCCAAAAGAAGTAACAGTACTTGTCCCCAACACAGATCCTACTAATGTTGCTCCAACATCAGCATATAGCATCCTACCAATCCCTAAAATCTCTCCATCTTTTTCTTTGATACCAATTTGTTTAGCACAAGATAAGAGCAACGCTAATGAATCAAACATATCAATAAACATAAAAGAAAAAATTACACTTGCTAAAGACCATTTAAGTGCCCCAAAAATATCAAGTTTAAATGCTATAGGTTCTATACTTGGAGGCATAGAAACAAAAGAACTAGGAATCGGTATTTCACCAAATATCATTCCCATAATTGTAGTAGCTACTATACCTATCAGAATACTACCTTTGACTTTTGTGACTTCCAACGCTATCATCAGTACAAGACCAAATAAAGATAACAATGTTGGAACAGTAAATTCACCTAATGATACTAATGTTGCCTCATTTGCTACAATAAGTTTCATATTTTGTAATCCTATAAAAGTAATGAATAGACCTATACCCGCAGAAGCTGCTATGATCAAAGAAGTGGGAATCGTAGAAGCTATTCTTTTTCTAATTCCAGAAAGAGATAATAACATAAAAAACAATCCAGAAATAAAAACCACCCCTAAAGCCACTTCCCATGGTACTCCCTGCCCTAACACTAATGTGAAAGTAAAAAATGCATTCAATCCCATTCCCGGAGCTAATGCCATAGGAACATTAGCCATAAAAGCCATTAATAAAGTGCCGAAAGCACTAACTAAACAAGTCACCGTGATCAAAGCTCCTTTGTCCATCCCTGCTAAAGATAAAATAGAAGGATTAACAAAAATAATATAAGACATTGTTAAAAAAGTTGTTACCCCTCCTATAATTTCTTGCTTAAAAGAACTGTTTCTTTTTGAGATAGTGAAGAAATTATCTATAGATAATAATAATTGATTATTGCTATTCTGTTTCATAATACTCTCCTAAGATTTATTATCTGAATATCGTTATTATTATATTTCTTTCAAAAAAATAGATAAGAAATTAATGGTATAGTTTAGTATGGAAATTCTACAGAATTTATTATATTAATCAAAACATTTGCTGATTTTTTACAGCCTCTTTAAAGAATTTTAGATATTGTTCTTTGTCATCACCTTTTGTACTATTACTCATCGCTCTAATAATCACTACATGTGCTACAGATGCACTTTCCATAAAAATTGACAAAATACAGACACACAAAATAGATAAAGAATTACCTGAAATAGATCTTAAGAAATATAAGACCTTCATAACATCACATGAATTTAATATATAATATTATATATTAATCATTAAGAAAGTGAGGATATTGTTAGAAATAAAAGAAAGATAAAACTTTATACTATTATAGTGTCCCATTTGTGGTGGGTCGTAGAAACATCTGACCGTATTACAGATATATATAAAAGTATAATCCTATTATAACCATAAAAATTTATTTGTCAAGATTTATTTATCACCAAAATCACTCTTGACAAATACTTAAATATCATTTACAATAAATAAATGATATTTAATCCTATATGTTTGTAATATGGACAAGCGTTTCTACAAAGCTCCGTAAAAGCTTTACTTTGATTATATAAAGTTATTTTTCAATTCTTCCTTATTCGTATCATCTTTGTTTATTTTTTATCACATTCTTTATATTTTTATATGAAACTTTTTTATTTGTCTATAATTATCCCATGGAGTACCTATGCTATTATTACAAGAAAAAATTCTTGAACTATCTACTGTTCCTAGAGAAGGAATTCTCAAAGTTGATAATTTTCTCAATCATATTATCGATCCTCAATTAATGCTAGCAATAGGAAAAGAACTTGCTCTGAGATTCAAAGACAGTAAAATAGACAAAGTTCTCACTTTAGAAGCTTCTGGAATTGCACCAGCTCTTGGTGTAGCTTTGGAGTTGAATGTACCTTTATTATTTGCCAAAAAGTCTCTTCCCTCTACTATGGCAGAAGGTTACAATACCAAAATATATTCTTTTACAAAAAATAAAGATTATGATATTTTTGTATCTAAAGAATATATCAAAAAAGATGAAAATATTCTCATTATTGATGACTTTCTAGCTATGGGGCATGCTGTTCTTGGTATGCAAAAGCTCATTATTATGGGTAAAGCCAATTGTATTGGTGTCGGTATTGTTATCGAAAAAAGCTTCCAATCTGGTAGACAAACTCTTGTAGATCAAGGTATTCATTTAGAAAGTCTTGTTCGTCTAAAAAGTGTTTCCCCACCGCATAACATTCAATTTATCACAGAATAAATCAATACTATTAGGAGTTATGCATGAGTATATTAGAAAAGATATTCAAAATATCAGAACGACAAAGCTCCATCAAACAAGAAATCATAGGTGGTATAGCTACTTTTGTAGCAATGTCTTATATTATTTTTGTAAACCCTTCTATTCTATCTAGTACAGGTATGGACAAAAATGCACTCATCACTGTGACTTGTATTGCTACTGCTATAGGGACTTTATTAGTTGCTTTCTTTGCAAATATACCTATTGTTTTGGCTCCTGCAATGGGATTAAATACTTTTTTTGCTTTTTCCATTGTTCAAGGACAAGGGGTTTCTTGGGAAATAGCCTTAGGAGTAGTTTTTTTATCAGGATTTTTCTATTTATTACTAACGCTAACAGGTATCAGAAAACAAATTGCTTCTGCTATTCCTATTCCAATCAGTTTAGCTGCTTCTATTGGTATTGGTTTGTTTATTACTTTTATTGGTTTAAGAGGAATGAATATTATTGTCGCTAATCCAGCTACACTAGTAGCATTAGGAGATTTCAATCCGAAAGTTGCTCTTTCTCTATTCTGTCTTTTTTTAATGGTTTTATTTGATGTCAAAAAAGTTCAAGGTGGGATGCTATTTAGTATTATCATTACTACTGTTATTGGTATTATCTTAGGTATAGTTGAAGTACCTACCAAATTTATATCTCTGCCCCCAAGTATAGCTCCTATTGCTATGAAATTGGATATCTTAGGTGCATTCAAATGGTCTCTAGCTGGTGCGATTTTTTCATTTCTATTCATCGATTTATTTAACTCTTTAGCATTTGTAATTGCATGTTGCAAACAGTTGGGTTTAGAAGAATCTGATGGCCGTATCAAAAATATCAATCAAATGCTTTATGCTGACTCTATCGCAACACTAGCAGGTGCTTGTATGGGAACAAGTACTATTTCTACCTTTAGTGAATCTACAGTAGGAATTACAGCTGGAGCCAAAACAGGCTTTGCTTCTGTAATAACTGCATTATTATTTATTTTAGCATTATTCTTCACACCTATTGTAACTATTGTTCCTTTATTTATTGCAGCCCCTGCATTAGTTATGGTAGGAGTTTATATGTTCAAAAATATTGTACATATGGATTTTTCAAACATGAAGACCGCTATACCAAGTTTTTTGACAATTGTTCTTATGCCTCTATCTTACAATATTGTTATAGGCCTCAGTTTTGGTTTTATCTCTTATATTATTATGCATATTATTGATAATGATTTTAAAAAAATATCTCCTGTATTATGGATTATAGGAATACTGTCTGTAATATTTTTATTCATAGCATAAGTCCATAATTTTATAAAAAAAAACACCTTTAAGAGTGTGCTTTTTCTAACTGTCTTTATAAACCAATATATATTTATTTTTAATTTACCATTAATTTATCAATATTTTGATTTAATTTTTTAAAATAATACCGTTACTTCCATCCCCAAACTTGTTTGCATTGTTTGATAAGTAACAGACTCAAATCCTCTTTGATATGATATTTTAAAAGATGTAATAACTCTATCAAATTCTATACCCATCCCAAAATTAACAGCTGGATGCCACCCGCTAGTTTCTAGAAATTTCGTGTTTTTTTCATCATATAAAGCTGCTATATTAAATCCCATAATAACACTAATTGTATCTTTCCATATAGGATATCTAAGATCAGCTCCAAAATGCACTCTAGTTCGTAACAAACGTTCAGACTCAGCAGAGGCATGAAAGGTCACTTCAATCCCTGTATACAATGTTGCCCATTTTATTTTACTATATAACTCCAAAGCCACAAATTCATAACTAATAAAACTAAAATCTTTTGAATTCCCTACATAACCATCAGCGATATGCACAGATTCATGAAAAACAGGTATTATTCTCAATTTCATCTCATAAGGTAAATACACATCGATAAAAGCAGCTGTTTGACCTATAATACTATAGAGATTAAGAATATTTAATTTACTTTCTGTCAATTCTAATTTTTTACGAATAATTAGAGGTACTTCAAATGCAGCACCAACACCTATTGCAAACTTAGGCGTACGGAACAAATAAATTTCTGTAGCGATCCGTCCTTCTAATACAGCCGTGATAGTATTAAAATTCCAAGCAACTTCAGATTGAGGATTTCGATATAATAATGCAGATTTTAGATCAAAATTATGTTTGATATAAGCACGGGATACAAAAGAGCGCGGATTCATCCAAGCTATATAATACTTATCAGAATCATAATGACGAAAGGAAAAATAACTATTTGTTTGCTTATTTTCAGCATTAACTAATTCTTGTGTAAATATTATATTAGTAATAAAAATCAAAACAAATAGATACATTCTCCATCCTATTCTGTGTCCAAAAACCATTTATTTATCTCCACTATTTGATTTTATTTGTGAATATTATGTATCTTTTTTCAGTATTTGTCAATACATCTATCAATTATCTCAATCAAAACAATATCTATTCTATAAAAAAAACACCCTAGCATAAGCATGAGAGTGTAATTTTTATATTTAATAAGGTGGTTTTTTATAGGGTACAGGCTTCTTAGCACCACTACATACAGAACAATAGGGTTTTTTGAGATGATTTTTTAAGATATCTATTATTTGATCTGGTTTTTGTGTTTCTTTATTTTTATCCTGTAGTGGCATAGTATCTCCATCGTGTTAATTAATTTTTTAATTTTGAATATTTATTCAAAAAAAATTTGCGATGATCTTTATAACAAATTTTTACTATTCTGAGTTATTTTTATAATTATCAGGATCTATAAAATCATTAATAATATTATTTATTGCTACTTATTAAAGTAGAAGATAGAATTATTTTATATTCAAAATAAGAAGTGATTTCAACAGATACAAAATGATATCTTCATAAGAATTCAAAATATGGAGTTTTTTGTTTACATATATAATAAGTAAATTAAGCATCCATTACTATTTTTGTTAAATTTAATCAAACTGTTTCAGCCTCATATCCCAAAATATGTCTTACAGCAAGTATGCCCATTACAGCAGCTTGATTGAGTCCACTACCATAGCCAGAACTATCCCCAGCGACATACAATCCTTTCATACTTGTTTCCATATTTTGATCGATTTTTAAACGCACACTACGAAATTTAATTTCTGGAAAATACAATAATAAATCTGAAGACGCAAATCCCGGAGCTATCTTACCATGGACTTCAATGAATTCAATAATATTATCTAAAATTCGTTTGGGACAAGCCAAAGAAATATCACCAGCTATATAATCTGTAGTCGTCGGAGTAATATTCAATCGTGCAAGCCGTTCTTCTGTTGATCTTCTATGTGTCACAAGATCTCCATAAGATTGACAAAGAACTTTCCCTCCTGTCAACATAGCACTCATTCTAGCAATAGATTTGGCATATTCAAAAGGCTCGTTAAAAGGTTCTGTAAAACTCTGAGTACATAGTAACGCTAGATTAGTATTAGTAGATTTACGATTTTTATAAGCATGACCATTCGCTAAAACAATCCCATCTGTATGTTTTTCTACGGCAACAAATCCGCTAGGATTACTACAAAAAGTTCTCATTTTATCTTTGTATTTGTTGGTATAGTAGATCATTTTAGCTTCATAAAAATGTTCGTTAATAGATTGCATAACAATGTCTGGGATTTCTGCACGAACTCCAACATCAACACCACCTTGTTCAAAATTGATGGTATATTTTTTGGCTATTTCTTGCATTTTACTAGCCCCACTACGACCAACCGCTATGACAATTTTATTTCCCATAGCTTTTTTCATCTCACCATTTTGAGAATACTCAACGCCTACTAATTGTTCATTTTCTATAATCAAATCTTCCCATTCTGCAGAAGTTGCAAATTTTACATTTTTTTCTTTAATAGAATTAATTAATAAAGTATAGAGATCTCTTGCTCCATCTGTACCTAAATGCATAGTAAGCGTATCTACTAATTGCACATTATTTTCTATACAAGATTTTTTAATAGCTGATACTTCGGTATTTGTAGTACCACCGACAGGTTCAACAGTACAACCTAATTCTTTATACAAATCTACGGTATGTTGAATTAATGAATCAACTGCTGTTTTTCCAGCAATAGTAAAAACATCCCCACCCACTCTATAGTCTAAATTAAATTTACAATCAGAAAAAGCTCCAGCACCACCTACTCCATAAACAATGGGTGACATTGTGTTTTTGTTTTTAGAGGTAACAGCTTCCAAACGATCTTCCCACATTAATCCTTTATCAATCAACAATATTTTTAAATTCGGATTTAACCTCAAAGCTTCGTAAGATCCCATAATAGCGGATTGTCCTGCTCCAACAAAAATTATATCATACATATATATTCCTCAATAAAATATCCAATACAAAACCTAGCTTAAAGCTAGGTCAATATTATACTAGATAGTATACATAATTTATCATCAAAATTCAAGTGTCTATAAATAGTTTCAACATAATATTTATTATAATTTGTTTTCATGTGTCATTCAATATAGCGTAGTATACTATCTAAGTTAGAAAAAATTTTCATAAAATTATTATATTGAATACAAGTATTTAGTACTTTTATTTATTTTATAAATATTTATTGACAACACATTATATTGACAATACTTTTATAATATGCTAAAATTTTATGAAGCTTCATAATTAAGGATTGGTAATGGACATTCTTTCACAGAAATTAATTATAAATGCTTACCTGAAAAATATCATACTATGCGTATAAATAATTTTTATTTTGAAGATAAATATTATTTAGGAAAAGATATTACTTACTACCTATAAAGAAATTAGTCCTATTATACATGATTTTTTACAATATCACTTATTTTATAACAAAAAAGTTCCTACTGCAGGAATACTAGCTATTTTAACAGCGATAACTCTTGGATATAAAACTATTTTTATTACAGAAATCGATTTCTACCCTGACCTAAAAACACCTTATCCTTTTATGATTGGACCACAATTTTCCTTTATTAGGCATAAATATTTTGGTGTAAATAGTCACACAATCTCAACAATCAATCATGCTATAGATATTGAGAAGGCTATTATTAACTTAATTCAAAAACATTATCCTGACATAAAATTATTATCTATTTCTAAAAATACAAACCTAAACACTCTAATTCCAATAGCACTAGAAATTAATAATACTATTTATATACCAGTAGAAAAACATAAAGACTCTTTAAAAGATTGGCTACTACTTCCTTCATATGATTTAGGATCTATTAAAGATCCAAAAATATTTTGTTTGTTTAAAAATATATTAAAAAATATATTAATTCAAAAAGGGTTGAAAAATGAATGTCGTATTTTGTTAGATAATCACATTATAAGATTTATAAAAGATAATATATACACTATTTTTTATTATCCCTAAAACTATATTAAAAATATTAATAGTCTTAGCTCAGAAAAATAATCATAAAGGAAAATTTCCTAATTATAGACAGATATTATAATCTACATATAAGGATTCATTATGACTTTTCAAAAATTCTATAGCTACGATGATGTGCTTCTCGTCCCTAATTTAGCTTCATTCTCTTTAGAGGAAATATCTCTCCGAACACGTTTGATTAGTAATATTTTTTTAAATATT
This sequence comes from Spirochaetota bacterium, assembly GCA_030154445.1. Classification (NCBI taxonomy): domain Bacteria; kingdom Pseudomonadati; phylum Spirochaetota; species Spirochaetota bacterium. Next base: position 217,843 of record JAGUQW010000002.1, on the reverse strand, counting down.
CCTATTATTTCTGCAGCGATGGATACCGTTACTGAATTACTTATGGCTACCCAAATGGCAAAACTTGGTGGAGTTGGTGTTATTCATAGGAACATAACTCCTGAAAATCAAGCTTTCCAAATTAAACAACTCAAACAAACTCCCGTAGATTTTACAAAATATCCTTTAGCTTCCTTAGATCAAAATCAAAAACTCCTTGTTGGAGCAGCTGTTGCCCCACAAGATTATCTTATTAGAATGCCTTTATTAGTAGAAGCTGGTGTTGATTTTGTTGTATTTGATGTTGCTCATGGGGATAGTACCTTCACTCTTAACGCTATTACAGAATGTAAAAAACAATTTTCTATCCCTATTATGGGTGGTAATGCGGCAACAGTAGATGGAACACGAAGATTGATAGAAGCTGGTTCAGACGCTGTAAAAATAGGTGTCGGAGCAGGATCTATCTGCACTACGCGTATTATTTGTGGTATAGGGATCCCTCAACTATCGGCGACCTTACTGTGTTCTGAAGAATGTCTAAAACATTCTATCCCGTGTATTTCTGATGGCGGCCTTCGTTATTCTGGAGATATTGTCAAATCTATTGGTGCTGGTGCTAATGTAGTAATGCTTGGCAATATGCTTGCTACTACAATAGAATCAGCTGGAGAAAACATCATTCAAAATAACAAATCATTCAAAAAATACCGAGGGATGGGTTCTATGGATGCTATGACTAATGGCGGATCAGCTCGTTATCAAAGTGAACAAAATAAAGCTATCGTACCAGAGGGGGTAGAAGGATTAGTTCCTTGTAGTGGATATTTGGATGAAGTCTTTCACCAAATTGTTACCGGTATTAAAAAAGGAATGTGGTATTGTGGTCAACAAACTATTACCCACATGAATAATTATAAAAAATTTATAGAAATAACCCCAGCTGGACTTAATGAGTCTCATGCTCATGATCTTCTTAGTATCAAATCTGCCCCTAATTATCATAAATAAAATAATTCTATAAGGAGTCCCTATGAGTCAATTTATTATTTTAGATTTTGGTAGTCAATCAACACATCTTATTCAACGCCGATTACAAGATCTGGGATACACTTCTGAAATTTTACCAACTAATACTACTGCTGCAGATATTCTTGCAAAAAATCCAAATGCAATTATTTTTTCAGGATCTCCTTCTTCTGTATATGAAACAAAAGCCCCTAACTATGATATCAATATTCTAAAACTTCCTCTACCCAAACTCGGCATTTGTTATGGATTTCAATGTACTATCCATAATCTTGGAGGAAAAGTAGAAGCATCTCTCATACGCGAATATGGAGAATGTTCTGTATCTATTATTCATGAAGACCCTCTTTTCAAAGATATTGACAAAGATTTTATCACATGGATGTCTCATGGGGATAGTATCACTAAATTACCAGAAACATTTACTCTTATTGCTGAGTCTCATGCTCACCCAGCCGCTGCATATTGTAAAGAATTTCATTTTTGGGGATTGCAATTTCATCCTGAATTGGCTCATTCTCAGAAAGGAAGCGTAATTTTAAATAATTTCGCTAAATATATTTCCAATCTCACTCCAGAGGGAATATCTATAGAAAATACTTTTCAAAATATTTCCCATTCTATCAAAACACAAGTACAAGACAATACTGTATTATTATTAGTATCTGGTGGAGTGGATTCTAGTGTTGCCGCAGCAGTACTTCTAAAAACTCTAAATCCAGAAAAAATTCATCTCATGTATATTGATACAGGATTAATGAGAAAAAATGAAACAGATGAGATTCGCCATATTCTTCAACAACTTAACGCAAAGTATCTTCATATTATTGATGCTAAGACTCGTTTTTTTGATGCTTTAAAAGATATTAATGATCCTGAAAGTAAGCGTCATATTATTGGCGATTTATTTGTTACTGTTACTATAGATGAAGTGAAAAAGATAGGTCTCCCTGAAGACTTTTATTTGGCCCAAGGTACTCTTTACACAGATCTTATCGAATCTGGTAAAGGAGTTGGTACTAAAGCTAATACTATAAAAAGTCATCACAATGTTAATTCTCCTTTAATTGTAGAAAAAAGAGAATCTGGAAAATTAGTAGAACCATTAAAAGAATTATACAAAGATAATGCTAGATCTTTGGGGCTTCACCTAGGATTACCCGAAACATTAATTTTTAGACACCCTTTTCCTGGACCTGGATTAGGCGTGCGTATCTTAGGTGCAGTAGATGCTGACAAATGTCGTATTCTTCAAAATGCCGATGCTATCTATATAGAAGAATTACACAAGCGTGGACTTTATTCAAAAATTTGGCAAGCATTTGCCGTCTTTTTACCTATCAAATCTGTAGGTGTAGCAGGCGATATTAGAAAATATGGTTATACTATTGCCTTAAGAGCTGTTTGTTCTGTTGATGGTATTAGTGCTGATATTTATGAATTTAAGATGAAAGATCTCAGAGAAATTTCTTCCCGTATTACTAATGAAGTTCCAGAAATAGCTCGTGTTGTTTATGATATATCATCAAAACCGCCTGCTACTATTGAATGGGAGTAAAAAATAATTATTCTTTAATTACTAATAATAACCCATAAAAAAACACCCTAAATTAGGGAGTTTTTTTTATATATTTTATAATTATTAATTATCAATCCATGAAAAAGAAATAGATCCAGCAAAGCTATTTTCAGCTTTATTTAGTCCAATAGTATTATCTACTTCATGGAAATAACGATAAGTAACACCAACACTGAAATTCACTTGATCAAATACTTCGAAATCTACATAGAATGTTGGCGATACTACAAAATGTCCTGTTTTATGAGCACCTAATTCAACAGTACCATATCCTAAAAGAGTATTAAGTCTAAAGCGTACAAATTCAATTTCTGGGCTTTTATAACCTATAATAACTCCACCATAAATCATAGTTGCACTCATTGGTGGTAAAGACGAAACATACACATTATGCCCATAATTACCATATACTGCAGCTCCTAATGATATGCCAAATATTGAAACACCAGCTGAAGCTCCACCATAAGTAATAAATTTATCATTTAAAATTCCGAATTGTTGATCGTAACCAACCCAACCAGTCAAATCATCATCATGACCAAAAAATGAAAATCCTAAGCTTGGTATCATAACAAAAATAAATAATATTATTTTTTTGTACATATTAAGAATTCTCCCTAAATGTATTGAATTTATACTATTATAATATAATATGAACATAATGTCAAGACATATGAATTGACTATAGTCTCTAAATATGTTATTCTATTTAATAAGGAATTGTCATGCAATATTATCTATATCCAATATTAGTTATCTTCTCTTTTACTCAATGTTCTACAAAATCTGAAAAAAATACTACTTTTATCAATCAATTAACCCAAAATACTTGGTACTTACCTGATCCTGCAGATATAAATATAGCATCTTCTATTCCTTTAATTTTTAATACCGATGGTTCTTTTACTTATAATTTTACAGATATAGATGGGGTTACAACACCTCTTGTTCACAAAATAAATACCGTAGGTCATTCTACATTTGCTTATTACACCTTTGAATATACTCTTAATAAAGAAGTGTTAAAGTTATTTATAGGTGTTGGTATAGGATTTAATAACATTGCACAAAAACCTATTATTTACCAAGGATCCTTTAAAAAAATTCCACCATCAATTTTACCTTCTGCGACTATAGAAGAAAAAAAAACATGGTATACAGAGACTTACAAAGAGAGTAATATTTTCACACATACAGGCACAACGCTAGCAATACAATAACACTATTTAATATATCCTTATAATAAGGTGTATTAAAAAAGCACGATTAATATGTAATCGTGCTTTTTTATAGTAATTTAATTTCTTTTATAAAATTCTATGTAAATTTCCAAATCAATCCTCCATTAATTCCTATAGCAAAATCTCCTTTTAGATATTCATCTGACAACCATGATCCTACTTGAGCTCTAAAAAAAGGAATTAAATTAGGATATTTTTTCAATTGTTTTTCAAAATTAAATCCACCGAATAAACCTGCTCTCATTAATCTTCCAGACGATTGTACATGTTCAATAATACTTATTACTGCCATAGACATTCCTGTACCGGTAAAGTTGTATCCTAATTTAATATTATGTTTCCAATAAATATCTGTAGGTAACATAACAACAATATCTCTTCCATAGAAATAGTATTTATCATTATGTAATTGAAAATTTTTAACATATGTCATAATAGGAGAATAAATAAGCGCTAACATTCCATCACCTATAGATCCACCCATAGTTAAAGTTGGTGTAAATTCTAGAACAAAAGCTTTTCCTCCTTGATAATTTGGTGTTTTATTATTTGGATTTTGACCTGTAAAAGGTGGTAATGCAAAATTATAATCAGCATGTGCCCCATCTACTTCCACAGGTTTTAAATAATTAGCCACATCCTGTTCATAACCCATTCTCATTTCAAAAGCAAGAGCAATAACAGGCTGCCAAAATAGATATAAACTCGTTCTTTCAAATGGACCTATATCCTGTTCTATACCCACCATAAAAGCTGAATCAGCAAACCAAAAAGAATTTTGATCTCTAAAAATTGGTAATCGATAATAAAGACGAGTTTGATAATAAGCTCCAAAATAAGACCATCTAAAATACATAGAATTCAACCAATACCATCCCTGATCGTCTACAGAATCAAAATCTCTATCACTTCTAATACCAACTGCTGGATCGGGGTTAAAAACAGTAGCATCTTGTCCATATACTAAATTTACTGTACCAAATAATATGATACCAAATATTAAAAAAAAATTTTTGAACATACTTACGCCCTATATTATATTTATATAACTAAATATAGTTATATATTGTATAATTGACAAATAAAAAACGACCTAATATATAAATCGTTTTTTATTATTTATGATCTATATTTTTTTATTATTTTATGCTACACTGTATTTGTGGGACTATGCACTCCACATAATTAAATGGCATTAGATTTAGTAACTGTAGATAAAGCAATATTTTATGATGCGATCGAAATGTATTTTCTTTGGAAAGAGCTAGACCAAAGGATACGAACATCTGCTACAAGGGGTATTAATTTCCCCGAAACCATTAGCGAAGCTATGGCGTGTTACGCACTAGGCTTTCAATGGAATAAAGGTAGTGGTGGCGATGCTATAAATGGTAATGAAATTATTGAGTTTAAAGCCACAAGTAATTGGGGATTAGATACTTCGAGCTTTTCACCGTCAGAAAAATTTGATAAACTTTATTTTTTAAGACTAGATAAGAAAAATGATGAACTGTATATTTATGATACAGGAATGAACTCTGATGAGTTAAAAAAAATTAAAGTTAACAAGAATGAAAGCTTTGCACAGCAACAAGCTTCTGGACGAAGACCTAGATTCAGTATAATTAATTTTATTATTGAACCTAAAGAACTTGCAGCAATTGCTAAGGTAGATATTCGAAGTAAAAAAATTATAAAACTATCGTAAGGAGAGTGAGTGCATATCTCACTTTTTTATAATCACTAAATTGCACCATGCTGCAATTTAGTGAGGGAGTATCCATATGAAAAATTTAACATGTGCATCTTTTTTTGCAGGAGTTGGTGGCATTGATTTAGCTTTTGAGCAACAAGGGTTTAATACCATATATGCTAATGAAATTGAACCACTTGCCTGTAAGACATACGAAGCTAATTTTGATTTAAAGGTAGATAACAGAGATATAAATATAGTAAAAGATAATGAGATACCTGATTTTGATATTATGTTAGCTGGTTTTCCTTGTCAAGCATTTTCGTTAGCAGGATATAGACAAGGATTTGAGGATAAAAAAGGTAGAGGAACACTTTTCTTTGAATTAGAAAGAATTTTTAAAATAAAAAAACCAAAGATCATCTTTCTTGAAAATGTTAAGAACCTTGTAGGACATGACAATGGAAACACATTTAGAGCCATTTTAGAAAAGTTAGATAAAACAGGCTATTATGTGAAATATCAAGTTTTAAACGCCATACACTATGGGAACATACCCCAAAATCGTGAACGAATTTATATTATAGCATTTAAGAATAAAAAACAATACCAAAAATTTGAATTTCCTAACCCACAAGAATTAACTACAAAACTTTCTGATGTCATAGATTATGAAAAACAAGTTGATTCAAGATATTATTACACAAACACATGTTCTTTTTATGATAAATTAATTGAAGCAATGACTTCAAAGAATACTGTCTATCAATGGCGTAGAATTTATGTTAGAGAGAACAAAAACACTGTTTGTCCTACCCTCACAGCTAATATGGGGACAGGTGGTCATAATGTACCTTTGGTATTAACTGATACAGGAATTAGAAAATTGACTCCTAAAGAGTGTTTCCGTATACAAGGTTATCCAACAAACTTTGTATTACCCGAAGATGTAGCCAATACACATTTATACAAACAGGCAGGTAATTCTGTGGTAGTTCCTGTTATTGCTCGAATTGCTGAAAATATCAAGAAAGTATTATAAATCAAAAGCCCACTACTAATATTGTGATGGGCTTTATTTTTATAATTATCTGTAATTAAATAGATTTTGGAGCATTAAAATTATATTTTTTATGAAGAGCTTCCATAACTTCTCTAGCACCTTTAAATCCTAGCATCAATGATCCGCCTTTTCTTCCTGTAGCAAGATCTCCAATCATAAATAAACCGTCAATATCAGTCTCTTTATTATCACGGAGGACGACATTTGTGTCATCATAGTCAATACCACATTGTGCCATAAACGCACTAGGTGACGCACCACCAAGAGTATATACAATACGATCTACTATCATATCTTCTCTTTCTTCAAAGTGAATTTTGATTCTATCCTCATCTGCTTCAATAGAAGAAATATTAGTTCCAAAACATGTTGTTACTTTGTTTATATCAACTAAAGTATTTAAACGATCCATATTCAGCTGATTCATTCTAAATAGTTTCTCTTGTCTATAAGAAAGCGTTACTTTGTTTTTCATCTGTGTAAGAATTTGTACATATTCTGATGCTGAATCTCCACCGCCAACAACAAGAATATCTAATTCTCTTGTATCCTGTTTTTGAAGTTTTAAAATATCATAAGATATTTTCGGTAGTAATATAGAAGGAATAGGATAATCAGGTTTGCGTGGTTTTGAAAAAACACCACTACTCAAAACAACATATTCTGCTTCAAAAACACCTTGAGAAGTTTCTATTTGGAATCCTTTATCTTGTTTAATTACTTTTTGAACTTCTGTTTTAAGTTTTAAGTTTAGTTTATTATCTGTGATGATGTTATCTATCATACTGTGATATTCTGTAAGAGAAATCAATCCCGAAAATCCTACAACACCATTAATTGGCACCTCTATATTTTTATAAACTGAATTAATGTCTTTTGTAGCTGGATAAAATTGTCTAACTGAGGCATTATCATGTTCTGATTTTTCACAAATTAGTATTTGATCTGACGGGATACCAGACTGTACGAGTTCTGCACCCATAGAAATTCCAGCAGGGCCTGCACCTATAATAGCAACTTTAAACATAAATATATCCTTTTTATTTTTTTGTTATATATAAGTATAGCATATTTAAAATAATAATCAATAGATCTCTATAGAATATTAATGACTACCTATACTATTTAACATCTTTGACAACTTCATAGACTCACCACAAAGTATGAATATTTTCCTATATATTTATCTATGCCAAATCATAATCATTGATAATTTTACTAAGTCACAAAATAAATATATCTAAGCAGTTTGTCCAATATCTATGTTTTAAAACATAGATATTTAAAAAATTAACTATATAAAATAGAGTATACTAACTAAAAATAAAAAGTATAGATGATTTTTTATTTGACAAAGTTTTGTATATAAGATATTATATAATTATTACTTATATCATATAAGAGGTGAAATATGAAAAATATTCTCGTAATTGGTGGAGCTGGATATATAGGTTCTCATACTGTCAAACAACTACTTCAACAAGGCTACCAGGTAATTGTACTTGATAATTTAAGTAAAGGATACAAAGCTTCTCTCAATGCCATTGACCCTTCTATTCCTTTAATTATTGGTGATTTAGGTGATGAGAAAGTTTTATCAGATATTTTTACAAAATATAATATTAATACAGTCATGCATTTTGCAGCACTAATAGAAGTTGGGACATCTGTTTTTAATCCTGATATTTATTATGATAATAATGTGTGTAAAGTACTAACTTTACTGAATACAATGCGAAAGCATAATGTTAATAACTTTGTATTCAGTAGTACTGCAGCGACATTTGGAAATCCTCAAGAAGACCTCATATCAGAAACTCACTCTCAATTACCTATCAATCCTTATGGAAGTTCCAAACTCATGGTGGAATGGATTTTACGAGATTACTCTCATGCTTTTCCTGAATTTAACTATTGTATTTTACGCTATTTTAATGCTTGTGGGGCTGATTTTGATGGTCTTATTGGCCCTTCTTATAATCCCGCTACTTTGTTGATTACAGCTACTTTACAAGCAGCTAATGGTAAAAGACCTTCTATCAAAATATTTGGTACTGATTATGCCACTCCAGATGGTACAGGTGTAAGAGATTATATCCATGTTGTTGATTTGGCTCAAGTCCATATCTTGGGAATGGAAAGAATGGTTAAGGAAAAAGTCAGTGATTCTTACAACCTAGGTACAGGTAAAGGTAATTCAGTACGAGAAGTTATTACTATGTGTAAACAGATTACAGGTATTAATTTCAAAGTAGAAGAAACTACCAGAAGAGAGGGTGATCCTGCCCTTTTAGTAGCAAATCCAAGTAAGGTTGCTAAAATTTTGAATTGGAAAACCAAATATCAATTAGAAGATATGGTCAAAACAGCTTGGTATTGGGAGCAAAATAAAACTTATTAAAAGCAAAAAAAGATTTATATACTGAATATACTATTAAAAAACACCTCTAAATTAGAGGTGTTTTTTTGTTTATATTGTTATTATTATTTTATGACAAAATTAAATCAAAGTATTATCGCAAAAACCATATTTGAGAAATTGATCTAGATTTTGATAAGAAATTTCTATCATATTTGTCAAAGCAACTTCTGTAAAAGATCCTACATGTGGTGTTATAATAACTCTAGGATAGTAAGAAGATAATTCTTCAATAATAGGATCTTGTAGTTTTTGATCTGTATTATCTCTAAAAAAACACATATTTTCATTTTCTAAAACATCCAAGCCCACGCCAGCAAGCTTCCCTGATTTTATACCTTTTAGGATAGCTTTGAGATCTACTAATTCACCCCTAGCTGTATTAATTAATATAGAATTATTTTTCATTTTATTAATAAATTGTTCATTTACAAAATGATAATTAGAATCTTTGAAATAAGGAGTATGTAATAAAATAATATCAGATTCTTGTAATAAAGTATCTAAATCTACTATATCTATTATACTTTTTATTTCTTCAGAAGGATAAGGATCATATCCTAAAACTTTTGCCCCAAGTCCTAAGAAAGCTTTAACTGAGCAGATACCTATACGACCTGTACCAATAACACCTACTGTAGAATGTCTAATTTCTTTTGAAAAGTAATTATTATAAATTTTATAATCTTTATGAGATGTGTTCATCGTCATCGCGATAGTTTTTCTACTCAATCCTAAAGCTATTGATACTGCTAATTCAGAAACTGCCGTTGGTGAATAAGAAGGTATCCTAGCACATAATTCAAACTCTAATTCTTTAACCATCTTAAGATCGATATGATCATATCCAACTGTTCGTGTTAAAATATATTTAATACCTAATTCTTTCATTTTGATAAGATTATTTTTATCTGCGTTACAATTACTACGAAGCATTACAACATCAGCACCCTGACAGAGATGTATATTGTCATTTGTTAATAATTCTGGTACTAAATCCAGTATATACGAAAAAGTATTGAGTTTGTGAAAAAATGATTCTTCAATAGGTCTAACTCCATAAGATACGATTTTCATATACACGCCCTATATTTTCATAAAAGTTATATTCTATATAACTATTTACATAAAAAATCATATTACAAATTTGAAATTAAATCAACTATAAAATATAAAATTTATATCTTTTTTATCATTTTTTGAATTTCCAAATTACCGCGTAATTCTATAAATGTGTTACGAATAGTACTATTTATAAAGTATTTGTCCTTTCCTTGTTTCTTTTCTATTAATAGGTCTAAGAACTTCAATCGTGTTAAAAAGCGAGCACTTTTATCTCTTTTCCAATTCATTTTACTCATAATACTAGGAATATTTATAATCATATTTTGAAATAAATAGGTAGAAATATTTTCTTGTTGGAATATTTTAGATAAATAGACATCTTCTTGTATTTTCTCTAGGCTTTCAGCGATCTTTGTATGATAAATAGATAACACAAAAGTCCCTAAATAGCACAAAGTTCCAAAACTTTGTAAGATAAATAATAAATTCATTTCATCAAACTTTGTATTTTCATCTAATGTTAAAATTTCGACGATAGTATCTAAAAACATACTATGATAAAGAATTGGGTGTTCTAATATACCTAAATACTGTGCAAAAACAACACTTAGTATTCTTAAAATATTAGTATTATTTGAATAATCTTTCGTAATCATATTAATTCTATACATCATTAAGATATTCTTAATAAGAGGATCATGATCAGAGTGTATATTATTTGTCAAATCTCTTTGTAATTGTAATTTTTCAATAGCAGTAAAAATAAATTCTGGTCTACCCATCATTTTTATACAAGATTCTACTAAATCAGAATCAAAATTATGCCCCCATAATTGTTTCACAGTAGTAACATCTACAGTATTGTCTGAACTCATTATTTGAATTAACTGTTCTTCTGTCATTATTTGATCATTAGGAACTTTGGTTACTAATATATTTAAAAACATATCTGAATGAGGAAAAGTATAACAAATAGCTCTCAGATTAGAGAATTTTTGCCAACATTTATTTAACTCTTGTAACACAGGTACCGTGTACAAATCTTGCATTTTTTGTACTAAATTCATAAATTTGAAATCCTTTAATTTTATTATATCTCTAATATATAATGTCATATTTAAGATATTTTGTCAACAAATAAATTACAAAATAAAGATTACGCTTATGATTAAAAAAAATATAAAGTAATATAATTAAATTAATTAATTAAATAATATATAGTTTTATATTAATATATAAGATTTTTTTTAATAAAAACGCTTGCATTTTTTTTTGTTTTATGATACTATACTATATAACAAATATTAATATAATAATTTATTATACAGGGAGACACATATATGAAATATGATATTATAATTATTGGTGCAGGACTTGGAGGTCTGACAACCGGAGCAACTCTTGCTAAAAAAGGTAAAAAAGTTCTAGTATTAGAACAACATAATATTCCTGGTGGGGCTGCAACTACTTATATACGAAAAGGTATTAATTTTGAAGTGGGTCTCCATGAAATGGATTGGGGTACGCCTAACAGAGATATGAAAGCTCTTGTTTTCAAAAAACTAGGTATTCTAGATACTCTACCGCTGGTAGAACTTCCACAGACATGGCGTATTAAAACTGAAAAAGAAGAATATACTATTCCTCACGGAAGACAAAATGTAATTAACTACTTATCAGAAAAATTTCCAGCAGAAAAAGCTGGGGTCAAAAAATATTTTGCTGATATGAAATATATAACAGCAACTAATAAATGTTTTCCAAATGATTTTCACCCAATTGAGTTTTTACTTTATCCAATTATGACATTTCCTAGTGTTCTTTACGGAATGTGGCAAAATATCAGTACAGGTCATAAATTAGATAAATTATTCAAATCTGATAGATTAAAGAGTATTTTAAATATTAATCATGTATATTTTACAGATAATCCTTACGAACTTTCATGGTATTATCATGCTTCTGCTCAATATAGTTATTATCATAAATCTGTGTACATTAAAGGTGGAAGTCAAGTTTTGTCTAATCAATTAGCTGATAAAATCACTGAAAATGGTGGAGAAATTCGTTACTTTGCAGATGTGAAAAAAATTGAATTAGAGGGAAATAAAGCTACTGGTGTAACATACCAAGATCGTAAAACTAAAGAACTTATCACTGTCACTGGTAAAAAGATTATAGCAAACTGTAGTCCTGATAGTGTTTTCAATGGAAATATGATACCAACTGAATTTCGTGAAGAACAAATTGAATCAAAAAAAGTATCTACCTCTTTATGGACTATTTATATTACATATAAAGAAGCTTTATCCAAAAAATTCCCTGGAACAGCGTACTCTACATTCTTTCAGACAGAAGAGCAACTAAATTCTCCTCAAAATACATTATTACATGAAAATACCAAAAAAGCTCTTGAAGATAGAGGTTTTGTCATGGTTGATTATTCTGCAATTGATTCAGGTTTAGTTCCAGAAGGTGATCCAAGAGGATTTGGAGTATTATGTGGTTGTTCACATATTGAAGAATGGGAAAGCAATATAAACAAAGAAGAATACAAAGCTAAAAAAGAAAATTTTGCAAAACATTTATTTACTGTAGTAGAAAAACATTACCCAGGATTTACTGAAAATATTGAATATTTTGAAGTATCTACTCCTAAGACAATAGAGCGTTATATGAAAACTCCAAAAGGTGCTGTTTTTGGGTACAAACAAATAGGATATTGTTTCCCTGGATCTAGAGCTCCTCGTCAGGCTCATAAAGTTAAAAATCTACATTTTACTGGAGCTTGGTGTCTACCAGGAGGTGGTTTTACTGGAGCTATTCTAGCTGGATATTATACAGCTATAGATCTTATTTTACCTATGCCTATTCGAATTATCCTTGGAACATTAGGATGTTTCTTCTCTATCGAACTACTTATTTTTTTAATTAAAACATTTGTAGCAATATAATTATATATCAGGATTTTTTATGAAAAAAATATTATTTTTAATGTTATCTGTTATTTCTTTTGTAAGTATAAATTTCGCTCAAACCACTACAACTGAAGGTACCATAACATCTCGCCCAAATAATTCTACTATAGATCAAGGTTTTTATTGGGATAATTCTTTTAGAGGTAGATGGAATGCATTTGGAGCTTGTTATCGCACAAAACTTTACTATAGAGGAGCTTTGCTAAGAGGTCAAAATAGCTTTTGGTTTGCTAATTCTAGTTTTGAAGTTGGATTAGAACAAGCTATAGCTTCTTATTCAAGAACATCTCTCTTTTTGTTCTGGCAACCAGTTATCGCTGTAAATTTTCTTGTAAAAATAGGTTATTCTAAAGATTTTACTAAACCAGCTCTTCTTACAGGATCCGGAGATAATTACAATCACGCTTTACCACCTTTTACAGGATTAAACCCTTTGAATAGAAAGCCAGTTTATTTAGATACAGATACTCTAGAAATTGAATTTTCACCAACTTTTACTTTTGGTGGTCCAGCAGGACCTGGTATGATAGCGTTAATCTATAATCCTACCTTAATTTACATACATAATTTTGGTATGAATCCTAATCAGTATTATCTTAATAATAGAGAAAGTATCGTTTTAAAAGCTCAGGATATCTTTTGGAATCATGATATCAAATTGGGTTACAATATCACTGGTACAGGAATGAGTGTTGCTTTAACATCAATTATTCAACATGTCCAATCTGTAAAAGGTATTTTTAGGGCTGGGGTTTTTGGTTCTTTTAGTTATGAAAAAGCATCTATTAAATATCCTAATATTGTACCTTATTTTCGTGGACAAGTTGGTACTTGGGTAAAAGATAGATATATGACACAGTATTTTGCTATCCAAGTTGATACTGGGGTTAAATTCAAGTTCTAAAATATTTTATATATTATTAATAATAAGGAGTTATATTATGAAAAATATTAAATTATTACTAGTTATATTAGTACTCAGTACTTCTACTTTCGCATTAGAAGCGACAGATCTAACAGGTATGTGGTATCTCCCTAAAGATGATGCTGGTCTTATAGCAGTTGCAAATTTATTTCAAAAAGATAATAAATTTTATGGTATAGGATTTAAATATAGTGATGGTACGGTTAATCCTAATAAAGATATTAACAATCCTGATCCAACATTAAGAGATCGTCTGATTCGTAATAGTATGATTGTAAATGGTATTGAGATCAAAAATAATAAATTAGCTAATGGCGAAATTTATAATCCAGAAGCAGGTAAATATTATTATCTTAACGGAACTCTATCTAATGACAAAAAAACTATTACTTGGAAAGCTACTATCGATAAAGCAGGTCTTTTTGGTAAAACATTAATTTGGACAAAAGTTGAAGATCCTACACCTTTTACTAATTCTTTACATAGCCCTAGTGAGCTAAACTCTCTTATTCCTATAAGACAAAAACAATAAATATATTAAAAATAAAGGGCTTTCTCTATATAGAGAAAGCCCTTTATTTTTAATAAGTACTTTTCAACTAAATATATTTCTACTACTTCCACAAATATTACAATGTTATCTTGTTTTAGTTGACTTATAAATTATATTGTATTATACTGAACTAATAATTACTCGGGTGCTTAAGAGCTGAGAGGTTGTAATAACAACCACCGATAGAACCTGATCTAGTTTATACTAGCGTAGGGAGTAAATTATTTATCAAATAAAAACGATAAATAAGCTCTCTTTAATGGGAGCTTATTTTGTTGTGTATTATTTTAAAGGAAAAAATAATGATCCCTTTTTACAGACTTATGTTGATTAGTCAAAAAAATAATATTCCTACACCAAAATATCTTGATTTTATCAAAAAATGTGCTGATGGTGGGATAACTTCATTACAGTTAAGAGAAAAATCACTTTCTCAAGAAGAACTTTTAGACTTGGGAGAACAATTACTAAGAATATTAACTCCTTATCATATTCCTTTAGTTATCAATGATTATTCTACTATTGCACAACAACTGACGACTCCTTACATTCACATAGGACAAAAAGACGATTCTATTCAAAAAGTTCTAACAAAATTTCCAAAAGGACATATTGGTATCTCTATAGAAAGTTTAGAAAATTTACACAGTGCCAATAAAGAAAATAATCTTAGCTATGTTACTGCTAGTGCTGTATTTCCTTCACAAAACAAATCTAATCTCTCAACTATTTGGGGATTAAATGGATTAAAATTATTATCATCTATTAGTAAACACCCTATTACTGCAATTGGTGGAATTACTCTGCAAAATACCACGAGTATTATTCAACATGGAGCTCAAGGAATAGCACTTATTGGAGCTGTTCACAATGCTAAAGATCCCTATAAAACAACTAAAGAATTTAGAACATTACTAGATGATTTATTACAGGAACACATATGATTGATATCAGAGAAATTAAATACAAAATTGAAACACTCAATCCATTGATATTAAACCTCACAAATCTTGTTACTATGGATTTTATTGCAAACACTCTGCTAGCTTTAGGAGCTTCCCCTATTATGAGTAACAATAAGATTGATGCTCTTGAATTAGTACAAATTTCTCATGCTATTAATATTAATATAGGAACACTCGATCATGATTTTTTAGAATTGACTTTAAGTATAGTTAAAGCTAACAACAAACAAAAACCCATGATATTAGATCCTGTAGGCATAGGTGCTAGTAGTATAAGAGCTCAAGCAGTTTCTATGTTATTGCCTTACTGTACTATACTTAGAGGAAATGCCAGTGAAATTAATACGATACATAATTCTTCTATTTACAAACCTAAAGGTGTTGATACTTGCATTACATCAGAAATAGCTCTTGATAATGCACTTAACATCAGTCAAAAACAAAATATTACTGTAGCTATTTCTGGAGAAATTGATTATATTATATATAATAAATTATATCAATCCTGCCCCTTTGGAAATTTTCTCATGCCTAAAATTACAGGGATGGGATGTGTCTTATCTAGTGTTATCGCTGTTTTCAATAGCGTCGAATCCAATCCTTTTAAAGCTACTTTTTTAGCACATCTTTATTATAATTTGTGTGGTGAACTAGCTTATGCAAAACAAAATTCTTTAGGCTATTTCAAAAACAACTTTATCGATATGATCTATCAACCTGATTATGATTACATACAAAACAAAATCAATTCATTAGAATTACCAAGGAATATATAATGATACAAAATCCTGTTTTATCTATTGCTGGGTTTGACAATTCAGGTGGAGCAGGCATACAAGCTGATCTTAAAGTGTTTTCTTCTTTTGGATGTTATGGTATGACAGTACTTACTGCACTAGCGGTACAGAACACTATGGGTGTTAAAAGTTGCCATATAATCCCTTGTTCTGTTATTAAAGAACAATTAGAGAGTATTTTTGAAGATATTCCACCCCAAGCTATTAAAATTGGAATGCTTTTCAATGAAGAAATTATTAATACCGTCTATGAATTTTTAATAAAGAATGCACTAGATATTCCTATTATTCTTGATCCTGTTATGCTTGCAAAAAGTGGTGATCAATTATTATTACCAGAAGCAAGACAGAGTCTAATCAAAAAAATAGTTCCTTTAGCAACAATCATTACGCCTAATGTTCCTGAAGCACTTGAATTAATAGGAAGCATAACACCTTCACCTTCTCAAGAGAAGATAGCTCATGAAATATTAAAATTAGGTTGTAAATCTGTATTAATAAAAGGTGGTCACTACCATCATGAAGATGCCACTGATTTATTTTTACATGATGATAAAATTGAATTATTTAGTACCAAAAGAATAAATACCAAAAATACTCACGGTACAGGATGTACTTTATCAGCAGCTATTACAGCGGCTATTGCTCAAGGATATAGTTTGTCTGATAGTGTAAAATATGCTAAAAAATATCTTACTAATGCTATTTTATCAGCTTCTCAACAAAGTGTAGGTAATGGTGCAGGTCCTACAGATCATTTATGGTTTTTAGATGAAGCTTGTTCGGGAAAATTATATGACTAAAAGCAAACATCATTGGATTTTATTAATTTCTATATTTATAGGTTTATTATTAATAAGTTATGGAACATTTATCGATTTTTCTAATTTTAATAATCCTTCTTCTAAAGATTTATTAGGATTAGTGTTAAGTTTTATCTCATCTATTATGGGTATAATCTTCATTGTCTTAGAAGTTGAAGAAAAAAAATCTATGTTTATTATAGGTATTATTGGATCATTATCTTCTGTTCTTTATTTATATTTTTGGTCTCCTTTATTATGGGATATGTCTATTGCCATAGTTTATATTATTTTAAATATTTATGGAATCTACTATTGGACTCATCCAAAAAAACATAGACAAAAAATTAATAATACACTCAATACTAAAACATTAACATCAACAGAATGGTATAAATATCTAGTACTATGTATAATAGGAATTATCATTTTGTATTATCTAGGGGTATCTTTGGGAAAATACAGTTCCAATTTGCAAGCTGTTACTGATGCAACTACTACTATTTTAGCAATTCTAGCTCAGTGGTTCGTCTCTAAAAAATATCTTGAAATGTGGTATATCTGGATATTAGTAAATATTATCAGTATACCTCTTTATATCAGTATT
Organism: Spirochaetota bacterium; assembly: GCA_030154445.1. Taxonomy (NCBI): domain Bacteria; kingdom Pseudomonadati; phylum Spirochaetota; species Spirochaetota bacterium. Next base: position 200,147 of record JAGUQW010000002.1, on the reverse strand, counting down.
CATTCCTATATCTATGTGATGGTTTATATTTATTACTTAGTGATGTCTTTTTATGGATTATATATTTGGAAATATAAGATATCGATTATTAAAAATAAAGTTTCTTATGAATAATTCCGAAGATAGTGTACATATCATTATACTCAATATAACAATACTGGAAATATGTATGAGAGTTCATAATAATGCAAAAATTTCATAAAACCTTTCAACAACAACTACAAGACAACATTTTATTTATTTGTAATTTATCTATATTAAGTGCCATGACTGGATTAGGAATAATGACTTTCATTCAAGGGGCTATTCCAACTACAATCATTTCTATTGTAGCAATTTTCTTTTTAATGATATCAATAATTTTACAGCAATTTAATTATTATTCTATAGCATTATATATTACTATAATTATATTATCTATTGCTTCTTTTTCTGTTACATACAGTCGTCCTATCATCATTCCTGAATTAGTATATCTGCTTATATCATTTCAAATGATTCCACTTACTTTAACTGGGATATTAGCTCAACATAAATTTGTATCTATTACTATGGGATTTATTTCTTTTAGTATGCTCAGTATTTATATTTTTATAATACAAAAATCTATAATAGGAGTAGATCATATTATTCCTATAGTAGGTTCTTATGTTTCTCTAATAATTATGATTATTCTTAGCAATCAGATATACAACTTAACTGGTAATATTATGAATAGATTCAACGAAGAGCGTGATATATCTAAAAACAAAGATATTTTATTACAAAATATTATTCGTGTATATTTAGAAAATCAACAATCCGACCATCAATTAGAAGTATTTAATATTGATAATGATACTCTAGCAGGACAATTAAACGATCATATTCAAAAATTCACCTCTGATATGCATGAATTTAATCAATTGTTAAAAGCTAGCCAAATGCGAAACGAAAATCTTATACACTCTAGTTCAAATATTTTAACAGTTTTTAATAATCATAAAGAAAATATAATAGAATATAAAAATAAAACTCAGACTATTTCTGATACATCTCAAGAAATCAATCTTATTATTCAAAATAGGAAAGTACAAATGAATGAATTAATTGAATTAACTGAAAAGGGTAGCGTTGATATGCAAGAATCAATTGTTGCTATAGAAAAAGTTGCTGAAAATTCTAAAAATGTACTTGATATGATAACATTGATTATGGAAGTTGCCGAAAAAACAAATATATTAGCACTCAATGCTGCTGTTGAAGCCTCTAGAGCTGGTAAATATGGTGGTGGTTTTGCTATTGTTGCAAAAGAAATCAAACTATTATCAACAGAAACTACACAAAATGCAGATATATTGAATCAATCTTTACAAAACAATCTCAAATCAATTACCGAAACTGTTGAAGTTATTAAAAATGTTGGTCAATCTTTTTCTTATTTAAATAAGAATATTATAGATTTTTCAACAGCTATTGATCAAATTGTTATTAAAATCACAGATTTAACACAAATTAATTATCATATGTCTATTGAAACAAAGAATACTTTATCTTTAATTGGTGAAGTTCAAAATACATTAGAAAAAACTATCCATTCTATAGAAGGTAGTCAAACAAAGATGTCAGATATCACATCATTATCAAATATATTTGAAAATAATGTTTCTCAATTAAATCAAACAACTAATACTATTATTAATTCTAGTAGAACTGCTCAAAAAAAATATCGTGAATATAAATATTCTATAAAAAAAGTTGAAGATATTATTATAGATATTGATCAACAAATCGAAAAATAAAATAGGAATTTTAATGCTCTCTATTTTATTTAATTTTACTATAGCTTCGTTTTTTATACTGTTCATGTATTATATCACTATTCCATGAAAATAATGTCGTAATAGCAATAAAAACACCAATTACATCTACCCAAACCCACTTCCAATAAAGATCAATACTACTCCATAATATTAATATATTAGCTATTAACCAAAATATAGCAAAATTATATTTCCAAATTAATTGAGGTGATACTTTAGTAATAAATAATACTCTCATTATCGGATACATTAAACCAAATATTGCTATTCCTCTTAAGATCCAAAATGAAGGAATTAATATCATAATAATAATAGTTTCTATAGTTTCATTTAGTATCTCTGATTTTTCCATAAAACTTTTTGCTATTTCAATGAACATGTTAACATCCTAATTTAATATATTATATATAAATTAGTTATTATTTATAATTTTGTCAATTACTATCATTGTATGTAATCTAATGCATAATATTATATCAAAAAAAAAGCTATTCCTAAGAATAGCTTTTTTAATTTATTTACTTATTTATTTTCAAAATACACTGTTCTAAGTCTATGAGCATCAGATAAATCAAATTCAAATCCTTTTACAAATTTTGAAGCACCTATATTAGATAGTTTATAATAAAGAGGAATAAGTGGTAAATCTTCATATAAAATTTCTTGAATAGTTTTATACATATCAGCTCTTTTTATAGGATCTAATTCAATTCTTGCTGATTCTAATAAAGTATCAACTTTTGAATTAGAATAAAAACTTCTATTACCACCAGGTCCAAAAGCTTTTGAATGAACTAAATTATAAATACCATAGTCAGCATCTCCTGTTACAGTAGTCCAACCTAGAATAAACATATCATGCTCACCTTTTGCTGTACTATCTATAAAACGAGCCCATTCATAAATTTCTATACTAGCATCAATACCTATTTCTCTTAAATTTGCTTGTACAATCTCTAATATTTTTTGCCGTTGACCTTCTGTAGCCCACATGGTTACTTTTGTACCAGGTGCAATACCAGCTTCAGCTAATAATTCTTTTGCTTTTGCTATATTTCTAACACGAATTTTCAATCCATCGTAATGTCCAATTACAGACTTATAAAGAATAGAATCAGTAAGAGTTCCTGTACCAAATAATACGGAATTGATAATACCCTCATAATCTAATGCAAGTGCTACAGCTTCTCTGACTCTTTTATCTTTCCATATAGGATTTTTACCTTTATTAATATTAAATCCTAGATATTCAATACGAGCAATAGACTCTTCAATCAATTGTAAATCAGGGCTATTTTGAACTCTTTCTCTATCAATAGCATCTATATCATAGGCTATATCAATATCTCCAGTTTCTAATGCAATAGTTCTTGCAGTTGCTTCTGGTATATTTCTAAATTCAATATTAGCAATTTTAGGAGCTCCATTCCAATATTCAGTATTAGCTTCTAATAGTAAATTTTGCCCTCTATTCCAAGTTTTTAATTTATAAGGTCCTGTACCTATTGGTTTTTGATCAATATCTACACCAGCAGTTTCTGTATAATCTTTACTCATAATAGACATAGTTATATGCGCTAAATGAGATAGAATAGGAGCAAAAGGTTTGTGTAAATTTATTACTACTGTATAATCATCTATGATATCTACATTTTTCATAGGACTAGCAATATGTTCAATTTCAGGAGCTTTCATCATTTTTTGAATACTATATTTCACATCTTTCGCTGTAAATGGTGTTCCATTATGAAAAGTGACATTTGAACGAAGATTTAATTTAATAGAAGTAGGCGTTTCTATTTTCCATGAAGTTGCTAAACCTGGTTGGAATTCACCTTTACTATCTTTTTCAATCAGACGATCAAAGATATTGACTAATACTCTTGCAGTAGCATTATCATTAGAACCATAAGGATACAGTGTTACTGCTTCTATTGGTACTCCTATTTTAATTAAATCTTTATTCGTTAGAACTTCTGATTGAGCGCATGACATTACTGACAACACACTCACAAATAATAATGCTACTTTTAACATCATAAACCCCCATGGAATGATTGAAATTAAATCATTTTTTATAAAATGTATATTTTTAATACATTATTATAACTTATTTAATCACTATTGTCAATATAAAAAATCCCCTTACTCAAATCAAGTAAAGGGATTTTTTTAGTTTTTGTTATTTATATTTCTTACCAATCATCACGGATATCATCAGACTTTTGTGTTGCTGACATATTTAAACTAGCTGTAAATTGATCAAAATATATATAATATGGTTCTAAAATATTAATATCTTCGGCATTAAAAGCTATATGAAAACCTAATAAATCTAAACCATTATTATTACGTATTGGATTAAATTGATCAACTGATTCAGTGACAGGAACAAGTACTTTCTTCCAACCTTGAAATCTCATTTCACCACCAGATAAACGCATTTTATTATAAGACATATCACGAACTTTAACAAAAAATACATGTCGTCTATTTCTACCAGCAATCCATACAGAGAAACTTCTTACTATATTTTTCAAACTTAATGGATATGGTTTGTCAATACTCATCCAACCAAAATTACGACGGAAGAATACTGTTTTCACACCTAATACTGTTTTATTAACATCAGTTGCTATTTCTTGAGGTGCACCGTCTCTATATAAAATCTTTGAAAGACCAAAATCTAAAGGAATACTTGATAACCACCCTTGAGGAACTTCAAAATCATCAATTAATACTGTAGTTAATTTTTCATCAGCCACTCTTGGTAATCCTATTGATTCAGCTTCTGGATCCGTTGCTATAACAGGTAAATTACCTGTATTTTGAGGTGGTGCTTCAGGGGAAATAGGTGCTTGTGTTTCTACTGGTTCTGTTGTAGCTTCTTGTGCTTGTGCAATACTTGTTATAAATAAAGCTAATAGTAAAATTATATGTTTTTTATTTTTCATGCTAAACTCCTATATCCCTTACCAAAGCTCTGATTCTAACTTTTTACCGTTGAATACTTCTGTAGATACAATAGATCCTTGTTGTAAAAGATCAAAATATACATAGAACTGATCAACTCTTTCACTTGGAAAACTCCAAAGCTTAAGCATTTCAAATTCTAATGTTAAAGTTGCTGGTAAACGTTTTCTGCTTTGTACTATATTATTAGGAATTGCAGTTCTTTTTTGTCTCCAACCAGTATATAATAGATCTCCCATTGGGATTCTATACTGATAACCTAAATAATCTCTTAAGTAAGCTTCAACCCACCAACCATAATAACCACCCCATACCCACATTGTAAGTTCTGTTGCTTTTCCAGCAAATGGAATTCTAAAAATTTTAGCTTCAGCATTAGTATCTGGAGCTTCTTCAACAACACCTTTTGTTTGTAAAAGAAAACTTTCAGAATTTGCAGATGCTTCTGCTTGCACATCAGTTGCAGGGGTTTCGCCTGCTACAGGGGTTTCGTTACCACTTTCAATTCTATAAGGATGTAATTCTATCCAATTATACCCTTGTTGAGTAAACTCAGCTTTAACACCTAATACAAACTGTTGTGGTCCACCAACGAGATCACTAACTCCATCAGGTTTGTTTTTTGTGTAGCGTACAGCATTACGTGCTGGATCTGGATTTTGTCCAAGGACTACTATTTCATCTTGAGTAGCTTCAGTATTATTTACTTCAGTATCATCAGTACCTTCTTCTTTAGGAACTTGTACTACAAATTCAGAAAATTTAGGTTTCCAAATCAAAGATTTGGCAGCATCGTAACCATCACCAAAATCTGATAATGTAAAGTTTTGAGAAACATACGATCCCTTTTGTTTGTCTTGACCATATACTGGTACAATTAAAACAGTCATTATTACCATAGTATAAGAAATTATACTGTGAAGATTCGCCCTTTTCATATCAGGAACTCCTTCTCTAACAAAATTATTATAATATTCAATACCAATGAGTTTTGGTATATATTTAAATTCTAACAGAAATTATATTTTTTAGCAACATCTTTTTGCATTTTTTTTATATTTATCGGCTTTTATTTTTTTTATATTACCTTTTTGATGGAAATAAACAATTTTTTATTATTATTTATAAGATAACATTCCACTTTCTATGATTTCCACCCCAATAACGACCTTTGGTCAGCATCACCTTTCCTTTACTGTTTTTATAATGGTATTCTACATATATATTATATCTTCTTGATTTCATAAATTTACCATTAACAAGTTTAGCTGACCAATATCTTGTAAATTGAGCTTGTCCATTAATAAACTCAAGACCTCTAGCATATCCTATTAATGTGTTGTTATTTCTAATTAAATAACTTGAAGTAGGCACTGCAAAAATATACACATCAACCATCTTAGCATACTGTTCAGGAAATATCACAACAGTAATTTTTTGACTCTTATTTCTATTAACTCTAATACCAGGTTTATCTATTCCTAATTTTATATAAGATTCTTGCTGAACAATATTTAGTTGTTCTCTATTTTTTATACTAGTACTATTATATAAATGTGATTGAGGATCTTGCCTAGCTACATTATCTACAACTTTCGTAACCAATACTGGTGTTTCTTGTATGTTTTCAATTTCATTCATGGTGAAATTTTCACCAAGCGTCATATCATTAGTGAATTCTTCTGGTAAATTGACATTTGATATCAGTTCTACAGCATTTGTAATATTAATTTCATTTAAATTCAAATCTTTTTTAAGAGATTCTGTAATCCGATTAACTGTGTCATCCTTTTTTTTATCACAAGCTATAACAACTGTTCCTAATATAGATAGCATTAAAATTTTTGAAATAATACGCATATAACCTCTTTAAAATTTAATTTATAAATTTTTACAGACAATTTTTATTCATATTATGATATTATAGAATCATGACTCTATAATATCATAATATGAATAAATGCAATGGTCAAGTATATTTTATATATTTATTCAATAATTATCGTAATTTCTTTTAAATAAATAAGGCATTCTAATAATTTATTTTCTACTTTTATTTTTTTAAAAAATATGCTACAATAAACACTATCATTTTTATTTTTCATTAATTAAGGATACTTTTATGAATATCTTGCTAGCCACTCAAAATAAACATAAAATAGAAGAAATATCTTCTATTTTATTATCTATTCCTTCTATTGATATCACTATACCTAGTCAATCATTAGATATACCAGAAGGCGATATTTCTTATATAGAAAACGCCCTACTCAAAGCCAAAGCTTGGGCAAAATATTATCCAGATCACTATATCCTAGCAGATGATTCTGGATTAGAAGTAGCTGCACTCAATAATGCACCTGGTGTTATTTCTGCTGAATATGCCAGTAAAAATGCTACTCATCAGGAACATATTGACAAATTATTACTTGAGCTAAACGATGTTACAGACCGTTCAGCTTTGTTTGTTTCTTATATTTTATTATTATCTCCCCAACAAGAAATATTTTTTTCTCGTGGAGAGTGTTACGGATCTATTACTAAGCATCAATCTGGACACAAAGGCTTTGGTTATGATCCTATTTTTGCTCCTCTTCAATTCAATCATCAACATACACTTGCTGATCTAACAATAGAACAAAAAAACAGTATCTCCCATCGTTACAAAGCTTTATTAGGATTGAAAGATTATTTACAATATATAGAGGCACCCATTGGATAATATAAAAAGACTTATTCAACAACACTTTACTGAAGAACATATTACTTCTATAGATATAACTCAACATACAGAACAACAGCTTCCAAATACTAGTACTGAAGCTCATCCAAACACCTCTTCTACAGAAGAAAATACAGAAAACGAGGAAGAAACATCTATGGCAAAAAATATCAAATCATCACCTTCTACAAAAGATACTAAAATTAAAGAAAAATCTCAAGAAAAAATGATTACCTACTCTCCTCCTATACCCAGTGATCCTCAATTATTAGAATTATACAACACTTGTCTTATTTGTAAAGCTTGTGAATTATGTGATTCTGCTTTGAATTTGGTATTTGGTGATGGTAATCCAAAAGCTCAAATCATGGTGATCGGAGAAGCTCCTGGAGCTGATGAAGATGAACAAGGAAGACCTTTTGTCGGGCGTGCTGGACAATTATTGATCAAACTCCTAAACAAATACGGTGTCCAGCGTGAAGATATTTTTATTGCAAATATTCTAAAACATAGACCACCAAATAATAGAAATCCTCTCTCATCGGAAATCAGTGCTTGTACTCCTTTTTTAAGAAAACAAATAGAACTCATACAACCAAAATTATTGATTACTTTGGGAAATTTTTCTTCTCAATATATTTTAGAAACTAAAGTAGGTATTACCAAAATTCGTGGAGTTGTTCAAGAATCTTCTTATGGAATGGTACTACCCACCCTACATCCTTCCGCAATTATCAGAGGGGCCTACCCTGTTGATTTGTTAGAAAAAGATGTAGTTACCGCTTTACAATATGTAGGTTATGACGCTATATTAGAGGATTAAAAATGCATGAACCTTGGTTATTAGCAGAAGTTGTATTGAATGTGCCTCTCCATAGTACTTATTATTACATCATTCCTCAAGAATTACAAAATCAAGATATCGCTCTCAAGCGTGTGGCTATTCATTTTGGTCGTAGAGAAGAGATTGGCTTTGTCATGCGTATTCTTAAAGAAGAAGAAGTTACTACAACAAATCTCAGAGATCTAAAATCTATTAAAGAAATAGAAAGTGTTATTGATGCTGAGCCTATTTTCACATCTGATTTAATCAATCTCGGAGAAATAGTAGCAGAATATTATCACGCTCCTATAGGTGAAGTCATTTTCACAATGCTCCCTCCACTTAAAGAGCCAAAACATTTTACCAATCCTTATATCTCTGAACACAAAGATTTCACCCCAAATGAAGAACAACAATTAGCTTTTGATATTATGAAAGATTCTGTAGGTACAGCGTCAACTTTTTTATTACAAGGAGTTACAGGTAGTGGCAAAACAGAAGTCTACAAACTTCTTGCTCGTGAATGTCTCCTTCAAAATAAAAATAGTATTATTCTTGTACCAGAAATTGCACTTACCGATCAAACTTTGCGACGATTTTCAGAAGAATTCGGTAGTCATATTGCTTTGTTTCATAGCAAGCTCAGTCCAGCAGAGCGTTCTAGTGAGTGGATTCGTGTCCTCAAAGGCGATGCCAAAATTGTAATAGGCCCTCGTAGTGCTATTTTTGCTCCTGTTAAAAATCTAGGATTAATTATCTTAGATGAAGAACATGATCCCTCTTACAAAGCTATGGACTCCCCTCGTTATCATGCACGAGGAGTGGCATTCATGAGATCAAAAAAAGAAAAAGCACTCTTACTATTTGGATCAGCAACGCCTAGTATAGAAAGTCGCTATGCCGCTGATCAAGGTCTTATTACAAAAATACAACTTATGAATCGTTTTAATAATATTTCGTTACCCGAAGTACAAATTGTCGATCTAAAAGAAGAAAAAACGGGCAATACTTTTTTGTCAGAAACACTATTCAAAAAATTAGTAGAAACATTATCTCAAAAAAAACAAAGTCTTATTTTTCTTAATAGAAGAGGTTATTCTCCTAGTTTGTTATGTCAAGATTGTGGATTCTTTTTTAAGTGTCCTAATTGTGATATAGGTATGACTTGGTATAAAAGAGATGGTATGGTCAAATGTCGTTATTGTGAATTTGAAGACACTGCTCCGAATAATTGCCCAGAATGTGGGGGCTTTAATATCAAAGATATTGGCTATGGTACAGAAAAATTAGAAGATTCCCTACAAAGTTTACTTCCTTCTGCTCGTATTTTGAGATTAGATCTTGATACCGCTAAGAAAAAACATGGATCGGACAAAATTCTCAGAGCAATGCAAAATCACGAAGCTGATATTTTGGTAGGTACTCAAATGATAGCAAAAGGACATGATATCGCCAATATCACTCTTGTCGGAGCATTATTCCCTGAGATCATGTTATCTTTACCAGATTTTAGAGCCTCAGAGCGTACCTTTTCCCTTTTATCACAAGCTATAGGCAGAGCAGGTCGTCGTGACACACAAGGCTACGCTATTATACAAACATATCTTGCTGATCATTTTGCCGTACAATTAGCAATTACCCAAGATTATGAACAATTCTATAAACAAGAAATACAAGTACGAAAAGAATTCAATTATCCTCCTTTTGTCAGAATGGGGCGTATTGTTTTTAGATCTACCGATGAGAATATTCTTACCCAACTGAATTATCAACTCAAAAAAGCTTTAAAAAAACAAAAACCCAATTTTCAAGCTCATCAACTCGAAGTATTAGGACCTTCCCCTTGTCCTATAGAAAGGATTAATAATCATTATCGTTATCATATTTTGATGAAGAGTGAAAATCACTCCTCTATGCTCAAAATGATAAAGTTTATTTACAAATTATACAAAAGTTTTCCATCTAGCGATAAGATAAAAATCGAAATAGATGTCGATCCTACTCAAATCTTATAATCCAAAAGCCTTCTAAAACTAGAAGGCTTTTTTATATTATCTATTTTTTCAAAGACAATACAAAAATTCTATTCCTAATATTTGACTACAAGCTTATATAGTATTAATTTTTATTTGAATATCTCTATAATTAAGGAGTCAATTATGACGAATAAAAATCACCCCCTCAAATTGTTATTAGCTATTGGTGCTTTAGTATCAGGAATATCTCTAGCTTGTTCTGTTAATGAGCCTGGATCAAAATCAAGATTAACACCTATACAACTAGTACTAAAGGATATATTCATGGAAAATGCTATTGATACTTATACAGTCATAAATGGAGTAGTATTGACCGCAAACGGAACTTCAATGACTATGTCTTCTGATGTTACAATAACATCTACACAAGTTAACAATCTATATTCTCTTTCAATCATCACTAGTGATAGTACACAAACTTTACAAGAGATAAAATTTGATGAAGATAAAATTTTTAGTATAGATGGAGTAGATTATAAACAAACACTTGGCGTTTTAAATGCTTACACTTTAAAACTGAATAACATCTATCTTGATCAAAAACCAAAAACAGAATTCACAGAATCAGATGTCTCTGTTAAAGATGGTCGATTAATTATCTTTGGTACTCATATTGCTAATAAAAAATAAATATTTAATACTACAAATCATCGTTAAAAAACCACCTTCATTACAGAGGGTGTTTTTTGATCTAATACTGAGGAAGATTATTTGATTTCTGATAAGATACATACAGAATATTTATATTAGATTATAGAAACAAGCTAACTATAATTTAATCATGAGTCCCCCCCATAAAAAAGTGACATTACTTAGATAGTATAGACCTTGTTTTACTATACAAACTATAGCTATTTTCACTAAAATCATATATTTATATATAGTTAAAGAACTATAACTTAATATCAAAGGTGAATGAGATGAATAAAAATATAATATGGATTTTTATTATAGGATTTGGTTTTGGTTTTATATCTCGTGAACATATTTCTAGTAATGACTGGTTATTTATTTTCTCACCTACTAAAGGAAACTCTTCTTTTTGGGAGATGATCAATGCTATTAGTTCTTTATTTGTACCTATCGCATTAGCTGTGTGGGCTTGGTACAGTGAAAATCAAAAAGATAAAAAAGATAAAAAAATTGAAGAGAATGAAAATCAAAAAGATAAAAAAGATAAAAGAACTGAAGATAAAGAATACATACTATCTTATATTGAAAAAGAATTGAAACCTTTTCCATTACTAGATGAATACGAGATTGAAAGAACAAAAAATGAAGAAATAAAATATAAACTTGCCCTGAAATCTTGGCTGATAAAATGTAGTACTGCATTAGAACCTTTAATACATACTACAAATATTTCATCTTATTCTTATATGATTAAATACTTTGAGTTACTAGCAAAATTAACTTTTACAATTGTTCAGCACAATAATTTATCTACGCTAAACTTATTGATTTGTCATTCTGGATTTTTTACAAATATTAATTATATTAAATACTTCTTACTACTAGATGAAACTCAATATCAAGAGGAAGTTTTAAGATCTATGAATTGTTTTGTGATATATGAAGATAAAATTAGAACTATTACCCTAGAGGTATTAAAAGATTATCCACAATATGAAAAAGCTGTACTAAAAAAAATAGAAGATATAGATATAGCAGTAGCAGAAAATAAATCTAAACAACAATAGTAATATTCAAGCATTGAAAGTATAAATATATTATATCTCATTTCTTATCTATTAATACAATAAGTAATTTCAAGATTGATTGACAAAATAAGCAGATCTATACTATACTATGTCTTACAAATAAGGACAGGTACAGAATGATAGATACTCCAAAATTATCCATACTCGATTACGATTTTGAAATGTTACAAGCACTTCTCATAAAAAATGGTTACCCAAAATACAAAGCTCAAACTATCCTCCAATGGATATACAAAAGAAGTGTTTTCACTTTTGATGAAATGAGTGATCTCTCTAAAAAAGATAGAAGTGCTTTAGCAGAATTATTTACTGTAATTTCATTAACTCAAAAAAGAGTCCAAACTTCAGAAGATGGCACATTAAAATTTCTTTTTATTGCAGAAGATGGTGAAAATATTGAAACCGTCATGATTCCTAACGAAGATGATTCTCGTTATACTATTTGTGTATCATCACAAGTAGGTTGTGCTTTACGATGTTCTTTTTGTGCTACGGGATTACTAGGATACAAAAGAGATCTCCGAAGAGACGAAATTATATCTCAAGTTCTTCTTGTTGATGCTTATCTCAAAAACACCTACAAACTTGATCCCCACGATAGAGCTATTGACAATATCGTATTTATGGGAATGGGAGAACCTTTCCTAAATTTTGATGCTGTTATTGGTTCTATTGAAGTTCTTAATGATCAAAAATGTTTTGATATTGGAACACGCAGAATCACAGTCTCCACATCAGGTATTATCGATGGTATCCAAAGACTAGCTTATGCTAGGGGACAAGTTCGCTTAGCATTATCACTACACGCAGCAAATCATGAAAAACGCAAAACTATCATGCCTATCGCTAGAAAAGAAAATACCAAAGAAGTTCTTGATGCTGTTCGTTATTATCAAGAAAAAACTGGTAGGCGTATTACCATAGAGTATATTCTTATCGAAGGATTTAACAATCTTGAAGAAGATGTATTAGCACTAAAACATGAATTACATAAAATTAAATACAATCTTAATGTAATACCATTAAATCCAGTATCTAGCTTGCCTTACGACGCTCCTAGTCAGAATTGTATTAATGACTTCACAGCTCGTCTCAAAAGACATTCTATCCCTCATGTATTAAGAATATCCAAAGGAAGAGATATTGATGCAGCATGTGGTCAATTAGCATTAAAAAATCAACAAGTATAAATAAAAAACAACTAGCCTAGACTAGTTGTTTTTTTTTAATATACTATTATTATATTTGTTATTACTTTATCATATGCTTGACGAATAATTTAAAATTAGATATAATAAAATACTATCACATAGTGGAGGTATATAATGAATACTTGCAAAAGATCATTATCAGGTATCAAACCAACAGGAAACATTCATCTTGGTAATTATCTTGGTGCTGTTCAAGGATTTATCAATTTACAAGCTCAAAAAGATATTAATAATTTTTATTTTATTGCAGACTATCATGCCCTTAATAGTAGTCCAGATCCTAAAGCTCTAAGACAATTAACATTGGATATGTTCAAGTCTCTTATTGCTTTGGGCTTGGATACTGATATAAGTACTATTTTTATACAAAGTGATGTTCCTGAGCATACAGAATTATGTTGGTTACTTACAAGCTTAACGCCTGTTGGTCTCATGGAAAGAGCTCATGCTTACAAAGATATTATTGCTCATGAAAAAAATCCTAATATGGGCTTATTGTCTTATCCTATTCTTCAAGCAGCAGATATTCTCATGTATGATCCTCATTTCATTCCTGTAGGCGCAGATCAAAAACAACATATAGAAATTACAAGAGATTTAGCAGAAAAATTTAATAGAATTTATGGCGATACTTTTGTCGTTCCAGAGCCACTAATACAAGAATCTGTTGCTATTATCCCTGGTACTAATGGTGAAAAAATGTCTAAATCCAAAAATAATACCATTGAGATTTTTGGATCTGAAAAAGAAATAAAAAAACAAGTGATGAGTATTACTACAGATTCCACGCCTCTTGAAGAAGCAAAAGAATTTAATACTTGTACTGTGTACAATATTTACAAATTTCTTGCAACTCCTACTGAACTCACAGAAATGCAAGCTAATTATAAAAACGGAAATTATGGTTATGGTCATGCTAAAATAAGATTATATGAAAAAATATTAGAATATTTTGAAGAAGCTCGTCGTAATTTACAAGAACTCAATAATAATGAGGATGAGGTATACAAGTTAATCAAAAAAGGTGCATACAAAGCACAGGAGTATGCCCGTCCCAAAATCAATCAAGTACGTAAAGCAGTAGGATTAGGAGCGTTGAATGCTTAGTAAAAGAGCATCATTCAATAAAGAAACTTTTAAAAAAAATATCAAATTTATATCATTAGCAATTCCTATATTATTTGCACTTGTAACCATACAATCTACATTTAATATGTATATGAATGCTAAAGATTTTACAATTCTTCCCAAAAATATCAGAGAAGAACATATCACAAGCTTATTTTTTAGAGCTGATACATGGAATTTTCCACTATCTATTGTTAATAGTTTTGAATCTCGTATTCCTCTTAGTTTGACCGATAATATCCCTTTTATGGCTATGTTATACAAAGCTTTTAATATACAAACAGATCAATATTTTGGACTTTGGATTTTGATATCTTTCTTTCTTTATACTTTTTTTGCTTATCGTATTTGTAAAAATATTTTTGCAGAAAATTTTATTATCCGTTGTTTTGGCACATTACTTTTTCTCATGTTACCTTTCACATGGTATCATTCACTCTACATTCCTTGGTTTGCTGGACAATGGCTTGTTTTATGGGCATATTCTATCTATTTTAAGAAAAAACCTTGTATTTCTAATGAGTGGTTTGGATTACTAATTTTTTCTAGTTTTGTTCATCCATTTTTTGCATTTACTACTTTTTTAATTATGATTTCAGATATGATACATCTTTATATATATAATTATAGTATTTCATCATATAAAGTTGCCTCTTCTTTTAGTTATATGTTTACTGCACTGTTCATTACAATGAGTATTTTAGGAATATTTTATTTACCTATTTTACAAAATAACGCAATAGTTATCCCTCCACTTTCTTTTTTTAGTAATACTCCTAACAATGATATTTATAATATTTCTTATTTTCAACTTGGAAAAGGAGTTTTTATAGGTTTTATTCTTAGTCTTATATTAGCATTTTATCATGCTAAAAAACTGAAAAAATATTTTTATTATTATAGAGCGCTTTTAGGTACTGTATTGATTTTGTTATTTTGTGCCTCTTTAGGAGGTATCCAGATAACAAAATCCTTGTTTATAAATATACCTCTCAACTCATGGGGAAAAGAATATTTGTATCCTTTCTTTACCTCTGGTCCTAAGTTTTTTATTCCTATCTTATATCTACTTCCTATTTTTATCCTTGCCATAGTGTATCGTATAGAAAAAAGAAAAAAATACGCAGGTAGCTTTTTTTTAATAATGATCTGTATTATACAAATAATGGATAATTTTTACTTCACATCATTAAAATATAAAAATTTTGAACCATTAGATTCTACAACAACACAATTTATTGAAAATACAACAGCATTCGAATGGGTTTTTCTAACAGAAATCCCTTTTCGACCAGATCTTTATGAACAACTTGCTTACTATGCTTTTAATAATAATATATTAATTAATGCATTTCCTCTCATTCGATTTCCTACAAAATATCAAGATAATCTTATAAAAACAAAACAACATTTTTTAATAAAAGATTTTCATAAAAACACTATTTATATTATAAAAGAAACTGAATTTCCCAAAGAATATTTAACATTAGGAAAAACAATACAAATTAAAAATAATATTTTATTTAAACCTTACTAAATTATTTAACATAATATTATATAATAATAATATTATTATTATTACAATTTGGAGAATATTTATGAATTCACAATCTTTATTGGGAGGCGTTCTTCTTTTAGGAGCTTCTTTTATTTGGGGTATAGCCTACATCCCTACTCGTTACTTAGGCGAACAAAATGTTAGTGTCTTTTTAGAATTATTAATAAGATATTCTTTTCCTTTTATAATATTCGGTCTCATTTATTTTAAAAAAATTATAAAAACTCCCTTTTCCATTATCAAAAAATGTTTGCTCACTGGCTCTATTCTTTTCTTTACTATTATTTGTTCTATTTATGGAATTCGTATTGTTCAATATGGTTCTATAGGTTTATTACTAATATCACTTAATATTATTCTTGTGCCTTTATATTTTGTATTCTATCACAAACAAAAACTTCCTACAAATTTAATTATTGGATTTATTTTATCTTTTACTGGTATTGTAATACTTACCATAGGTACCTCTAATACGCCTTTAAATATAGGAATATTTTTATGTATCTTAGCTAGTATAGGATACACTTGTTATATTATTTTATGTTCCAAAATGCTTACCGCAGATCTTGAACCAGGAATCTTACAATTTTTTCAAAGTCTCTCTTTTCTTATATTCTGTATACCTTTGATTCTTCTGCAAAAGGATTCTTTTAGTGATGTAAATTGGTCCAATCCAACATTATTACAAGCTTGTTTATTTATTGGATTAGGTGCTGGAACATTAGGTTATCAATTGTTTTTTTATGGACAAAAAATGTCTCATCCTATTGTCACTACATTAATTTTATCTTCTCAAATAATTTTTTCAATGATAGCCGACTTAATTTTATTTAAAATAGAATTAAGTATAATACAAATAATTGCTTATCTTTGTATTATCACAGCTGTATTTATAGCACCGTTACAAATAAAAAAGACAAATTAAGTTTTCAAATATAAATTCCGATAGTATAAATCTAATAAAATAATAATTGACTCTAATAAAATACTACACAATAGGAAGGTAATATGTACGATTTTACAGGATTTACACATCGTGCACAGCGTGTTGTATCTATCATCGCCCAACAAGAAGCTCGCCGCTTATTTAGTGAAGAGTTGATTCCTGAACATATTTTTTTAGGAATGTTGCGAGAAGTTGAAAGTGCTGCTATCAAAACTTTACAGAATTTAGGATTAAGTATAGAAGAATTACAAAATGAAGTTGAATTTGCATTGCGTGGACAAGGTAGTGATACACTCACATTGGGTGGTATCCCTATTTCTAAGCGTGTTTATCAAATTATTGAAAGTGCTCGTCAAGAAGCCAAGCTTGTAGGACATAATTACATAGGTACAGAGCATTTATTACTCGGTATTTTTAACGAAAACTATCCGCAAGCAATTATACCGTTTATTATTGAAAACAGAGATATTGATATTCATCAATTACGAAACGCTGTCATTAATATTGTTGGTTATGGTGAACTTCGTACTTGGAATAAAAAGAAAAAACAAATCAAAACTCCATTTTTAGATAAATTTTGTAAAAATATTACAGATGAAGCCGCTGAAGGTAAACTTGATCCCGTAGTCGGTCGTAAAAAAGAAATTGCTCGTGTATTACAAATTTTATGTAGACGCACCAAAAACAATCCTATCTTAATTGGCGAACCTGGCGTTGGTAAAACATCTATCATTGAAGGGATTTCTCAATTAATTGTGTCTAATTCTGTTCCAGAGCCTCTTCTTGGGAAAAAGATTCTTTTATTAGATATGGGTTCTCTTGTCGCTGGTACCAAATATAGAGGAGAGTTTGAAGAAAGACTCAAAGCTCTTATGACAGAAGCTGAAAAAGATAAAGATATAATTTTATTTATTGATGAAATTCATACTATTCTAGGAGCTGGCAATGCCGAAGGTGCTCTTGATGCGTCTAATATGCTCAAACCTGCACTTGCTCGTGGACTTATAAAAACTATTGGTGCTACTACTTTTGATGAATATAAAAAACGAATCGAAAAAGACAAAGCCCTTGTACGAAGATTTCAACCAATTCGTATTGAAGAACCTAGTATAGATGAAACAATTACTATTTTAACAAGACTAAAAAGTAAATATGAAGAATTTCATAATATTACTTATACTCCTCAAGCGTTAAAAACTGCTGTCCAGCTAGCATCTCGTTATATTACAGATCGTTATTTTCCAGATAAAGCAATAGATATTATTGATGAAGCTGGAGCTCAAGTAGCTGCTATATTGTCTGATAAACCTGAAAATCTTGTTGAATTAGAATTAGAATTATCACGTTTAGAAAATCATAAAAATGATCTTGTAAACAAACAACAATATGAAAATGCAGCAGAATTACGAGACACTTTAAGAGCAAAAAGAACAGAACTTAATGAGTTACGAGAAGAGTGGCTGGCAACAGCAAGACAAGATGATGTTGTGATTGATAGTGCTGAAATTTGTAAGGTGTTATCACGCATGACAGATATTCCTATTCAACAATTAAATACTGATGGTGAATACAGCAAATACCTAGAATTAGAAAAAAATCTTCAAAAAACTATCAAAGGTCAAGATCATGCTATTGCATCGATTAGTAATGCTGTTAAAAAAAATGCTGTAGGTATCAGAGATTTTAAAAAACCTATTGGAAGTTATATTTTCTTAGGACCTACAGGCGTTGGTAAAACCGAATTAGCTAAAGCTCTTGCTCGAATTATGTTTGGAACAGAAGAAGCCTTAATCCGTATCGATATGAGTGAATTTATGGACAAACACAATTCATCTCGTTTATTAGGAGCACCTCCAGGATATATCGGTCATGAAAATGGTGGAGAATTAACAGAACATATTAAACGCAAACCTTACTCTATTATTCTTTTTGATGAAATTGAAAAAGCAAATCCCGAAATTTTTAATATGTTTTTACAAATTTTAGATGAAGGACATGTTACCGACTCTATGGGAGAAAAAGTTAGTTTTAAAAATGCCTTAATTATATTTACATCGAATTTAGGTACAGAAAAACTTACTCAAAAATCTACTCTTGGTTTTTCTGAGCCTGTGCAAGAATATGAAAAACGAAAAGATATGGTTATGGCCGATCTTAAACGTTTTTTTCGTCCTGAATTTTTAAATCGTATTGATGAATCAATAATTTTCAATCCTCTAGATAACACAACATTAGTTGATATTTGTACTAATATGATTTTTGAATTGAATAAAGGGATGAAGTTTCAAGGTATTCAATTTGTAGTTGACGAAAACTCTATTAAATATATTATAGAAAAATCTTTCCAAGTTCCTTATGGTGCTCGATCTTTAAAACGCGGAATTACACAGTATCTTGAAATACCTGCTACACAAAAAGTTTTAGAAAGTAATACTCCGCCAAATCCTGAAATCGAATATTTAGAAATTAGTGTTAAAAAAGATAAAGAAGCTCTAAATTTTTCACTGACAATGAGATCATTAATAGAACATATCTCTAAAAAACCAAAAATAAAAAAAGTTGCGGAAATAAAAAAAACACTTAAATCTAAAAAAATAACTGAAATATAATTCTAGAAAAAAGCTCCCTTTTATTAAGGGAGCTTTTTTTTTAATTCATAATCTTTTTATTCATTAATTTTATTATTATTAGTTAGTATATTTCCTACAGTGATGTTAGTATTTTGAATAGTATCCATAATTAATGCATCTGTTAATTCTATAGTGTTAGTTGAATTAACTTGTTCAACAATAATTTCTGTTTGATTTTTTACATTAGTTTGTACTATTGTCTGATCTAGCATATTATTAGTGATAATTGGTTCAACAATAGGTTTTTCTATTGATTTTAAATTAGCATTATCCGTAATAAAAACAGGTTCTTTTCTATCATATTGACCAAGAACTATTGGTATCGGATATGTATAAACCATATTAATTCCAAATTTTGTCTCAGAAACAGTTATTCTAGATTTTTTCTGTGTTAATATATAAGAACTAGGTTTACCATCAGATTTTTTACGACCAGAAAAACGAATTGTTTCTGCAGAAGATAAATAATTAGGTAAATTTCCTGAATTATTTGGATATTCAGCAATAGGTGATCCCAAAGCTGCTGCAAATAAAAATAAAGACTCGCTAACTTTCATAAATGGAACAAAATATTTATCTTCTATCATAGAAGATGTTACTGATCTTTGCAAAGTTGCTCCATTAAAAAATACTGTGTTGACAGGTCCTCTAAAAGAGTTTGGAGAACCTGTTTCTGAAACAACTCCTATATTTTCTCTAAAGAAAGCTGATACACCCATCCCTATTTTAGGTGGTGAATACAAAGATACAACTTCTGAAAATATATAACCAGGACGAGCATAATATTCAGCAGTATAAAGTAATCCACCTAATCCATGCCCATTAATTGGAGTTGCAGTTTTTTGATGAGATTTTATAAAACTATCTCCATAATTTGCTTTAATAATTACTCGAGAATTAGGATCACTATCTTTATAAAATGGAACACTTGGATAAATAATAGAATAGAAAACATCTTTATTTGTAAAAATTGGTTTTGATAATACATCCCATGTTTTTATAATTGTTCCCATATTATTAATATAAGATGCTCTATAACCACCTGCAATAGGGGTAATTGTCATAGCAAGATCTTCTCTAAAATCAGAAGCATAGAGAAATGTTGGTTTAATTGCTAATTTAGCATCACTACTATAATATCCATAATAAGAACCCACTCTCATTCTTGCTCTTCCTGAATGAAAAGAACCTATAGAAGCTATTTTATCAGTTAGATTAAAACGACCTGCGGCATTCATAAATCCATTCTGCCTACCTTGTGCAACTCGAGCTAAATTACCATCAAATCTTGTTGCTCTAGTAAAGTTAAAAGAACCTATTAATTTGCCAGCTGTATTAATATATCCATATAATTTTCCATTTCCAACAATTGCCAATCCTTTACAAAATTTATCTGCAACTTCATATTGAAAAGAAATAATCGTTTTACCAACACTATCAATATATCCCCATTTTCCATTTTTTTTAACGTTAATTAATCCATTTGAAAACGATCCAACAGCATCAAAAAAAGTTTCAGAAACTAGACGCCCTTTATTATCAATAACTTTCCATTGATTATTTTCTTTTAACGCTGAAAAACCTTTAACAAAATGTTTTATCCCTGTATATCTAGGTGGAACTACAAAAGAACCATTTTTAGTAATTACACCGTATTCAATTTTACGCCCTTCATTAGTACTAACAACAGCAAGTCCATCTTCACTAAAATTATATGCACTCGTAAATACTGCATTCAAAAGAATAGTTCCATCAATACTCACATAACCATATTTGTTATCTTTTTTAAAAATAGATATGCCATTAGTAGCAGCATAAACATCATCAAATGGATTTTTTGTCAATACTGTTCCATTTTTTAATAAATAAAAATAGCTTTCTCGAATTTTTATACGAGCACTACCTCCATCAAAATCTGATACTGTAATAAATTTTGGAGGAATAACTTCTCGCCCTGATATATCTATAAAGCCATATAAATACTCGTTCCTATCGTTTATTTTAGCAACTTTTGCCATATCTTCTACAAAATATCCTGCAGAATTATAGATAGCTTGAACTACAATATTCCCTGTTTTATCAATATATCCCCATTTTCCATTTTGTGGAAAAGGATATAATTGTTGAGAAAATGAACTCACCGATACTAACATAATACTAACAAAAAATAATAATTTCATAAGATCCTCTATATTATAATATATTTACTATACTATTAATAAGAATTATTATAACATAACAATCAAATATTTTCAATCAATTCCATGAAATATGAATGCTTTACAGTATATTTAAAAGTATTTTAAATATACTGTAAAGCATTCATATTAATTCTCCGAAAATTGATTATCGCTTTATAAAGAAAAGGGTGTAAGTAGTTGAAAAAAAAAGAATTGGGTAAATTTGGTGAAACAATTGCAAAAAAATATTTAATTGATCAAGGCTTTACATTTATTACCGAAAATTATTTTACAAGGAAAGGTGAGATTGATCTTATCTTTCAAAATAAAAATATATTATTATTTATAGAAGTCAAAACTAGAAAAAATAAAAATGACTTTGATATTGCCATTGGATTTCAAAAAATGAAATGTCTCCGAGCTAGCGCAGAGATTTTTATTGAGAAAGAAAATGTTTCTTTTACAGAAATGCAATTTGATGTTATTTTTATTCTTCTAGGTACCACAGGTAACGTTGAGGAGATTGGACACAAACCAAATTTTTTATGATGAGGTTACATCGTGTCTGAACAACTATTTGACAAAAAGCGTAACTTAAATCGTTTGATAGTTAAAACTAATGCAGGATCTCTAACTCCAGAAAGAACTTTGTTTTTAAGAGCTAAGATCAATGATCCTGCCTATTTAGACTTTTCCATAGATAGACTTGCTGATAATATCAGTATGGCTTTCTCTGAAGGATATTTAGCAGATCATATTACTGATTAGTTACTATTTTATATCGTTTTGAGCGTTTTTCACAACTCTCCCCCCTTGAAAGAGGGGGGAGTTGTTTTTTTTTAATATTTTAATATCTTATCATTAAAATATTTGTTTCAAATATTGTGGGAAATTGTTTTTTTTCTGTAGTTATTTTATCAAAATATACTTGTGTTCTAGAATCTGATAGGGTATCTCTAGTCATTTTCATAGGTAAATAATAATCATCAAATTTCAACCATACTTTCAACTCTTCCTTCTGTTCTATTATACAATCTAAAGTATAAATAAATGTTGGTATATTATCGATATTTCTAATATCTACTTGTTTAATACCTATATTAAGATAAGCATTTCCCGTCAATTCTTCTGTATATTTACCATTCCACAAAATTCCTATCTGTTCTCCTTCTAATAGTAAATTTGAACCAACACAATTAATACAAAACAAAAAAACTAATACTACAATTTTTTTCATATATCCTCCTTTTTGAAGATAGTCTTGTATATAATTAATTGACAATTTTATTAATCTTTTATAATATATATAAGTATTATTATCAACTAATAAAAAGGAGTATCTATGATTTATCAATCTCACACAGTTGCCCGTTATGCAGAAACTGACATGATGGGTGTTATTCATCATTCTGTATATCCTATTTGGGCTGAAGTTGCACGAACAGAATTAATGCAAGCTATGGGATACTCCTACTATGAAATTGAAAAATCTGGCATTATGCTTCCTGTTACAGAAATACGCTTCCAATATAAAGCTCCTGTATTTTATGAGAACAAAGTTTTGACTAACTGTGCTATTACACTCCTAGATAATAGACGAACAAGAATAGATTACAAAATATGTGTCGATGATAAAATATGTTGCATTGGGTATACCAAGCATATTTTTATGAATACTTCCACACGAAGATCTATGCGTATTGACAACATATTATTAAATAAATTTAAAAAATTCTATCATCCTGAATTTGAAAACATACTATCATAAATATAAAGGTGCCCTGTGAAAAAAAAAACTCAAGAAAAGAAATTTCTTTATACAAATAATACTACAGAGAAAAGATCATTACTTACATTTTTAAATCTAGATCATATATTCTTAAAGCTCTTCACCAAAACACGAAAAAAACATCTAACCAGAGTCGCTATTTTCTTTACAAAATTAGGTAACGGACAACTTTGGTTAATTTTTGCTTGTATGACTTTTATTTATGATATTCCTATAGGAATTACTTTTCAATTTGCAATTTTGATACAGCTTTATATTCAAATATTATTAAAAAATATTATTAAAAGAGCTAGACCTTATCAAAAATTTTTAGACTTAGAAGCATTATATATACCACCAGACCCCTATTCTTTCCCATCAGGACATACCTGTGCTGCCTTCACAATGGCTTTTACAGCTAAACTAGCCTTTCCTATTCTTTGGCCTTATTTCTTAGTAGTAGCTCTTATTATCGCATTTTCTCGTATTTATCTCGCTGCTCATTATCCTTCTGATGTCTTTGCAGGTATTATTATTGCAAGCTTTTCTGTAAGGATAGCTCTTATTTGTTCAAACTTAGTAACAGGCGTGATGTTATGAATCTAATCTCTCGATTAGCGAAGAGTGGATCACCTCTTATTCTAACAACAGAAGGAACTTATACCATACAATATGATAATAAATATGTTCATAGCAGTAAATTTCCTATCAAAGAAGCTCAAAAATTAATTAATACCCTTCCTAATATTGATCAGAATGATAAAAACAAAACTCTTATTATAGCTTGGGGTACAGGACTCGGTTATCATATAGAAATGCTTATCGAACAAGGGTATCATGTCCTTGCTATCGAATTTCGTCCTTCTATTGCAAAAATATTCCAACAAGTATTCCCTACAGACAAACTGATTGGTTTTATTACTAATACTACTACTAATGAGCTTTTTGATTTTTTGGTTGCTTTAGACACAACACAGTATCAAAATTTTATAGATCTTCCTATGTTAGGTCTTGCTATACCTACAGCATTATACAAGCAATCCAAACAAGGTAAAAATGCTATTCTATCTCAACACAGTCTACATTGTGCTTTAATTGAATCTTGGTATTATAATATTATCACCAATATTTCTTTATCTATTCATCCTTGTATTGGATATACACATGATCCTATTTTCAAAAATCAAACTCTCGTTATTTGTTCTGCAGGTCCTTCTCTAAAAGAAAGCTTACCTTATCTCAAAAAAAATCGTGATAAAATCACTTTATTAGCAGTTGATACCGCTTTATTAAGTTTAGTTCAAGCAGACATTATTCCAGATTTTGTCCATTCTGTAGATGCTAAGATCCATAACATAGCTGATTTTAGAGGGATCTCTAGTTCTATTTTTCAACAAATATCCCTACTTGCTGATATTACTCTAGACCCTCAAGTTACTAATCTTCCTTGGAAAGACGTGTTGTTTTTATCTACTTCCCATCCAATCAAACAAAATCAAGAATATGTTTTGAAACGAACCGTACTACAACAATATCTATGGGACAATCATATTCGTTTTCCAGAAACCCAAACGGGTGGCTCAGTAGCAACTTCTGCATTTTATCTAGGGATAGCATATCAAGCCAAAAAAATATTATTAGTGGGACAAGATCTAGCATATACCAATAATAGAGGACATGCTGTTGGATCACCTTATGATATGGAATATCGTTTACAAAGCTCTCGTACTAATACTTTAGAAACAATACATCTTAAAAAAATACCTTTTCATAATAAAAAAATATTAGCTATTGATCAAAGTTATACCTATACAGATGACCTATTAGCTCAATTCAAATCATGGTTTGAAATTACTCTAAAAGACAATCCTTTATTATCAGATATTGCAATCAATGCTTCTGAAAATGGTGCTTTATTTCAACATTGGATACATACTCCTTTATCTCAATATAATATATCTATTACAAATTCCAAACAGCCTTATAAAATCTCTCACTATTCTCAAGAAAAAATTATTGCTTTATTAAAAGAATTACAAATCCTTCCTATGAATATAGATAATTCTCACCCTATTTGTAAAGAATTTTTTTACAAAGAACATAATTATAAAGCTCTGTATTCTTTTCAAATTCCTAGAAAAACTAATTTATTTCACAAAAAAATTCGGAATGTTTTATGTCAACTCCAGTACTCATAGCCCCTAATTTGTACCAATTACCAGCTCTCAAACCAGCTTGTAATTGTTATTTAATAAGAGGAGAAAAAAATACTCTAATAGATGTAGGTATTAGAGAAAATTATGATCATCTCTCTCATCAACTTCAAGAGTTAAATTTGTCAATTTTAGATATTAATGATATAATTTATACACATTGTCATTACGATCATACTGGTGCTGGTGAATTTTTTCCTCACTCAACTGTTTATTCTCATCCAATATGCAAAGAAAAACTGCTTTATCAAGATGATTCTTGTATCTATGCTTTAAAATATCAAATAGCCTTACCAACACGAATTCCATCTATCACTATAGATTCAAATGATTATTATAACAATGGTGATTATCAATTTTTAATTCTTCATACACCGGGACATTCTGACGATAGTATCTGTCTTTTAGACATTGAAAAACAAATTCTTATCAGTGGTGATACTGTTTTTGCACAAGGTATACCAGCATTAATAACCAATTCAGGAGCTGATGGTAGTTTGATATATAGTATCAAAAAACTTCAAAAATATAATATACAAATGATCCTTCCTGGGCATGGTAAAATAGATTATGATGGAAATAATACACTAGTTAAAACACAAGAGAATATTATTAAACGCATACAACAAAAAAATACTACTATCCTCAAGGAGGCAGAAAAATGTCAGTTAACAAAATATTAATTGTTTTATTAACATTAATTACTTCATATTCTTTATCTTATAGTCAAGAATATGAACATCCTAATAATAGCTATAATAAAGCATTAAAATATTACCAACAAGATAATCTTGGTAACGCTATGTTTCATACTAAAAGAGCTTTCCTATTAAATCCTACTGATAAAAATATTCGAGAATTATTTTATACTATTAGAAAAGACATAGGACTTCCTCAAATTTATTCTAATGATAGTTTTAGTAATATTTTATTTAGTAATATATTTAGTCAACTCCGACCTCAAACTAATGCACTTATAGGATCACTATTATTTTTATTAGGATCACTATTGCTATCTTGTGTTCTTCTTAACAAAATAGCCAAACATAAAAATATAGCTATTATAGCAATATGGATTAGTTTTATTTTTTCAGGTATTAATTTTATTCAAGCAACAGTACAGTACTATTTATTTTTTATTCCTGATCAGCGTATTGTTCTTACAAAAACTAAAGCTTATGAAGAAGCGTCTACAGAGAGTCTTTATTTATTAGATTTACCTGCAGGAACAGAAGTTAAAGTTATTGTACAAAATCAAGAATTCTATCTTATTAGAACTTTAGATGGCAAAGAATATTGGATTACTCCTGAATTTATTCCTCCATTATGGGATAAATTATCTATATAACAATAACAAATTTCATCCAATAGATTACAGAAAAAAACCACCTTATAGAAGGTGGTTTTTGTATTTATTTCAAATTTATATTTTCATAATATTAACGAAGTCCACGACGACAGCTTTTTTTACGAGCACTTTTTGTCCATTTAGCCAATCTATTGGATTGACTTTTATCTACATGACGCCCGAATTCTTGTCTTTTCATTAATAATTCAAGAGACTCTTCTCTTAGTTTACGCCAATTGTCAACTCTTTCTTGATCTAAAATGCCATTTTTTATAGCTTCGCACACTTTACAATCTGGCTCCATATCATGCAGACAATCTCTAAATCGACATTGTTTTGCTAGATCTTCTATGTCTGCAAAACTTTCGTTTAGTGCTTCATCCCCATCAAGCCATACTCTTAATTCTCTAATACCGGGATTATCAATTAAAATACCACCATTATCTAAAAAAAGCATATCTCGAGATGTTGTAGTATGTTTGCCTTTATTGTGTTTACCTATATCATTAACAGTTTGTTTTTGATGCCCAATACCTAATAATACATTGACTATTGTTGATTTACCTGCTCCTGAAGAACCCAAAAAAACACTAGTTTGACCCTTATTAGTATACTGTTCTAAGATAGATAAAGTTTCTGGTTTTAGAGCATTTGTTACAAGAATAGGCGTATTATTCACTAATTTTTCAGCTTCTTCTAAATACGGTTTAGCATCTTCAATAAGATCTACTTTATTGAGAATCACTACAGGTTTTGCATGACTTTCAGCGATTAAAGCCAAATATCTTTCAATTTTACGAGGATTAAAATCTTCAAATAAAGAAACAACAAGAAAAATAGTATCAGCATTAGCTGCTATGATTTGTTCTTGAGATGTTTTACCTGAAACCTTTCTTGATATTTTACTTTTTCTAGGTAAAATACTTTCTATCATTGCATATTCTTTTTCTAAAGTACACATTACCCAATCACCAACAGCAGGCCATTGTTCTTTAGGAAGATCTTTTCTTAGTTTACCTCTAATACGAGCATAATAGACGCCTTCTTGACAAGCAAGATCGTATCCTGAGTTATGTTTTCGAACAATACGAGCAGGAATAAAATCATTTACACCTAAATATTGTTCAAAAAAAGAATTCCAGCCTAATTTTTCTAAAGATGATTTTTCCAATGAATACTCCTAAGATTTATACACAATAGGTTTAAATAGACGACCAGTTCCTCTAAAGAAACGCATAAAAAATTCATAATATTCTAATCGTAAAGTTTGGATACCTACAATGAATCCTTCCATACCAATAACAAAAATATTGCCTATAATTACTATTATATAAGCCATTAAAGTATCGCCTCCAGCCAGGTCTCTCAGTGTGAATATTGCCATCATTAAAGCTGTATGTGTCAATGCAAACGCTCCTATTCTTACAAAGGAAAGAGTATTAGTGAGCATAGATAAGAAAAATTCAAACATATCAAAAAATCCCATCCACCAGTCTTTAATAGAGCCATGTCCATAAAATAAAGCTTCCCAAATTCTTTCTAATCCTAAGAATAAGCTTAAAATTCCAAAAATATAAAACAAAGAAATAGGAATAGTTACACCTTTAATCATCATATAACCCATACTTAATACAATAATATAAATAATAAATGCAATTAAACCTTTATGAGAAAAAATCAATACATCCCATTCTCTCATACGGATAGCATTAATAATACCTAACACATAACTAAAAGAAATAACACCTATTCCAAAAAAAATTGCATACATTAATATCGTATTGATATTATGCATAGGACTTAACCACAAAGGTTCTGGTACCCAAGTATACAATGTAGATTCATATCCAAAATAAGACCCATAAAGAACACCAAAAATAGTAGACGACATCCCTACCCATATCATTAGCCCAAAAATTATATTAAAATTAGATTGTTTTTTAAATAATTTTCCAAAAATACCACATAATAATAATAAAGCACCTTGTCCTACATCACCAAACATTGCTCCATACATAAATACATATAATCCAGCAAAAAGAATTGTAGGATCAATTTCCTTATAATTGGGAATTCCGAAGGTAGTTACTAATTGTTCAAAAGGTTTAAATATTTTTGGATTTTGTAATTTAGTAGGAATATCTACTTCTATTCTAAATGTTTCTGTATCTGTTACTGTTATTTCAAAAATATCACCACATAATGTTTTTAATTTTTTTTGTAATTCTCTATATTTACTTGCTGCAATCCATCCTGATAAAAGTACAAAATGTCCTGCTTGTTTCATTGAATGACTCACTTCTAATATCTTAGCATATAATTTTAAAGAATCTGCAATATTATCTAAAATATCAATAATAACAGGCGTTATTTTTTTGATTTCAAACTCTAACATCTCTTCTTGATCACAAATTATAGTATACTCTAATCCTAGTTTCATCATATTTGCGATACCTTCACCGAAAAATTCTTCAGGAAGACCATAATTTATAAAATATAATTGTTCTAATAAAGTAGTTAATTCTTCTTTTTGATTTTCAGGAATAGTAATGAATACAATTTCAGAATCATTAACATGTCCTTCTGTTAATAATTCCCCATTAAAACGACTAAATTCTTGTTTCAAGATAGATAAATTAGAAATATTAATCAGTCCTAAAATAGAATACATAGTAGCAGATTCATTAACAATCACTTTTTTATTGTTACGCTGAGTATCCATATACATACGAAGTCCTGCTATTTTGATAGCAACTTTTTCTTTGTTTTTTTTAATAAGATAATATCTTTCTTCTAATTGATCTTTTTTAGTTTTATATTGACGAATAGTATCACTCATAAAAGGAATAGTATAAGCAGGGGTTTCCTTTGTTATTAATAGAGATACAGTTCTATAGGGATGAAAAAACAATTCTAACTCTTGATTACTTTTTTGAAGATCAGAAATTAATTTTTTCTTACCTGTTGTATTTTCGTGAGACCATTTGTTTTCAGTATCTGATGCTAATGATGAATACGCAGAAAGTTCAAAAAAATTTGATTCTATAATTAATTTAGAAACATCCTCCACATCTTTTTGAAGAAGTAAGATATCTAATAAAATCATTTTTTGTGTTACAAACATAAAGTTAACCCTCTTTAATTAATATCCTTATTTCTAATTTTATAAAAATTGCATAATATCTATTTTATTTACTTGTAAAGATTTTGCTTCTAATATCGTTATTATTTTTTTATATTGTATTTTTTTTAATTGTATGAAAGCTAAAAAAGAGGCAATACTAGTGAGATCTTTATGTAAAAAACGAACACAACTTCTCTCTAATTCTTTTTGAAATGTCATTTTTAGTGTAATTGCATTATTAGGTAAATCTTCATTTATATAACCTATTTCAGCTAATATTTTATAAAAATCTATATGTGATGTTGTAAAAGCTAAGTCATTCCATTTATCAGTAGGTATCAATGCCGTCAAATTTGGTACATATTTTAACGCTTCTGTTGATGCTACATTATAATGAAATTTATATCTATACAAAGATACCAAACGCTCGTGTAATAATGGAATTAAAAATAATTTTTTAATAGCCTTTTTACTATCTATATCCAAACTTTGTGAAACATGATAAACTTGATTAATATAGTAATTATCTAAGGCTAATTCCCAATATAAAGCATTTTTTTCTTGTTCTACTTGTTCCAAAATAGGCCTGAACATATTGTAAGGCGTATAATCTAATAATTGAATAAGTTCACTAATACTTCTGATTTCAGAAAGTTTTTTCAGAGTAATAGTATCCGTAAATTGATAAGGATAAAAATGATTTTGAAATTTTTGAGAAATAATCATACGAACAACATTTTTAAGATTATAGATTTCAAATTCATAGAACATTTCTTTAATAAAACGCTTACTAGATCCAGAAGAAGTTGACATAGCAACCTTTAAATATTCTAAAATTGAATTTTGAGTAGATAAAATAAATTTTTGAGAAGATGTTGTATCTAGTATTTGATGTTTTTCTTTATTAGCAACTTTAATCATAAAAGTCGTTGCATCTTCTTGGATACATTCTTCTAATTCTTTTTGAGAAAATAAAGATTTATTCCAAGATCTAACACGGACAGATAGCGGTATATATTGTACTGATATCATATCTCTACTCTTTCCAAAACATTTTACAAACAATTTGTAAAATGTTTTCTTTTTTATTTTCAAATTCAGAAGTTAATATTTCTCTAGTATTTCCACTGGATTTCAGTAGATTTGTTTTATATTCTTCTACACGCACATACATATCTTGTTGAAGTTCTGTATTTTTTTGAGCTAATTCTTGGACAAAATGTTCTCTCATTTTAGCTTTTTTTACAGAAAAATCGTTATTTATTTCTAGAATTTTTTGTTCACTATCTTTACGCATCTTGATAAGAGTTTCTTCAATATCACAAATTTGATCAATAATAGACATTTACTTATCTCCTGCAATCATAATAGATAAACCTGAGCGTAATAATTTCTTTTCTAAGACTCCAAATGATTCTATAAAACTATCACTATTTTTAGTAGAAGTAATCATAACAAACTTTTGACTAGATGGATCATTTTTTATGAACTTATAAATCTCAGTATAAGGTTCTCCCTCTAATAGAACTGTTTCTATAGCTACATGAAAAGAATCTGCTATATTTTGTGCATATTTAAGATATTTTTCAGCATCTCGTCTAAGACTTTCACCAAAAACATCTGATTCTTCTTCTATAAAAATTTTATAACGTTGTAATTTTGCTAAAGAGTCTTGATCTAGTACATTTATAGCAACAATTTTTGCATTAAGAGAAGCTGCTATTTCTACTGCTTTATCAATAGAAAATTTACTTTCATCAGATCCTGTAATAGGAACAAATATTTTACATATCATGAAAATTCTCCTTTGTAAGAGCTTGATTTTTACGTTGCTTATCTTTAATTCTTTTTATTTGAAATAATGTTTCTCTATCTTTTTCTTCTAATATTTCTTTAATAAATTTTATTGTATCTTGAGTATCAGGTATAACAAAATTTTCTAATGCGTTAATTCGTCTTTGTGTTTTTTTGATTTCTGTAATTAGTTTCCATGCCGTACTTTCTAAATAAGCAACTTCTGCCATTAAAGGTTTGATTTCATTCGTCAACTGCAGTAATTTATCAAAATTTGGACTGGTTCCTGAAATACCCATAGGTACAACAGATTTATTTTTAGATAGTTTTTCTGTAAAAAACAATTTTGGTGCAACAACGCCCATTACAGAATAAGACAAAACATCTACTTCATAATCTTGAACTATACTAGTTACAATCAAATCTAATATAATACTCCCACTTTCAAGACGCACTAATGATAATTGTGAAAAAATTGTAAATAATTTCTCATCAAGTTTTGTACGAGCTTCTCTAATTTGAGAAACAAGGTGTGTTAGATTGATAACCAACACTTCACGCTTTTGCTCTAAAAGTCCGTGTCCTTCTTTGGCTAAAATCAAATCTTCTGTAAGTGTTATATAATTACTTTTTGTAGGAGTTATATTTTTCTGTGCCATATTATACCTTTATAATTTATCATTATTCAACATTATTAATCATCATTACTACCTTTGTAGTAACGAATTAGATCTTTAGTACTTATATTTGTCAATTCACTTTTAGGAAAAATAGATAAAATTTCCCATGCAAGATTCAAACTTTCTTCAATAGATCTATTTACATGAAAACTTTGATTAATAAATACATTTTCAAATTCTCTCCCAAATTTCAAATATAAACGATCTAAATGAGACATTTCATCCTCTGATACAATAGCTGCAATAGCACGAACTTCTAAAGATTTTGAATAGGAGGCATATAATTGCATAAATAATTTTGGATGATCATCTCTAGTCAATCCTTCACCGATAGCATCTTTCATTAATCGAGATAAAGATGGCATCAAATTAATAGGAGGTAGAATATTTTGACCATTTAAGTTTCTATCTAATACAATTTGCCCTTCTGTAATATAACCTGTTAAATCAGGAATTGGGTGTGTGATGTCATCACCAGGCATTGTTAAAATAGGTACTTGGGTAACAGATCCGTCTTTCCCTTTTACCCTACCAGCTCTTTCATAAATCGTAGAAAAATCAGAATACATATAACCTGGAAATCCTTTACGAGAAGGAACTTCGCCACGAGCTGCTGCTATTTCTCTTAATGCCTCAGCATAGGCTGTCATATCAGTAAGAATCACTAACACATCCATTCCTTTATCATAAGCTAAAAATTCTGCCAAAGTTAATGCTACTCTTGGAGTAACTAATCTTTCTATAGCGGGATCATCTGCATAATTCAAAAATAATGCTGTTGTATTAAGAGCTCCTGTTTCTTTGAACGAATCAATAAAATAAGTTGCATCATCGTGTCTGATACCCATAGCTGCAAATACTACGACAAAAGGATTTCCACTTTTTGATTTTGCTTGAGCTGTTAATTGTGCTGCTAGCTGATTGTGAGGAAGACCTGCACTAGAAAAAATAGGTAATTTTTGTCCCCGAACTAGAGTGTTCATGACATCAATTGCTGAAATACCTGTTTGAATAAAATCATGTGGATATTCTCTTTCGACAGGATTTAAAGGTTCACCATTAATATCTCTGTATTCTTCTGCATCAGGCATACGAATTCCATCAATAGGAGCTCCTAAACCATCAAATACTCTACCCAACATTTTTTCAGAAACGCCCATTTGAAAAGTTTGTTGTAAAAATTTGATTTGTGTCGTATCTGGTTCAATACCTGCTGTATGTCCATATAATTGCAATATAATAGATTCTTTATTTACTTCAATAACGACAGCTAGTTTTGTAGACCCATCTTTTAAAGTAACTTCAGCTAATTCACCAAAAGAAATATCAGGAATAGATTTTAGTACCATCAAAGGACCATTAAGTGATTTCAAGCCTTTATAAGATTTTTTAATTTTTAAATCCATCAGTTTGCTCCCTTAATAGCTCTATCATATTTTAAACGCAAACTATTAAGTTCATCTGTTATTAATAGAGAGAGTTTATCAAATTGATCAAGCTCATCATTTTTAATATCTAAGCGTGCACGGATAATCATAGGAAAACATTGTAATGCACGAATTTCAAAAATAGGAGCACCCATTTGAATAATAGATTCTGTCTCTTTATAAAACAATATAATTAATTTAAGAATAGCAATTTGTTTTTTAGGAACAGTATACATATCTACATCATCGTAGGCGTTTTGTTTGAGAAATCCTTCTTTGAGCATATGAGCTACTTCAAGTACTAGTCGTTCACTATCTGGCAAAGCATCAGGACCTATTAATTTTACAATTTTTTGTAATTTTTCTTCCCGTAATAACAAATTATACGCCTCTTGCCTTATCGTTATTGCATCTACATCTATATTCTTTATCCACCAAGCAGATACATAATCTACATATTCACTATAACTATGAATCCAATTAATAGAAGGATAGTGTCTTGCTGATGCCAAAGCTTTGTCTAATTGCCAAAAAGCACGAACAAAACGTTTTGTGTTTTGAGTAACAGGTTCAGAGAAATCTCCTCCAGGAGGTGATACCGCAGCAATCATTGTTACTGATCCATTCATACCACTTTGCACTTGAACATTTCCCGCTCTTTCATAAAATGATGCTAATTTAGAGCCTAGATATGCTGGAAAACCTTCTTCTGCAGGAATTTCTTCTAAGCGTCCTGACAATTCTCTCAATGCTTCAGCCCAACGAGATGATGAATCGGCCATTACAGCTACATCATAACCCATATCACGATAATATTCAGCAATAGTAATACCTGTATAAATTGAAGCCTCACGAGCTGTTACAGGCATATTCGAAGTATTTGCTATCATTACTGTTCTATCAAAAAGTGGTCTTCCAGTATGTGGGTCTATTAATTGGGGGAATTCTTCTAATACTTCCGTAATTTCATTTCCACGCTCTCCACACCCTACATAAACAACAATTTTAGCATCAGACCATTTAGCTAATTGATGTTGAGTAATTGTTTTACCTGTGCCAAATCCACCAGGAATTGCAACAGCTCCACCCTTTGCCACAGGAAAGAAAATATCGACAATTCTTTGTCCTGTAATTAATGGTTCTGTAGGCAAATATCTTGTTTTATAAGGTCTTGCTAATTTTACAGGCCACCGATGGGCTAATTTGAGTTCGTGAATAGTCCCATGCTCATCCTCTAATGTTCCAATAACTTCATCTACCGTATACTCACCAGCACTTACAATAGATTTTACTGTTCCTGACATATTTGGTGGGATCATAACACTATGTAATACCAATTCTGTTTCTGGTACTGTTCCTATAATAGCCCCTTTATCTAGTTTGTCATTTACAGATATTTTAGGAGTAAAGTCCCATTTTTTACTTTTATCAAGAGGTGACACATAGATCCCTCTTTTTAAGAAAATACTTTTTGATTCTTTTGCAATTGATTTTAAAGGTCGTTGGATACCATCAAATATTTGAGATAATAATCCAGGTCCTAATTCTACAGATAAAGGTAAGCCTGATCCATAGACAACATCGTCTAATTTTAGACCTTCTGTTGCTTCATATACTTGAATAACAGCAGATTTTTCTTCAATACTTAAAATTTCACCAATTAATTTGAGATGAGAAACATAAACCATTTCCATTAATTGGATAATATCAAGGACTTCCATTGTTACAAGAGGTCCATTGATACGAGTGATTTTTCCTATTAATTTCACAAGCTCTCCTTCAATATCTGCATAGAAATATTCAATAATTGTTCTTTTCTTTCTATAAATAATGTTTCAAAAGTTAAATCAACAACAACTCCACTTTCACCTTCTACATATAATCCAGCTTTTATTTTTTGTGAGCTTTTCGTATGTCCTGAAATAGATAAAGATAATAATAATTGTTTTACAAAATCTACATCATTCTCATTAACAGTAATAGTTATTTTTATACCGTTCAGTGCTTCATTAACTTTTTTAAGCCATGATTGTAGTATTTGTTGATATTCTTGTCTATTCATTTGTACATAATCTAACAAGGATTTTTTTAGTTCTATAAGTAAAAAATCTGTAAACTCTTGTTCCAAATTAAGTTTTTTGTTAGTTATAACAAAATCTTGCTCTGCTTTGAGCATACTCTCTAGTTTTAAGTAATGATTTGTACTTTCATAAATTTTGTTTTCTTGATCTAATTCTAATTCTTCACCTAATGCAATAAGAGATCTAGTTCCTTCGAGTTTTACTCTATTAAACTGATCTTCTATTTCTACACGAACTTGTTCTTGGATGTAAGTGACCATATCTTTCAACGCCATAGAGATCCCCTAATTAATACTATTATTATTGACCTATTGCTTTTTTTATATGCTGCATTAATTTTTCACCAGCATTAAAATCACCTTTAGATGAGCTAATCTCAAGGATAATAACAGTATTTTTTGATAGACGAACTACTTCTATTTCTTTTTTTAAAGCTATTGCATAACGAGCTGATATTACCAAAAGAGCTAAGTCTTTTTGATGGATAGCATTATCAAAAACTTCTAATAATTCTTGATGATTAGATGGAGATATCGTCTCCATTCCAGCTAAACTAAAAGCAGTAGATACCTGCTCTCCAACCAGTGCTAACACTTTCATAATATAATCCTTAGAAATAAATCTATTAAAAAAAAGATTAGGACTTATCCTAATCTTCCTAAAATCATAATGGCAACAATCAATCCATAGATAGCTATACCCTCTGAAAGTCCAACAAAGAGTAAACTAGTACCTAACATTTTTGGATCTTCACTAACAGCTCCTATAGCTGCAGAGGCCGACATCCCTGTTGCAATACCTGTACCAATACAAGCTAAACCAACAGAGATACCAGCTCCTAAAAATCCCAAGCCATACGCTTCAGAAGATAATATAAGAGCACCTGTAGCTTCTGAAGCATATACTGGAGAAATATTAAAAATACTTGCTATAACAACCGCTAATATAATAAAAAAGAACCCTGTAAAACCACCAACTAAACTTTTGGCAACTACCTCGGGTATCAACACATGATTTCTTGTCCAATGAATTGTCACTCCAGCCAAACAAGTCAAACAAACTATTGCAAATAAAGTCCACATGTAAAACATAATTTCCTCCAAATATTATTATATAGCACAAAATACTCTATAATTTATTATATAATACCAATATTAAAAAGTCAATATCTATCTTACTGAAGATTAAATATTTAATAATAATCTAACTCAATATATTAAAACACTTTATAAAAATAATTTTAATACGAATAATTTGTAAAATAGTTTTTTAAAAATGTCCCTTCTTTATAAATATAAATGGACAAATACCAAAATACATCAATTATTAAAGATTAATTACTTAGTTACATACACCCTTGTTTTTTATATTTAAATATAGTACACTATATTCAATAATTATTTTATAATAAGGATATTCTATGTCAAACAATCAAATTTATGCTACCTATTTGTTGTATAATTCAATTTTTATTGAACAGCAATTAGAATTAGATAATTTCGGACAGAATGAACAACAAGAGATTTCAAATATTGCAATTATGTCCTATTTGTCTTTGGATTCTTTTATTGAAAATGATCAAGATATTATGGCTACTCAAACAGATATTAGAGAAAATATTCCTAAAAATTTGTTAACTGTTACTTTGGATACCTTACAAGATATAATTGCCTTAGATAATAATATTCAAGAAAATCTCCACAAAGAACTCAAAATCTATGTGTCCTTAGGTAAATATTATTATCAACAAAATCAAAAATTTTTTCCAAATCATGCCTCAACTCCTAATAATCCAGCAGAATTTTTTTCATTAACAATGTTTTTTTTTGAAACTCTTCTTGTATTAGAAGAGAATGCCTATTCTATATCAAAAACATTAGACGCTATAAAAGACCATGAATACGCAGACTCCATCAAAACAATTTTAGTAACCATAAAAGAATAGCTATCATGGCTATGTCTAAAAAAATTTTGGGTACTTTATTATTACATACTGCTGCATTTCTATGGGGATTTTCTTTTATCCCTCAAAAAATTCTTATAACAACAGGATTTCCTCCATTTTATACTACTGCATTTAGATTTTCGTTTATTTTATTGATATTTTTTCACTTTAAAAAACAAATAAAATTTACTAAATATACTATATTCTATGGATTTATTTTAGGAAGTATGTTGGTACTTTCTTTTATAACCCAAACAATTGGGCTTATAGATTTAGACGCTAGTATAAGTGCTTTTATTACAAACAGTAGTGTAGTACTAATTCCTATTTTTGGAGCTTTATTTTTTAGAAAAACTATTAATAAATATAATATTTTTGCTATTATTTGTACAATTATTGGAGTTTTTATTTTTAATTTTCAAAAAGGTATTGTATTCACTTGGTCTCCCAGTATTTTAATAACCTTGTTGTGTTCTTTAGGATTTACCTTTCATATTATTTTTTCTAATTATTTTTTAGAAAAAGGTGAATCACCTATCACCCTTCATTTTTTACAATCTGTATTTGTAGCTCTATTATCTTGGATATTTGCTTTTCATTTTGAAGTTTTCCCCACTAATTGGAATTTAACTAACATTGCATCCTTGTTATATTTGGGAATATTTGCCTCTATTATTAGTTATGGGCTACAATTACTAGGACAACACTTGACCAAAGACACTCTCAAAGTAGGATTAATTACTTCACTAGAACCTGCATGGGCTTTTGTTTTTGCACTACTAAGCTTAGGGGAAACTATCACTCTTCACAAAATTTTAGGAATTTCATTTATTTCTTGTGGTATTATGTTTTGTGAATGGGAAGCTATCAAAAAAATTCTATTAAAAAATAACATTTCAGAGGATAATTATGAAAAACAAATACTCTAGTATCATTTTTGATCTTGATGGAACACTACTTAATAGTGAAAAAAGAAACGCCCTAGGATTGTTAAATGTTTTACATAACAAAGCTAATAAAACAGAATTAACAATAGATGATATTACTCCCAAAATGAAGCGTTCTAGCATTTCTATTTTACAAGATTTTGGTGTTCCAGAAGAAGAGATGGGTGAATATTTGAATGCTTGGATTAATGCTGTTTATGAAGAATCCCAAAAACCTATAGAATTGTTTCAAGGTGTTTTTGAATTATTAGAAGAACTGAACAAACAATCTATCACTTGCGGTATTGTGAGTTCTAAGAGTAGAGATATTTATAATATAGAGAAAGAATATCTCAATATCCATGATTTTTTCACTCATATTGTATTAGCAGATGACACCCCTTACCACAAACCACACCCAGCACCACTATTAGAATATCTTAACTTGTCTTCCCATCAAGCTCACGACTGTATATATATAGGCGATTCTTATTCAGATTTGATTTGTGCTAAAGATAGTGGTATTAATTTTGGTTTAGCAGTTTGGGGATCAAGCTCTTTATTTGAACAGGAAGATAATATTTTGAGATTTAATACTCCTCAAGATATCTTGGATATTATTTAATTAAAATAAAAACAACCTCTTAAAATTTAAGAGGTTGTTTTATTAATTGATTAGCCATTGATATTATATTATTTACGACGACGTAATCCTAATTCCGAACAACGGATAGGCATTGCAAACAAAGAAATTGCACGAAATAAATGTACTAATTTTTTAGTTCTATAAGCAGGGATTATAGAAGTTTTGATTGATTGAATATTTGTAACGACTTCTTTAGTCATATCTCCTCCAATTTTCTAGTAATAATTATTAAGCTCAATTAAATTATCGGAAATATTCTTTGAAATCATAAATTTTATTTTATTTTATTTTTAATAGTTTGAAAAACACTACATATATTTTTTAACGAACTCTATCTTGTACAAGATCTACAAATATATTATTTTACTAACAATACTCAAATTATATTTTTTAGCTCTCTATAAATATTTGATAATAAATACAATAATATTTTTAACAAACACATTCCGTACCATATTTGGTATTACCTGTTATTTTTTCTATTATCAAATATTTATATTATTTTTATAAAAAAAACACTCTTATGAAAGAGTGTTTTTTGTTTATATTATTATTTGTAGATATCTACTTCATTTTTAATTAAAAATTAAAATCGCCTCTATCTGTCAAAATCACAGGACCATTATTAGTAATAGCAACGGTGTGTTCCCAATGACAAGATACTTTATTATCTTGTGTAACAATAGTCCAACCATCTTCTTTTGTTTTTACCTTTTCTGTACCTAAATTAACCATAGGTTCTATAGCAAGGACCATACCTATTTCCATTTTAGGACCTTTTCGTTTTGGATCATAATAATTTACAATACTTGGTTTTTCGTGTAGTTTAGTACCTATACCATGCCCACAGAAATCTCTGACAATACCATATTGTTTGTTAATGGTGAATTCTATTGCTTTACCGATATCACCAATATAATTACCTGGTTCACAAATCTGTATTGCTTCCCAAAGAGCTTTTTTTGTACAATCTGACATCTTACGAATTTCTGGATCAACATCACCTATTAAAAATGTATAAGCAGAATCACCATAATATCCATTCAAATCTACACCCATATCAACAGAAATAACATCCCCATTTTTAACCTGAATATTTGATGGAAATCCATGAATAACTTCCTCATTCATAGACCAACAGATAGAATAAGGAAAAGGACTCATATCAGGATGAGGAGTATAATTTTTGAAAGCTGGACGCCCACCACGAGAACATATCATTTCTTCTACAATAGCATCAATTTCAAGTCCCGTAACTCCTGGTTTAATAACGGTTTTCAAATGATTAAAAACATCCGCTACTAATTTACCAGATTTACGCATATAATCTAATTGCAAAGTATTTTTTAGCATTTTTGTCTCTATTATTTAATTTTCAGCAGATACTATGTTTTTATCTTCATCTTCGTTTTTTTCAATTTTTTTTACAATGATTTGTTCATTTTGACTTTTAAAAGTCGATTCTACTATTGAATTAAGTTGTTGTGACTTAGAACCTGTAATATCAATACTGCCTTGTACAACAACACCTGGTTCCATAATCAATTTTGGAGCTTTAATATTTCCCAAAACTCTACCTGATGATAATAATTGAACTTCTTCAGAAGCATCCACATTACCCATAAAAATTCCAGCAATAGCAATTGTTTTAGTGTATACTGTATCGGTTTTTAATTTACCAATTGGACTAATAAATAAGTGATCATTTACTGTTAATTTTCCTTCAAAATATCCATCAATACGAAAAGATCCTGCAACTTTAAAATTACCTTTAAATTCAGCACCTTCACCTATTAAACTATTAGGTATGATATCTTTACTCATGTGTCCTCCATCAATATATCGATTAGATATATTGATTATACTTTATTTTTTTAATATAATCAATATATCATTAGTTATAAATTTTTGAAAACATTTGAATTAATAGATTGCCATTTTTATGGTTCCATGTTAATATAAATATATCTTTAGAAAATACTATACACAATATTTTATATACGCTCTGACTCTAAAGTCCCCCATTTTTGATAAAAATATAATAAAAAAAAACAGACGGAGCTATTATGCCTTTTTTTGAATGGAACCTTCGTCGCTCAGATGTACCATTACATCATGATATTAAGAATGCTCTTTTTCTTCCAGAATTTATACTTAACATTGCTAAAAATCGAGGTTTTGATAGCTACCCTACCATGATGGATTTTACCTATCCAAAATTACTATCTTTACCATCCCCTTTTGCGTTAATAGATATAGATAAATCTGTCGTACGCATACAAAAAGCAATTGCAAATAAAGAAAAAATTCTTATCTTCGGCGACAAAGATGCAGATGGAGTGACATCTAC
Organism: Spirochaetota bacterium; assembly: GCA_030154445.1. Classification (NCBI taxonomy): domain Bacteria; kingdom Pseudomonadati; phylum Spirochaetota; species Spirochaetota bacterium. The sequence continues at coordinate 158,115 of JAGUQW010000002.1, read as the reverse complement.
AGCTATTATATATCGTATTATAAATCGTTTTCAGGGTGATATTTCTTTTAAAGTACCAGAAGGTGATGATCATTATGGAATGTCAAAAGCAGCAATTGATCAAGCAAAAACTCAAAATATTACTCTTATTATTACTGTAGACTGTGGTATTACAGCAGTAGAAGAGTGTCGTTATGCTACAGAATTGGGGATTGATGTTATTATCACTGATCATCACGAGCCTTTAGATACTCTTCCTACAGCATTTGCTCTTGTTAATCCAAAATTAAATAATTATCCTTTTCCTTATCTTGCTGGAGCAGGAGTTGCATTAAAATTAGCTCAAGCTCTTAGTGAATCTTATTTATTAGATGATTATAATCAAGAACTTGTTTTTTTTGATATTGAAACTACAGGACTTGATCCAGAACAAGATGATATCATAGAAATTGCAGCTGTTATTTCCAAAAATGGTATTATAATAAAAGAATATCAATGTCTTATTCAAACAGAAAAAATACTAGAGCCTATAATAATAGAAGTTACGAATATTACTCAAAAAATGCTACAAGAAAACGGAATTCCTATAGTAGAAGCTCTTACTAATTTTCTTGATTTTATTGGTGATAGACCTATTATTGGACATAATATTATTGGATTTGATATGAAATTTCTTCAAATTCAATTACAAAAATATTTCAACAAACAAATCACTAACACACCTATTGATACTTTACCTATGGCTCGTGTAATGTTCAAACAACTTAAATCTCACAAACTTCTTACGGTCGGTGAACATCTTGGAATTTATGTAGATCGTACTAAATTACATAGAGCATTGAATGATGTTATTTTGAATGCTGAAGTATACAGACGCATGTCTCTCACTCGCTCTCGTCCTATTCAACAAATTTTATCAGAGTTGCTTCCTTTAGCTGCTATTGGAACTGTCGCTGATATCATGCCTCTTATTAATGAAAATCGTAATATTGTTCGTGTAGGTACAGAACAAGAAAATATCAAACTTACTACTACTGGACTTATCACTCTACTTCGTCGTTTAAAAATTATGGATTCTCTCAATGCAAAAGCAATAGGTTGGACTTTAGGTCCTATTATTAATTCACCTGGGCGTTTGGGTCAAGCTAGTCTTGTGGTAGAATTATTAATTACTAATAGTATTCACAAAGCAAATGAACTTGTTGAACAACTTATTCAAAAAGATCAAGAGCGTAAAGAATTAATAACATCTCTTGAAGAAGAAATTGTCAGATCTACCAATCTTGATGATATTCTTACAAAAAAACATGTGTTTATTATGTCTAATAATATTAGTCGTGGATTGACAGGACTTATTGCTACCAAATTAACAAATCAATTCCAAGTCCCCATAATTATTGTAGCATTGTCATCAGATGAAGAAACAGCTTCTGGTTCTGTACGCTCTACAGGTGCTTTTGATGTAATCAATTTTTTACAAAACTCTAGTCATTTATTTTCTCAATTTGGTGGGCATAAAGCTGCTGGGGGATTCGTTATTTCTCAAGAGAATATTCCTGAATTCAAAGATAATATTACTAAATATATGACAAATTGGACTTCAACTAATCTGAAAAATCCTTTAGAAATCGATATAGAACTTACTGATTTATCTTCCTTAAATATTAAAAATATTAACTATCTTCAAACATTATTTAATCCTATTGGAAGTAAAAATCCATTTCCAAATTTTTTAATCAAAAATGTTACTCTCATCGAAGCGAAGTATATAGGCAAAAATAAAGAACATATGACTTTTATTTTCCAAAAAGATAAAACTCCTTTCAATGTTATTGCATGGGGATTTAGCAAGCGATGGGAAGAGTTGAAAAACCATACTTCTTTTGATATTGTTGGAATTCCAGAGATTAATGATTGGAATAATACTCAAGAAGTACGACTACAGTTGATAGATATTGATGGAAAATAATTGTGCATCAATTTAGAAAAAATAACACAGAAGCTTTCTTTGCCTTATTGCAAGGTATTGTATTAAATACAAAACAAAGTCGAACATTATTATTTACTGGAGATTCTGGATGGGGTAAAGTCGCTTGTGCCTTGGATCTAGCTCAATATATTTTACAAGAAAATCCTCTATCTAGTAGTAATTTTTTTTATTTTCGAAATGACTTATGTGCTTTAAAAACTGAGTATTTCCTCACCAAATCATCTATAAGTGAAGAAACTTGGACTTGGTTATATTTATTACAACGAAGAATTAATATGATTGCTACTTTAGATGAGACTATTACTATGCCTACAGGAATTAAATTAATAAATATCAAAGAACAACTTGATGAAATTATTCAAACAAGACACATTCCTAAAGATAACAAATTCATTGCTCAATTGATAAGTTTTACAGCTGTTCTTAATAAAAAAACAGGAATTCCTATTAATGTTATTAGAGAAGCCATTAAATTTCATTCTACACAATCTTTGGGTCGTGTAAGCATACTCGCAGATTTTGATACAGCTGATGCAACAACACAAAATGCCGCGCTAAAACTTATTGAAGAACCTTATCCACATCATTGGGTAATTATTACTGCACAAAACCCAAAAAAAATTCTTCCTACTATTCTTTCACGAACTTTAAAAATCACTTTCAAAAAACCTGTCTATCATGAATTAGAATTTCTTGATATTAATCCACAAAAACTTACATCTTCTATAGAAATAATGAAGGAGAGCTTATATAAGCTCTCTGATATTAAATTTAATTTGATTACTGAGTTTTTCACTCAATGTACTTCCAATATAGAACATGGTATTCTTTTTATACAATTTTCAGAAAAATTAAGTAAAAACGGACATAGTATTTTATTTTTGGAAGAACTAAGTAAATGTATGGAAAACAGTCTGCGTTGTCGCCAAAACAAAATAAGAAATATATCTCTTGAACTTCCTCATCCTCTCTATACTCCTTACAGTCAACTATTTATTAATATATCTACTATAGAATTAGAAGAATTAGTGATAGCCATAGAAGAAGTTTTTCAACACATTACTAGATCTGTAATAAAAGATGATCATCTTTTACCTACTTTATTATTAAATATCTCTCGTTTGTTACGAAGAAAAAATTAAATATTTATCTATGTCGTTGCTCGTGAATACAATACAAAAGCTAATACACCAAATATCAGACTTCCTCCAAAACCACCTACCCAAGGTGTTACATCTCCGCGTCCTGCCATTCCTAAAAAAGAAGTATACATCAAATAATATACAATAAATAGAGCCATACTGAGAGCACTATTAATAGGTACTGAAACTTTTTTAGAAGCCATATTCACAATTCCTATCCCTACCATTACTACAAAAATTAATCCCATAGGATAAGCATCTTTAGCATAATACTTTGTTAATTCACTATGATAAGATCGTCCCGATCTTTTAAGTTTATCAATATGCCTTAATCCTTCTTCTACAGTCATCGCATCAATAGGATACCAATTTCTTTCAAAAAACCAATACGGATCTAACAAACTTAAATCAATTTCATATTCTGTTTTTCGTAGGCTAAATAATTTTCCACCTTCTGATATTAATCTCACAGTACCATTAGAAATCGCCCACGCTTGTTTTTCTTCATTCCATGACAAACGCTCTGCATCTATTCGCTTTTGAAAAGATATTCTATCTGGAACATTAATATTTTTTAAAGATTCTATATTAATTCTATTATCATAGAGCCATTCTGAATCTTCTCCACCAGGAATAAATTGAGTCGCTTCTTGAATCTCATCTTGTGATAAATATTGAATAACAGTTGCATTATCAATATATTTTTCTGTGGCATTATAATATTCACCAAGATATAACAAATTATTAGCACCAAAAATCGTGAATTTTTTATTATCATTTAAAAAACTGAGTTCCCCTAATTTAGCTTGATTTAAGGCAACTCTTCTATAAATATAAGAATTTTGATAAGTAGGTAAAATAAAATTATTCATTAAAAAAGTTATAATAAAAATATAATATAAAATAGAAGTTAAAACCATATAAAAAGTTAAACGATAAATACTTGTCCCTGTACTTACCATAGCTATTATTTCACGAGTAGATGATAATTTACTTAATACATATACAGTAGCAAATAAAAAACCAAAAGGTTGTAAAATGAAAGTCCAATAAGGAACTGTATTTAGGTAGTGAAGATTTAAATAATAATTATTAACATCATCTGGAAGCCCTCTCAAATCTTGGAAAATCTGAGCTAATTCATAAATAGAAACAAATAAAACAATAGATCCTATCATCGCCATAAGAAATTGACTCATAATATAAGAATCTAATTTATTCCAACGTAGTGTTCTCAGATTTGCAACTATATGATCTTTATGAAAAAAATTAATCAAGCTATAAAAAAAATTATAAAAAAAATATACTACATCATTTATGATTTCAAAAATAGGTAAAGTATTATATTTAGATAATAAAAAATTTATTTTATCTTTCACTATTCATCCTTAATATTATTCATTTAATTTTTTAATATATAATATTGACGCTATGATCCCAAAGCATATTGTGGGTAACCATACTAATTCAGGAATCAATTTATTTTGACTAATCATATTTTCAATAGCCGATTTGAATCCATAGAAAATAAGAACAACCACCAAGCTAATACTTAATCCTTCCCCTCGCCCACTTCTAGCAGAAAACATACCTAAAGGTAGTGACAATATAGCAAAGACTAAAGCAATAGCTGGTAATGCTAATTTATCATACAATTTCATAAGATCATAATTAGGTAATTCTGCTCTAGCAGTTTTTTGAGCAATAGCATTATTTTTTACAGTTGTGGTTAATAATTCTAAATTAGTTTCTATAAAATTAGAAATTGCTTTTAGATCCTCTTCATCTTCAGCCATACTATAAACAAATTTTTTATTGAACTTTACTAAATTAGCTAATTTATCAATAATTGTTTTATTACTAACAATTATTTCATAATTTTTTCTATTTACAATATTAATTTCTTTTATATCTATTTGTTCTTTTAATTCTTTAAAAGTATATGTATCAGGACCTTTATAATACCCATCACCAGGAAGCCACACATAATTGTGTAAAGTCATAGACCCAAAAGATGATAAATAAAATTCTTCTTTTACAGTTGTATTCACAGTAGGATTTATAATAGCATTTTCATTAACCGGATCACTAAATTCATTGATGATATTTGTAGAATCACTAGTTACATTCGTAGAAGTATTTGTTTTGATAGTTAATTCATTTATATCACCGCGTAGAAATCTCATTATATAATGTTCTGGATTATCAGGACTCACATAAATCCGTCCTTCTTGAGCTCTAATCGTTCTTCTATTCTCTACATCTACAGCATATACATTATGTAATACATCTTCACTACCTTCTACAGGAGAAGTACTTTCAAAACTTAATTGTACCGAACCAATATTCAAAAACACATTATCCATCAGTTGAACTACAGGTTTTTGAGAAAGAACTTTACCTTTAAGTTGTAAATAATAAGCATTAGAGGCAGTTTCTATAGTATTTTTAAAATTATATGCAAAAATCATAATACATATACCAAAAACAATTCCAGGTAACATAATACGAAACTGTGAAATTCCACAAGCACGCATAGCGACTATCTCACTATCTTGAGATAATTGTCCCATTAAAAGTAGATAAGCAGGAAGAACTCCAAAAGGAACAGAAAAGGAAACTAAAAAGGGGATCAATGCTCCCATCATACTCATTACATGAAAAAGAGGCACATTCTGTTCAAAATAGTATCGTATAATATAATATAATTCATTAATCATAATAATAGATGAAAAAAATAGTACACCAATAATGTAATTTAACAGTAATTGAGAATAGAAATATCTATCAAGAGAAGTATAAAACCAAGTATAGAGAATTTTTTTAAATGATTCTAAAATCATATTACCGTACAGTCCTTATATTACAAATTCAGTAATTATTACTTATTAAAAAAATGAGACTGTTGTATTAAAAAAAACTAGTCCTACCATTATCCCTAAACCCATTAAAAGAAGAACAGGTAAAGAATAAATAATAATAACTTGTGATATTGATAATTTGAAATAATTCATAAATAATCTAAGTTTCAAACACCAAGATATGAAACCTATTATATAAATACTTATTTTAAATACTATTGACAATATGGGTATTGCTGATCCTAAAAGAGATAATGGTAAAATAGCTAATAACACTAAATCTGTACTCAAATACAATCCTAAAAATTGTAATGTATTGATTTTATTATGAAAAAAACTAAGACTAAATAAAATAACACTTAAAAATAAATAAGAACTTATATAATAAGCAACTAGCTTAAAAAAAACAGTATGTGGTGCAATATTACCTTGTCCTAAAATTTCACCCAAAAATAATGAAATAATTCCTATTATAGAAATAAACAATCCATTCATAAAAATATTTTTTGTTGTATAAGTTTTAAGTTCTGTAAATGTATCTTTAGGATGTTGAAATAATCCTAAACTTGTCCAAAAAATATCTATCATTATCTAACTCCTAAAATTGATATAAATATAAAACAGGAGAATAACCCAATGCAGGTGTTGTATCTATCAAGCTCATTGTAGGCATTGCGTTAGGTGCTAATACAGAGATAAGATCTTTGATATTAAAAGCACCACTGTGTGGAGTTATTAATTCAAGATTAGCTTTTGGTAGATCATATTTTTTCCTAGTATATGCTACCACATCATAAAAGCTACCTAATTCGTCAATCAAGCCATTCTCAACCGCTTGTTCCCCAGTAAATACACTCCCATCCGCTAGAGGTCTGATGACTTCTTTATCTTTCTTACGACCTATTGCAACAGCTGTAAGAAATTGATCATAAGTATTATTTACCATTTTTTGTAAAAAAGAACGTTGTTCTTCACTCATTTTTTTATAAGGAGAAAGAAGATCCTTATTTTTCCCACTAGTGATTGCTTGGTATTTAATACCCAATTTTGCCAACAAATCAGCAAATTCTATACCACCCAAAATAACACCAATACTACCTACTAAAGACCCTGGATTAGCAAACATTCTATCAGATCCAACAGTAGCGTAATAACCACCAGAAGCAGATAAATCAGCAATACTAGTAATTACAGGTTTCCCAGCATCTTTTATTCTTTGCACAGCTGCATGTAATTCTTGAGAAGCCCCTACTGTTCCACCAGGACTATTAACACGAATAATAACGGCTTTGACATTTTCATTAGTAGTAGCATAGTCCATTTGTTCCAACCAAAAAGAAGCCCCTCTCTGTTGTTTAGTAAATATACTTGAGTTTTGAGAAATAAAGGCAATAGGCTCATCAATTTTAATGACACCTATCATATCGCTACTTTTATTAATACCTGTGAGAGAAGAAAAAGGGCTCATCTTATTTTGTTTTTGGTTTTCTTGTTGTTTGTTTCCTGTTGCAAGAATTACTATAGATGCTCCTACACTTATTGTATACAAGGTAATAAATATTATTAATACTGTCTTTTTGTTCATTCCTATACTCCTTTTTTATTCAGTCATAAGAGACTTTTTAGTTCCTGTCATATATAATTGTAGAGAATTTGTAAGATCTTTATAAACTTCTTCATTAGATAACACTTTTAATTTTTTTTTAGAATCTTTTATATTTTTCACATAAGCTGCTTCTAACTCGCTTGTTTCTTCACCAAACAGTACATGCCATGATTCTGGAGTATATTTTTCTTGAGCTATTTTTAGTAGCATCGTTCGACCAAATCTAAATACTAAATAATTCCAAAATCCTAATATTTCAGGATAAATCAATGTTTGATATAACTCTTCTTGCGTTTTTTGTGAATAAAAATATCGCTGAGGTCTTTCTAGCAATTCTAATACAGAAACAAAAAACACTTCGTTTATTGCAAAATCTACCACGACTTTCATTAATAATTCATCATCTTTGTTAGGTATTTTATTTTCTTTTATAAATTTTTGAAATTCTTGTAAAGGAATAAAAAAGTTTTTATTATTTTTGAAAGAAAAATCAGCATATAACGAAGCTATATATCCATAGATTAATGTTTTGTTTTGATAATAGGGTTTAACAAAAAATAAAGCTTCTCCAATAACATGGAAATTATAAAAGATATTGTCCGTTAATCCTTCTATAAGAACAGACTCACTTGATAGTTCTTTTGTTTGTTTTTGTTTGAGAAAAGCGATGATTTTTGCTGTATTATCCAGAGTCTCGATTGTAGGATCTATTCCAACAAAAGAAACAATAACCTGTTCTTTACCTTGAAATAAATAAACATCTCCGTCTTTTACCAAATTACTGTTAAAAGAATTACAAGAGCTACTAATAAAACATACTAATAATAATATGATTTTTTTAGTATTTTGAATAAAATAATTCATTTATTTTCCTTATATCTCTAAAATTGAGTTGATAGTATTTCTATTATAACAAAGATCTATATATTTTACAATAAAAAGAACGCATAAAAAAAGCCAGTAAATTTATATTACAGGCTTTTTATATTTTATATTATTTATTTTGAGAAACAATATAACGAACATGATCTATAAGCATATCAATAGCTACTGTATTATGATCCGTATAAGGAATAATAATATCAGCTTTTTTCTTTGATGGCTCTATAAATTGATCGTGTCCAGGTTTTGCTGTTGCAAGATATTGATTGATTGATTGTTCTATTGTTCTTCCTCGTTCAACTGTATCTCGGAGCAATCTTCTAATAAATCTTAAATCAGCTTCTGTATCGATAAACACTTTTATATCCATCAAATCCATAAGACTATTATCTGCAAAAGATAAAATACCCTCTAAGATAATAACACGACTAGGAATTATTTTATGTGTATTACTTGATCGAGTATGTGTTGTAAAATTATAAATAGGCTGCTCTATTATTTTGCCTTCAGATAATAATTTTAGATGATCTCTTAATAATTCAAAATCAAACGCATTAGGGTGATCATAATTAGTACTGAGACGCTCTTCTAAAGTAATATGATCTTGAGAATTATAATAATTATCTTGTCTTAATATTACTACCTCATTTCTCGAAAAAGATCGCTCTATAGCTTGTGCTATTGTTGTCTTTCCTGATGCTGTTCCACCAGCAATACCTATTACTATATTTTTCATATATTTACCTTATAAAAATTCCAGCAATAGTTGCTGTCATCCAAGATGCACAAGCCCCTGCCCACATAGCCGTAAATCCCAAACTAGCAATATCAGTTTTTCTTTCTGGTGCCATTGGTGTAATACCACCAATTTGAATACCTATAGAACTAAAATTAGCAAAACCACACAATGCATAAGTAGCAATAGCTTGAGATCTTGGAGTGATAGTACCATTTTTGACAAATTCAGCAAGTTGTCCATAAGCAACAAATTCATTAATTGCAATTTTACTTCCTAATAATGTTCCCACTGCTTGAGCATCTTGAGGAACAACACCCATAACAAGTGCTACATATTGAAAAATATGTCCAAAAATATAATCCAAACTTAACCCTTCTTGAAGTGTCCCTAGTCCCATATTTACGACGGTAACTAATGCAATAAATGCTAGTAGCATCGCCCCTACATTGAGTGCTAATTGAAGTCCTTCTGCCGTACCTTGAGCTGCAGCACCAATAATATTATCCGAAATTTGAATTTTAGGAATATGTGCATCACCTGTTGTTTTAGATGATTCTGTTTCTGGATACCACATTTTAGAAAGCATCAAGGCTGCAGGAGCACTCATAATACTAGCACTAATTAGATAGCTTGCATCAATTCCCATAGCCACTAGACCAGCAAACACACTACCAGCAATAGTAGAAAATCCACCTGTCATTACCGCATGAATCTCTGATTTGGTCATATCTTTGATATAAGGTTTGATCAAAATTGGAGCTTCAGTTTGTCCTATAAAAATATTACCAGCACAAGAAAGTGTTTCTGCTCCAGATGTTTGCATTGTCCAACGCATAAATTGAGATAATTCTTCAATAAAAACTTGTATAACACCTATATAATACAGTACAGAAATCAATGCAGAAAAAAAGATGATTGTTGGTAATACTTGTACAAAGAATAAAAAATACCAAGGTTCTTGAATTGTTGCTAAAGGTCCAAAGATCATACTTGCTCCAGCATTAGTAGGAATAGATAAAAAATTACCAACTCCTATGGACAATTGTTGAATATTCTGAGAAATAGTACCCCGTGCACCAAGTGTTGTTTCAGCAATAGAAATACAAAGACCTAAACTCATATTAATAGCTAATAATACTAAAATAGAATTAATAGGTGTTTTTTGTAATAAAGCTGAATTATTAAATTTACGAGCAACCCATACCAAAATGACAACACCCCAAATAATATTGATTACATTAGTAAGGAGAATTTCTGATTCTTTACCAAAGAAATAACCTAATGATATTCCAATAATAAATATTTTGATCACAGACATCAAAACAATCATAAAACTTGGTGTTTTTCTTACCCATAGTATAGGATGATTATTTTGACACCAAGGAATAAACCGAATTATAGCTATATATACTGTAATTAATAATGATAAAAATCCAGCGGTAATAAAAGATATATTAACATCTCCTAGAATAGTCATAGCAAATGACACTTGTAATCCCAAACCCCAAGCGATTGTTTTCCAATTAATTGCTTTTCTATTTTTAGAAAATATATACGCTAAGCCCATAAATAACACAATCCCTATTAAACCAATAAATCTCATAATCACTCCCTACTTCGTATATTATTATCTTATTCTATAATATTATCTATGGTACTTTATAAAAAATCCCTAATAGATATAAAAAAAACTTACTTATATCTATTAGGGATTAAATTAAAATCACTTTATTATGTTATCATTTAAAAAAATAGGAAAAATTGTCATTTCAAACCAACTCTATAAAAAAATTATATCCTATTATATTATTCTTTCGGATCTCTGTCAAGAGATATCTTCGTATTATTTAAACTTATTGATAAAGGCATGTATATCTTGAATATATTTGTCTTTGGCGTCTAAAAACACAGCGTGTGCTGCATTATCATATTCAATCAAAGGAAAATTATTATCAGGATCTGTTTTTCCATTAGTTAGAACACTATGCCAGCGTTTTGTATCAGTAAGAAAGGCTATTTTATCCTCTTTTCCTGCCATAATCAATGTTGGTATTGTAATTGCATTAACATTAGGTTCATTATCCCGTACTAAAGAACAATTTTCTATATTCAAATAAGTCCTAATATTATTTTGATTATCATAATAACTATAAAATTCAAAAGGAGAACTAAAGACCATTTTTAAGGTAAGTTCTGCTTCAACTTCATCTCTTCGTTTTTTTTGAATGACCATCCCACCAGCGGCATCCACATTATTATAATGTTCTGTAACATCTCGCCCTCTAAAAATACCATTTTTCTCTTTATACCAATTTATCATTTTTTGCCAAGATTTTTTATTATTTCCTTTTGCAATTTGATCACTAGCGTAGTTGGTTACAAAAGTAACTCCATTAGTCAGAGTTTCCTGTACATCTAATACAGCATTCAAATTAATAAATCCATTAAATTGACTTTGTCTTTGTTGAGATACTTTTTGATTACCTTCTGCTACTAAATAATAAGCTGATAAAAAACCACCCCAACTATGCCCTAATAAAAATAAATTTTTAGGCTTATAACGATTTTTTACAATATTCACGATACCTTGTAAATGTTCTGCAAAATTAGAAATAGTAAAATCACTCTTCGTTGGATTTCCAATCGTACCACCAGAAGAAAGTTGATCCCAATAGATTACTCTATAGGTTTTTTGTAGAACTGCTACTTCTGGAATATCACCATAATACAAACCTGAAGAACCAGGTCCACCATGAACCCATATAATATAATTTTCAGCCTTTGGATTACCTCGCACATAAATAGGAAAATAAGAATTTCCAGTTTTCATATATAAGACTTCTTCATTAGGTGCTAGAGAACATTGGGTAAAAAACAAAATCATTAATAAGCTAGATAACATCATAAAATATTTTTTTTTAATCATTTTTCTTTCCTTATATTATTTAAATCTGATAATTTGATATTAAGTCCTATTTGAAATAGTATATGACTATTAATACCCAAATTATTTGGTGCAATACCATTCCATCCTATAGATGTATAAAGTCTCACGGGTGCTTTATATTTTATTTCAAAGTCATAGCCAATATCCCAATGAGCAACAGCTATCATTCTATAAAACCCAGAATCTTTAATTAAATATCCTTCTATATTATAAACAGGTACTGTTTTCCATTGTATATTCAAACCAACACCCATAGTTAATGAAGTATAAAAACCATTTTTAGGATGAACAAAACGATATGATATGGTCGGATACAAAGAAAAAGCTATATAATTATTAGGAAAATAAAACACATTAAATTGAGGAAAAGTTACTGCTACTCCATGCCCTTTATTATTCATAAATTCCCAATCATTGCCTAATTCAAGACCTACTCTATTAGCTGGTTCATACCAAAAACTCGAAATTAATCCAACTCTTGTAGTTAAATCTTTGTTTTTATTTATTTGTTCTTGCGAAAATATTGGTAACGAAAAACTACTAAATAAAATTAATAAATAAATAATAACCATTATTAAACTCCATTTGTACTATTAAATAAGATACAAAATATTATACCATAATATTTAATATATTTCAATTACTAAAAATACTAAAAAAATTTATACCTAATAGTATCTCGTATCTATACTATATATATACTATGATTAATTTGATTTTTTTTGTAGATAGTTTTATACTAAAGAACTATGAAAATTATTTACTAAGGATTATCTATGTTTATATTAACTAAAATTTTAGAACTATTTTTTGGAACAAAGCAAGATCGTGATTTAAAAAAAATCAAAGGTCGTGTAGATCAAATTAACGAATTTGAAGCAAAGATTACATCTCTATCTAACGAAGAACTTGCTGAAAAGGGCACTTATTTCAAAAATCAATTACTTGCGGGTGAAACATTAGATGATATTCTCCCTGAAGCATTTGCCGTTATTCGTGAAGTTTCTCAACGAACTCTTGGTATGCGTCATTTTGATGTACAATTGTTTGGTGGTATAGCACTTCATGAAGGTAATATTGCTGAAATGAAAACAGGTGAGGGCAAAACACTCATGGCAACATTAGCTATTTCTCTCAATGCTTTTTCTAATAAAGGTGTTCACCTAGTGACTGTCAACGATTATCTTGCCAAGCGTGATGCACAATGGATGGCTCCTATATATCTATTCCTTAATTTAAGTGTTGGTATTATAAATCAAGATCAAATAAGTTTTAGAGTACAATTTACTGGAAAAGATTTTGAAACAGAATTAGTACCTGTTTCTCGAAAAGAAGCTTATGCCTGTGATATTACTTATATTACAAACAACGAACTTGGATTTGATTATTTAAGAGATAATATGATTTTTGAATTATATGAAAAAACTCAACGCCCTTTAAACTTTGCTATTGTAGATGAAGCTGACTCTATTCTGATCGATGAAGCTCGTACTCCTCTTATTATTTCAGGTCCTTCTGAAGAAAAAACCGATCTTTATTATCAAGTCAATCAAATTATTCCAAAATTAACTAAAGCTGAGTTGAATGACAAAGAAGAAGTTATTGAAGGTAGTGGAGATTTTGGGCTTTTTCTCAAAGAAAAAAGTGTGACATTAACAGAACAAGGTGCACATCATATAGAACAATTATTAAAAATTGATGATTTGTATTCTCCAGAAAATAGTAAATATATTCATTTTGTATTAGCAGGTATTAAAGCACATCATCTATATTTTCGTGAAATAGAATATATTATCGAGCAAGGTGAAATCGTCATTATTGATGAATTTACAGGGCGTAAAATGGCAGGTAGACGCTGGTCTGATGGTATCCATCAATCTATTGAAGCAAAAGAAAATCTAAAAATTAAACAAGAATTTCAAACTCTTGCATCAATTACTTTTCAAAATTTATTTCGTATGTATGAAAAATTATCAGGCATGACAGGTACAGCTGAAACAGAGGCTTCAGAGCTATATTCTATTTATAAAACAGATGTTATTATAATCCCTACTAACAAACCTATTACTCGTGTTGATCATCAAGATAAAATGTATCTTTCTAAAGAAAGTAAATACAAAGCTCTTGTCCATGATATTAAAAAAATTCATGCTACAGGTCAACCTATCCTCGTGGGAACAGGTTCTGTAGAATCTTCTGAAGAATTATCCAAATTACTAAAAAAAGAAAAAATTTCTCATTCTGTACTTAATGCCAAATATCATGCTCAAGAAGCAAAAATCGTACAAGATGCCGGTAAGAAAAACGCTATAACAATTGCAACTAATATGGCAGGACGCGGGACAGATATCAAACTTGGTGAAGGTGTTCGTGAAATTGGAGGATTATTAGTACTCGGGGCTGAGCGTCATGAAGCTCGTCGTATTGATAATCAATTAAGAGGACGATCTGGTCGTCAAGGTGATCCGGGTGCTTCTATCTTTTATGTATCTTGCGATGATCCTCTCATGAAAGCTGTGAATGTATCTCAACACAAAGAACTCATGCAAAAAATGGGCTTCTCTGAAGATGATGAAATACAAGATAAAATGTTCTCTCGTGTTATTGAAATGTCCCAAAAACGCTTAGAAAACTTTCATTTTGATATTCGTAAAAATATTCTTGAATATGATGGTGTAATGAATGAACAGCGTAATTATATTTATACTCTTAGAGATAAAATACTTGATACAGATCACGAAAATAATAATATTGAACAAATAATTTCTGATTCCCTTGATATTTATGCAGACAATCGTGGTGAAAAAATAGGAAGATCAGAATCTTGGGATTTATTAGCCTTAGAAACTTGGTTGAATCAACATTTTACTATAGAACATCATTTTGAACAAGCTCCCAACAAAGAAGAATTAATTCAAATTATTCGTTATCAAGTATTGGATCGTTTTACTGATTCTCCTACTTCTGTAGTGCATCAAGCTATTCGTTTTATATCATTACGAACTTTAGATAATTTATGGAAAGAGCATTTACATAATATTGATATTTTAAGAAATGGTATTGGCTTACAAGGCTATGCTCAAAAAAGTCCTATTGTTGAGTACAAAATGAGTGCCTCTATTGCCTTTAGAGAATTAAAAGAAAAATTACAATTAGATATTTTAAGTATTTTAAGTCGTTTGGATATAAAACCTGAACAACAAATTCCTAGTTTAGGAGATTTTAGTACTCCTAAAATTAAAAAGAACAAAAATAAAAAAAAATAGGTCTCTAATGTTTTTATTACTCCTTTTTCTCTTACTTTCTAATATATCTTACACCGAAACAAGAATGAATAATCTTCCTCAAGGATTTAAATGGCGTTATACAATGGACGAAACCGCACCTTCTCCTCGATCTGGACAATTTTGGCGTAGTGGAATTCTTTTAGAAGATAAAATCATTGTATTGAATGCTTATAATTTAATTGCTTTAGATCTAAAGGGCAAAGAATTATGGAAAAAAGGCTTAGCTGCTGAAAATCCTTTTTCTGAAGCAAAAATATATAGAACAGAAAGTAATGAAATAGTAGTTATTATTACAGATGCTCTCATTCGTATCAACACAGATACAGGAGAGATGATAAAAAATTTTGGATATGATGTTAGAAAAAAATCTGCTTTTCAGTTTACAGAATTATTACCTAGACATTCTATTTTATTCAAAGATCTTATTTATGTTTTTCTTGGTCCTCAATTAATATCATTTCACAAAAAAACTCTAGAACGAAATATTGTAGAAACATTCAATTCATCTCCCAAAACTTTACCTATTCAATACAAAGATAGTTTTATTTTAGGATTTTTAAATAATTTTGTACAATCATTTAATCCCATAAGTAAAGCAAACAGGACTCTTGTTTTTGGAGCATCAGAATCCGATTTTGTGATTCGCCAACCAGTCGTTAAGGATGAGCTTTTATTTATCCCAACAAGTAAAGATATACAAGTTTATAGTAATGACACTTTATTTTCCAAAAGTGATTATTTTACTAATAATATATTAAGTGTAACAGGTACAAGTATTTGGTTACGACAACATCAAATAGGTACTATATATAAAATTGATGAAACACTTACTTCTATTAAACAAATAGAATTTAGTCCCAACAAATATACAAGTAAAATTGGAATACCACTAGCAGGAAATGATGATATTTTAGTACACATAGATGGTATAAAAGGTACATTATTTATTATCACTCAAAAACCTGATTTACAATTGAAAAAAATGATTTATTCAGAAGAATTTATAGATAATCCTCCCATACAGCTACTAGCACAACAAAATAATTTGATATTATTAGGTGGATTTGAAGGTTTATATTTGATTGATATAGATCAGCTATAGAGAGAATTATCAAATAAAATAGAACAAAAAAAAAGAAAGTATATACAGTATATACTTTCTTTTTTTTTGTTCTATTTTATTATTATAAAATTCCAGGAATTATCGCTTTTCTTTCAGAGGGATAATTAGTAAAATTTTCTTTATACCATTTATGACTTGTTAAAGCTCTTGGCACTAGATTTGCTACAGTCCACATAAAAAATGATACACCTACCCATGATTTGAGTAAAATTGCCCAACCAAGCCATATTATAATTTCTCCTAAATAATTAGGACAAGAAATAAAACGATATAGTCCACCATAAGGTATTTTGTATTCAGTTTCACCAGGATTTCTAAGATTCTTTAAAATATAATCTGCCTGCCTATTAATAAATGAACCTATTAAAAATATAACAAAGCCTATAATAAACTGAGGTGATTGTAAATAATCACCTCCGTACATATCTTTAGGAGCAACAAAAAAAAGCCATCCTGCTTGAAAATAAATATTAATTAATTGAAAAGACATCCCTGAAATCATCATCAAAATAGGCATAGGCTTACTATGTCGTGTTAAAAATGGAAAGATAAAACTTCTATAAAAATAATGAAACTGCCATACAAAAAAAAGTACTATCAAACCATTATTTAAATGATCACATAGTAATAAAAATACAACAAATAAAATTGATGTTGGTGATTCCATAATAATCCAGCCTAAGCGAGCCGGTATCATGACAGATCCCCAAACATTAGAGGTCATTTTTCCATAGGGAGCAAAAAGCTTACCAAATATTAATACACAAAAAACAATAATAGATGATAAACTAAAGACCCATAAAGCATTAGTAAAAATAATAGAATCAAACATATATACTCCCAATATTTAATAGTTATTATTATAAATTTTTTAAAATCTAAAACCTACGGTAATGGCTGGATACCATCCAGTAAAGATAGGGAATTCAACTCCACCAGCCACAAAAGCATAGGTAACACCAACATCTAAATAAAAAAAATCAATAATAAATCTCATACCTAAAGATGGTAAAATAGGAATATCATCAGAGCTAATAAACGCAAATTGTACTTGTGCTATAAGTGATAGTTCAAATTTTCTATAAGTATAAAAAGCATAACCTGTTATTACTTTAAAAGCGACATATGGTTTATAAAACTTAGCTGCTTTATAATAATCAGGAACAGGAATATTAGGTAAAAATGTTAGATCAATATCTAACTGTCCCCACCATTCAGGAATAAAGTATTTTAGAATACCTATACTTACTTGAAAAGGGGCTAAACCAGCTGAAAGTGTAAAATAAGGTATTCCATCATTTGGAATGACTCGTTCTTCTTTTATTACTTCACTAGAATCAATATTTAAAGCAACAGGAACAGGAACATCTTTTTTAGACATTGCCAATTCATTTTCTGGTGGTAATTCTGGTAAAATTATTTCATTTAATTCTTGTTTTATTTTCTGTTCTTTAGTAGTAGATTCTTGTGTAAATAATTGTGTGGAAGTGATTAATATACAAATAAAAAACAAAAATATTTTATTATTTTTCATATTATTACCCTCCTTCCATATTTAATATTTATTATAAAAGAAATTTGATGTTTTTGCAAGTTTTATCAAATATACTAAAATTATTATATATTGACAATTGTTATTACCTATTGTTATAATATTCAGATAGGTTATTCTATTAATAGATCTATAAAATAGGAGTTTTATATGGTTATTGTTACTGGAGCAACAGGACATATTGGAAATGTTCTCGTTCGCGAATTATTAAAACAAGGAGAACAAGTTCGTGTTTTAATTCGTCCTGGATCAACAGAACTTCCTCTCGATGGTTTAAATGTGGAAAAAGTATACGGGGATATCCGTAATATTGAAGATTTACGAAAAGCTTTTTTAGATATGGAAGTTGTTTATCATTTAGCAGCTATTATTTCTATTTTCCCGGGTATTGATCCTGAACTAGCTACTGTTAATATAGAAGGTACCAAAAATGTTGGGAAAGTATGTGTTGAGTTAAAAATTCCAAAATTAGTGTATACAAGTTCTGTTCACGCTATTTCTGATCATCCTCATGGTAGTGAAATTACAGAAGAAGTACCTATTTGCATCAAAAATGCTATTGGAAAATATGGCAAAACAAAAGCTGCTGCAACTTTAGCTATCCTAGATATGGTCAAAAATGATAATTTACCAGCCGTTATTGTGCAACCAGCCGGAGTTATTGGACCTTATGATTATATGCCTTCTCAATTAGGTCTTGTTTATAATTTTATGATTAATGGTCTTTTTATAGGGATGGCTGGAGCTTATAATTTTGTAGATGTTAGAGATGTTGTTAACGGAATTATTCTCGCTGGTAAAAAAGGTAAAATAGGTGAACGCTATATTCTTTCTGGGCATTTATTAAGTATTCAAGAAAAAAAGAGAGTTATAGACGAAATTCTGAACAGAAAACATTTTTATATTTCTTCCCCAGAATTGCTCTGTTATATAGGTTCTTTTTTCTTATCACCTTTCTACAAACCATTAAATCTTATTCCTATTTTAACTAATGAATCTTTAGAAATTCTTTTTTCTAATGCTGATTTAAAAAGTGATAAAGCTCAAAAAGAACTTGGATATACTATTCGTCCTTTTAAAGAAACAATGACAGATATTATTAATTGGACTAAGAAGAATAAACATCTTTGGAAAAAAACTAAACATCAAATATAAATATTTTTTATTTGTCAAGCTACTTAAATACATACTAATTATATACTTATAAAAAAACATTGACAATTGTTAAAAAAAACATATATAATATAATATATTATATATTAGGAGATAATAAAATGATAAATAATTTTATTAAATATACATCTTTAGCTTTATCTATCGTGTATATCACAGGTTGTGGGCAAAAGAAAGAAGTGTCAACAATAGAACCTACAAAAACAGTGTCTATAAATAATGGAACGACTACTGTTGAGGGTACTATTACTACACATAACATTACAGGATTATCAACACCTGAAAGTGTTGTCGTCCGTAATAATACTATTTATATAGCTAATATTGGTGGTAATCCCGGAGCATCTGTGGGTAAAGGATTTATTACTGAATACAAAAATAATACTACTAAACATTTGTTTGTAGGATTACTTGATGATCCTAAAGGATTTGCGTTCTTAAATGATGATACTATTATTGTATCCGATCATCCCAATGTGAAAATTCTACAAATTTCAACAGGAACTGTTTTAGCTACATTGGCTATTAATACCCCTGGATTTCTAAATGATGTAGTATTAATTGATAATACAACAGCTCTTATTTCTGATACAGGAAAAGGACTTGTTTATAAAATATCTATTTCTAAAGACATGACTACCTTGAGTTATGTAGTAGTTACAGGTATTACTGAAAATGGAATTAATGGTTTAGCATTTGATAATGCTACTTCTACTCTATATTTTGTAACATCTACTTTTGGTGGAGATGCAACAAGAGGGCATATTTTTCAAGCTACTCTTAATAATGATTATACTACTGCATCAAAAATCACACAATGGAATACAGATATGTTAGGTGCTGGTGGACTTGATGGATTAGTACTTATTAACGGTAAACTTATTGTTTCTGATTGGGGTGTTGGTGGTAATCCAAATGCAGCACATATTTATGTGTTCAATAGTGATCGTTCTTTAGCCTTAACTATTAATGGAATGATAACAAGTGTTGCAGATATTACTATAGATAATAGTATTGTTTACTTACCAGAATTTACACAAAATCAAATTACTTCTATTGATCTAAAAAAACATCTTTAATTTATAATTACTTAAAACAAAAAAAGACCTCTTTATATAAAGAGGTCTTTTTTTATATCTATTTATTTTATCATTGATTTTTTATCTTCAATCAATTCTGTAATTAATTCTTTAGCTAATAATGCATTCATCAAATGATCTTGAGCATGTACCATTAAAATAGAAACTTTTGTTGGTACACCATTGATTTCATTTTGAATCAAGTCTGTTTGGGTGTGATGTGCTTCAAGCAAAGCTTCCTCACATTTTTTCATTGCTTCATCTGATTTTATAAATTCACCCTTTCTAGCAGCTCTTAAAGCTTCAAAAGCATAACTTCTTCCTTCTCCAGAAAATCCAACTAGGCTCATGACTATTTCTTCCATTTTTTCATCTGTCATTATAACCACCTTTTGATACTTAGTTTTGTTTTTTTAATTTGAACCGTTGCCAGCCTTCTATATGATCGATCAATCCTAGTTCTCTATCAGATACTCTACCCACAACATTAGTTTTACCTGAATTCGGCATATCTTGTCGTGCAATATGTAGTTCACCTGCGTAAGTTCCATATTTTGAAGATTCAATCAAAATATCACCTTTTTTGATTATTGTAGGAGCATTAAATACTGAGAATTGATGACCTTTATATTTTACTCGACTTTGAGTAGAACGAATCAAGTATTCTCCTTCATCTCCTCGATGAACATGTAATTCATCAAAAATAATAGATTTTTCAACTTCAGGGATATCTTTGATTATATCTACTTGTAATTCTAATAAATAAGGATCAATATTTCCCATCATTTCAAGTTCTTTGTCTGAAGCAAAACATTCAGAAATCAAAACTGTATGCATTCCTAAATTAAGAAACATATCTTTTACTTGATAAGATAACACTTGATCTCTATGTTCTTCCATAGAACACAATCCATCACTAACAGGCCACGGACCTATAGATGCAGATGGTGCTTTAACAAAAGCTCCCATACGCAGATGATGTCGTTGAAATTGTGCGGTACAATCAATAAAGTGTTTACGACCCAAGCCTGTATAACGATGAGGATAAAAATTATGAGAACCTATTAAATTATTTGGATTAGGTTTGAAATCCATAATCGTATCCAAGTAATGCGTTCTCTGACTCATATTTAACTCTATTTTCAAATTTTGAGGATTGAATGTCATACTAGCTTCTTCATTACCTGTAAAACCAAGATCTAAACGAATACCTGAAGCCCCTAAATCTCCAAAAAAAGTAAGATCATCATAAGAAATATTTAATTCTGTAAAAATATTTGGAGCAACATCTGCAATAACTTGAATACCTTTCTTTTCAGCAAATTCTATTGTTTTTTTAAATTCTGATATAATTTCAGCTTTTTTAGAAGTATCTATAGATAATAAACAAGTAAATGCTCTAGTAAAACCATAATGAGCAGCTTTTTCAATATATTCACAATTATCTTTTAATGACGCATGAAAGGGATAAATTGAAATTCCTTTTTCTCTAGTCATTATATTCTCCTTATTTAGCGATATTCAAAACCACCATCTTCAATAACTTTTTTAATCCAATAACCACTTTTTTTAATAACTCTTTTTTTATCATTATGTAGTTGTAATTCAACATATCCATAACGATTTTTATAAGCATTTTGCCAAGACCAATTATCCACAAATGTCCACAAATGGTATCCTTTACAATTACATCCTTCACCAATGGCTTTATGTACTTGTACAAGATGATCTTTAATAAAATCTATTCTATAAGAATCTTCAATGAAACCTTGAGTATTACGGAATGGTTCTTCATTTTCTACGCCCATTCCATTTTCACTGATAAATGTTTCTACATTAGAATAGTTATCTCTAATATCTATAAGACAATCATAGATACCTTGTGGATAAATTTCCCAACCTCTATGAGGATTGATTTTTTTACCAGGCATATCATAATTATCAAAATATGTTCCAGGATATAGTGGAGCTTTAGGATTTACAAGATGTTCCTTCACTTTAACTCGTTGCGGAGCATAGTAATTAATACCCAGAATATCAACCTTACCCTTAGCTATAATTTTTTCATCATCTTTGAGAATAGGAAGAGGGATCTTATTATCTTGCATAAATTTAATTAATTCTTGAGAATATACTCCTTTAAGAGAAGGCTCTTTAAAGGATTCATTATGAAAAAGATCTGCTAAATGAGCTGCTTTCACATCTTCAAGATTAGAGCTTCTAGGATAAGAAGGTGCTATATTTAAAATAATACCAGATTTTCCTGTATAACCACCTTGACGGAAAGCATCCATTGCTTCTGCATGTGCAAGAGATGTATGATATGCTACAGTCATTGCTCTTTGCATATCCATCACATTAGGGTAAAGAAAATCACCTACATAAGCAATATAAGGTACTACTATTGGTTCATTAAAAGTAAACCAGTGTTGTACTCTATCTCCAAATAATTTGAAACATTGTTCTGCAAAATAACGATATTCTTTTACTGTATCTCTATTTTCCCAGCCACCTTTTTCTTGGTAAGACCAAGGCATATCAAAATGATGTAAGTTTATAAAAGGAGTTATTCCTAATTCCAACATAGTATCTATTACTTCATTATAAAAACGAACAGCATCAGGATTGGGAGTTTTTGTACCATAAGGTAATAAGCGAGACCACTGAATAGAAGTACGATAGGTAGAGAGATTTAGTTCTTTTAAAAGACTTATATCTTCTTTAAATCGATGATAAAAATCTCCACATTCTTGAGGACCTACCTCATTAAAAAATCGATGAGAGCTCATTTCATAATATTTGTCCCATATAGATGGTTCTCTTCCACCTTCTAAAGCTCCGCCCTCATGCTGAGGACCACTAGACGCAACTCCCCACCAAAAATCTTTAGAAAAATTTTTGAACATTATATTTTCCTTAATATTTTTTATTTTTTAACAAGTGCTAATATTTCAGGTAATACTTTTTGAACATTCATCATACCATAATCTCTCATTTCAATAACCATAATAGGCTTATCCGTTTTGGAAGATACGATATCTAATTGAAAACGAATTTGTGGTGCTAATACAACAACATCCACATCATCTGTCAAATAAGTATCCAATTCAGCTACAGAAATAGCATTAATTTCTATCTCTATCCCTTGTTCGTCAGCATATGTTTTTGCTTTTTGAACAAATAAACTTGTAGACATTCCTGCACTACAGCATAAAATAATTTTAGTCATAATAAACTCCAATAAAAATATAATATAGTATAAACTACTTAATACAATTAATACAACAAAACTAAGTAAATAAATATTACTTAGTTTTGTTTTGTATCAATCTTCAAATAAATTAATTCTTTTTTAATTCATCTAATTCTTTTTGATATTCCATATTATCTAGTTTTTTGATAAATGCAAACCAAACAATAGATGATAAAGTAAGATTAATTACTTGCATTACTATCCCTCTCCAACCTGCTACTAAAAATCCACTAAAGAAAATTGGCATAGTCCAAGGTGCAATAATACCATTATGTCTTGGTAAAAAACCAATAATTGTTGCAAAATAAGCTGTACATACATTCATTATAGGAACAAGCATCCAAGGGATAAAAATAATAGGATTAAATACTATTGGAAGACCAAATACAAAAGGTTCATTAATATTAAATATTCCTGGAGCTAATGACAAACGACCTACTTCTTTTAAATGTCTACTACGAGCAAATAATACCATAGCAATGATAACTGATAATGATGCTCCTGCACCACCTAATGTTACATATAGATCAAACCAATATCTAGTAATAATATGAGGAATTGCCTCTCCATTTTGAAAAGCAAGACGATTTGCATCCTGAAACACTGTGAAAATAGGATCTAAAACGGGACCAATTACTAAGTGCCCATGTATTCCAAAGAACCAAAAGAAATGCACTAAAAACATGAATCCAATAGCACCCCAAATATTACCACCCATACCAGAAAGAGGTTTTACTACAAACTCAGCCAAAATAGTATGAATATTCTCAAAAGAAGATGCATCAATAGCCAAACGAACCAACCAAAGAACAACTAAAGTGATTCCTCCAGGTATTAAAGCAGCAAAAGATTTTGCTACAGCTGGTGGAACGCCATTAGGCATTGTTATTACTAAATTTGATTTAACCATTTTCACATAAATTTCTGTTGCTACTAGAGCAACAAGTAGTGCTGTAAATAATCCACGAGAGCCTAAATACATTATAGGCATTACTCCTGCTATACCACCTTCTACTAATTCATGAGAAACACGATAAGGTGTTAACATAAAAAAACAAAGCAAAGATATCACTGCTGCAGGTAAAGCATCCACTTTGTAACTTTCCGCCAAACGATAAGAAATTGCAATAACAGCTGTCATTCCCATTAAATCTAATGTTGCTCCAATAGGAATTAAGAGTGCATCAAAAATACCATTAGCACGAATCCAATCTCCATATCCAGGAATCGGTAATGCAGCAAATAGTAGAAACATTGATCCTATCATACTTGGAACAAGATTAAGAACTACTCCATCTCTAATAGCTTGAATATGACGCATTTGAGCAAATTTATTCATTGCTGGTGCTATTTTACTGTCCATAAACTCTTGTAGATTCATTTTTATACCTCTTAGTTTGTATTTTATTTCTTAATTAATTATTATTATTTTTCTAGTTTTTTGAAAAATCAAATGCATAGCCTAAACCTGCTTGTAGAAATAGTTGATTATCTGTTTTCATAGTAGCATTAGCCATGTTAGCTATATGATAACGAAGTTGTATCCATGTATAGAAACTAGGTGTTACAGACCAAACAACTTGATTTTCCCAACGTATTGCAAAGCTTTGACCAAAAGCTTCTGCAGATTCATTTCCACCAAAACGAAAGCCTAATTTAGTTCTATAAGTCCATCCTGGAGCAAATCCAATTTCATAATTCAAACGCATTTCAAATAAATCAACAACAGTTACAGTTAATCCAGCACCTATACCAGTAGAATTTCCATCGGCATCTGTAGTAAACATTTCATTAACTTGAGGAACCATCCATAATTCTAAAATACTTTGAAAAGTCAATGCTCCTGCGTTACCTAATTTTATAGTGTAATAATTTTCTTGAGCCAAAAGACCTCTTGTATCCATTGCAAAAATAGCATGTCCACCAAGATTAACACCAACTTGTGCTCTAGGTTGGCCATAAGGTTGAACAAAAGCTCCACCAAGATTACCCATAAAATCCCCTGTATTTTTGTTAAATCCAGGAGCTGTTCCTGTAACAATAAGAGCTTTCACCCACATAGAAAGCCATGGTACAGTAGCAAAATTCTGAGAATAAGTCATCCCAAACTCAAATTCATTACCAGTGAGAATACGAGTTCTTCCACCAACTTTACCACCAGAAGCTTCTGTAAGATGCCCTGTAAAAGAATCCAAATAAAAACTTAATGACCGATTGACTGCAGGTGCTTCATCTTGTGCAAATCCTGTCCCTGTAATAGCAAATATTGCTACTATAAAAATTAACAAATTTTTCATCTTTATACCCCTTGAAAATATATATTTATATGATTATTAATTATACCGCACTATCAGAACTTTACAATACAAAATATCATTATAAACAAAAAAACATATAAATATATATGTACATATGAGTTAATATTATCAATATTGATTTATAATAAAGAAAAATTGTAATATTCTATATAATAATTTTATTAATTAATTATATTCTATTAGTAGATAGTATTAGAATAACAATATTTTACTAAAATAAAATCTGTTGAAAAGATTGCATTTTGAGTTGTATTATATTATAATCAGTGTGGAATAAATATGAGTTAATAGACTATATATGGTCTTATTTATTATATTTTAGTATATTCAAAGGAGAGTTTTATGTCTATTCTATCAAAATTAACTGGAAAAGAACTTTATTGGTCTATAATTTCTGGGGGTAAAAAAATTATTGAGCATCAAGAAGAAATTAATAAAATAAATGTCTTTCCTGTCCCCGATGGAGACACTGGATCAAACCTTGCTGCTACAGCAACTTCTATTATTTACAATTCAAAAGAAAATGATTCCATTGATATTGTTGCTGCTAGTATTGGCGATGCTGCACTTGATGGAGCTCGTGGTAATAGCGGTGTTATTTTGGCTCAATTCCTCTACGGTATTGGTGTCGAAATCAAAGATTGTGCCAATGTTTCTACTCAAAAATTTGCAGACATAGTCAAAAAAGCTTCTGACTATGTCTACAAAGCTATACCATCTCCTCAAGAAGGTACTATTATTACCGTAATTCGTGAATGGGCTGAGTATATCCACACAAATAAAAATTCTTTTTCTGATTTTGATTCTCTATTTTCAAAAGCTGAAGTTATCGCTCAAAAAGCTTTAGCTCGTACTACTGAACAATTAGAAGCACTTCGTATCGCCAAAGTTGTTGATGCAGGAGCTAAAGGTTTTGTTCTTTTTATAGAAGGTATGAGAGATACTCTGCTCAAGCGTGCTTTTTCTCGTGAAGATCATGATATAGAACATCTTCTTATGTATGATTATGATTTTCCTATGGCTGAAGCAGAAAATCTAACTGAAGAGTCTTTACATAATCGATATTGTACTGAAACTTGTATTGTCGGTGAAAATATCTCTCGTGATACCATTCTTGAGATCTTAGAATCTGATGGAGATTCTATTGTAATTGCTGGTTCTGACAAAAAATTACGTCTCCATTTTCATACAAACAATCCTGTTGATATGTTTGACAAATTGCGTCAATTTGGATCTTTCACTTTTCAAAAAGTAGAAGATATGCGTCTTCAATATAATGTTACTCATCATAGAAAGAATTCTATTGCTTTTATTGTAGATTCTGGTGTTTCTCTCTCTCCTGAATTTATGGATAAACATCAAATTCATCTAATTCCTACAAATATTGAAATTGATAAAGTTAGTTATCAAGATCTTCGTACTATGAATCTCGAATTATTTCAACAGTATTTCATTCAAAAAAATACCTCCGTAAAAACCTCTCAACCTTCTCCTAAAAGTTATGCTGATTTATTTGGATATTTGTCTAATTATTATGAATCTGTTATTGTTCTAACTATGGGATCAGAAGTTAGTGGAACATATAGAAGTGCCCTACAAGGTAAGGAATTAATATTATCCAAAAAAGATATCAAAATTGACATCATTGATTCTCATAGCTTAGCTGCTGGATCATCTGTTATTGCTTGCTCTATTGTTAGATATATTGAAAATAAAGTTTCTCATGAAGATATTATTAAAAATATCTCTACTGAGATTGCTCATACTTCAAATTTTCTAAACTTTTTAACTATAGATCATTTTATTAAAAGTGGAAGATTAGGGATGTTTAAAGGTGGAATAATTAAAGCTTTAAACCTATTTCCTATATTTGAAATGGTTGGTGGAAAGGTTATAATTACTGGTAAAGCCTTTGGATTTAAAAAAGCAATTGCTAAAAGCATAAAAGCAATTGCTAAAAAATCATCAAATCGCTCTATAAAAAGCTATATTGTTACTCATACACACTTAAATGAAAATATAAAAGAATACTATCTAAAACATTTAGAAAACATATTGGGTTGCCCTCCTCTTGAAATCAATACTGCTTCAGCAGCAATTGCCAATCATGTCGGTTATGGTGCAGTATCTGTTGGTATTACTTATAATAATTAATTACTACATCAAAAATAAAAAACAAGCTCTATCTTTTAGAGCTTGTTTTTTATTGAAATTTATATTTTATACTTTATTATTATCAAAATAAAGTATAAAATTTACTAGTAATAT
This sequence comes from Spirochaetota bacterium, assembly GCA_030154445.1. Classification (NCBI taxonomy): domain Bacteria; kingdom Pseudomonadati; phylum Spirochaetota; species Spirochaetota bacterium. The sequence continues at coordinate 129,916 of JAGUQW010000002.1, read as the reverse complement.
AAGTACAAATATGATAAAATAATATAATAATTAACTACAATAAGGATTTGAAATGAGCTTTAGTACTAATTTATCTAGTATCAACAAATTGATCCGTACATATTACATGTATTTTATTACATTTTGTTGTCTATTATTTATTTTCATTATAGGATTGGTAATTGTCCATAATAAATACACAACTATCCAAGGTTCTACTTTCCAAGAAGCTCTTCTTCAATCAGGACAACGAGAAATTTCTTTTTGTTTTGATCAAGATATTATTAAATTTTCTTCTTACGAAGAAAGTTCTTATGAATGGTTAACACTAATGAATCTTTCCTTTACTCCTAATTTATCAGGATCTATCCGTACTATCAGTGGGAAAAAATTTACTTATACTTTGGATACCCCGTTACCTCCAAATCAAGATATAATAGTGTCTTACAACACGAATATTACTTCTCTAACAGGTGCTCCTGTATCACTTAGTATTAATTATCAACAAAGTTCTTCTTCACCTTTCATAATAAAAGGCAAAGAATTTAAAGTTTCTTATGCTTCTCTAGAATCAAAAAATTTATATAGTCCTATATACTTATCTATTTCTAGAGCCATTAAAATTCAAGAACTAAAAAAAGGGTTGACTTTATCCGATCAATATCAAAACATAAAATTTCGCTTAAAATATGCTATTAGAACTAATCAAAAAAATTCTTCTACCTTCTGTATCGTAACAAACTATAATGAAATTTATATTTTTCCTTATGGATTAAAAAAAAACACCAGCTACAAGCTTGAGATTGATTATTCCAAAATAAACACTAATTCAATTTTAAAGCCATTTATCTACGAATTTGATACTTATAAATCTCCCGAATGGTTAGGACTTAATAGTACCCCTTATCTTAATCAAAGAGAACCAAAGTTACTTTCTAAAACTATCAATGATGATCTTTGGCTTGTTCATAACACCCCTATCAAAAAAACTGCTGTTACAAATTCTATACTGACTACAATACCTGCTGTGTCTAATCTATCTTATAGTATTAAAGAATCTAATATACAAATATATGGAGATTTTGTAGGAAATACAGAATATTTGTTATCTTTTACACCTAAAAAATTATTTGATATTTATGGTCAAAAAATAACAAATGTTTTCACAGCCAAATTTGATATTCAAAATCAAAAACCAGCTATTAGTCAAATGAAAAATATTTTGTATATAGATAGAAAAAATCCAATTGTTCCTTTTCAAACAGTCAATGTATCCAATATAACTATTACTTATCAAATAATTAATTCTGCTTATTATACAGCACTATCTCTTTATGGAAAAAATGTGCCTGTAAATACTTACAAAACTAATTTTTCTATTAATTCTCCTATAGATCAAATTTCTTGGCAAGAATTCGATCTGACTAAAATATTTGAAGATCAAACCTCACTTATTTTGATGAATATTCAAAATACTGATCAGCCATCAAAAGATACAAATTTTACAAAAATATTAGCTAGTCAGAGTGGTCTTATGGCTCATATATCTATATCAGATATTGTTTTACAAGCACATGATATAGATACTCAAAATCCTTTAGAAAATATAATGATTTCTATTTGGGATCCCATTAGAGGTTCTTTTCAAGATTTAGGAAGAACTAAATCGGATGGATTTCTTCGTGTTCCAAACGCAAAATTACCCTTAAAAGCACTAGAAAAACCTATATTTATAGGAATACCTAAAGATACAAGCAAATTTAATGAAATTGCTTTTCTTAGTGGTGATGATAGTTACTTCAACAGTATTAATTCTACTTTTTTCTTTTCTAGTTCACCTCGTTTATTTTATAATGATATTACAACAACACAACACATTTATAGTATGGTATTTACAGACAGACCTACTTATAAATTAGGAGAACAAGTTCATATACATGCTATTGCTCGTGCAAAAACTAATAATTATTATACTAGTCAAAACACTTTTTTCACTAAATCCGTAGATATTACTATTATAAATCCAAATAATACAGTGATTACCAATACCCTTAGCTCTTGGTCTTCTAACGGATCTTTGAATATAACCTTAAACGAAAAACAAACTCTTATTTCTGGACAATACACTATAAAAATAAAAAATACCAGCAGTGATTTTTATAAACAAGCTTTTTTTAATGTATATCCTCTTACTCCAAAAAATACAGAAATCGTATTTTCAGCACCCAAACAAAAAATTTTGTTTGGTGAAAAGTTAGTATTTTCTTTGCGTCCTCAATTTTTATTCGGCGAAATACTCCCATCAACAATTTCGTATACTGTTACTAAAACTCCACTCAATTTTATCAGTAAAAAATACGCTTACTATCAATTTGGAACAGCTCAACCAATTACTCCTTATGATTCTCCTATTATAGATATTTACCCTCAATTGTCTGAATTATTACTAAAAAATACTCAAAAAAGCTCTCTCAAAAAACCCGATATTATCATAAATAAAAAATTATCTGATTATTCTGGAAAAAATTATCAATTATGTATTCAAGCAAAAACTATCTCTGATTCTACACTATCTACAGAAATTAACAACAATACTCTTTCTGTATTTCAACCTGTACAACTAGGAATACACCTTGAAAACACAACAGTTTTTAATAATGAAGCCATAGCTTTTAAAATAATAGCACTAAATTCTATTACTGAAGAAATTATTACTAATATCCAAAGTGTTTTAACTATTAATAAAATAGAAAAATTAACTCTTGGAAAATGGAGTTTTATTACAAATATTATCCCTCTCAAACAATATTATTCTAGAACTATCTTCTCTAAAACTATGAAAAATGGGCAATATAGTTATCAATATATTCCTTCTCAAGAAGGTAACTATCAAGTTATTGTACATACCTATAGTAATAATACCAAAATAAGCTCGTCTACTTCTTTTTCTGTTCTCAAATCGGAGTCCTCGTCTTATAATACTCAACTTTATATGGAATTAGACAACACCACATACCAAAGTGGTGATACGGCATTTTTACACATTTCAAACCCTTTTGATAAAGCTCGATTATTACTTTTTATAGAAAGAGATTCCATCAGAGAATTTCACTCTATTATTCTATCTAACAATATTTTTACCTATCCTATAGCACTAACTCACCAAGATATTCCAGGTATAAATATTACAGCTATTTTATCCTCCATTTCTAATACAAAAAATATTCCTCTTACTTTATTTGGAAATACATCATTAACCGTACGCCCTAATGAAAAACAATTATCTTTTCAAATCAACACCTCAAAGTCCAATTATTTACCTAAAGAATTAGTAGAAATAGACTTGATGGTTTACAATGCTCAAAACAAACAAATTGATGGGGAAGCTGTAGTCATCATTAGAGACAAAGCCGTATTAGAACAAACAGATACTGATATTCCGAATCCTATCGATATATTTTATAATACTAGATATCCAGGTTTTTCAACATGGCATAGTGGCAAACAACTTTTAGATACTAAAAATTTAACAAATACTACAGCTATATCTCCCATGCCTATTTCTTCTTTAAATAGAAAAAGCATTGCTTTTGCTAATCCTATAAGTACTTCTTTAATGGATAATATAGAAAGTTCTTCTCAAGTTAGATCTAATTTTCCTTATACTATCTATTATAATAGTTCTGTACAATTATCTCGAAACAAAAAGACAAAAATTTCTTTTCAATTACCAGACAATATTTCTGGATTTGATATTACTGTCATTGCCTATGATCAAAATGAATTATTTGGTAAAACAAATTATAATTTCACTAGTTCTAAAAAATTAATGATAGATGAAATTATTCCAAATTTTGTACGCCCAGATGATCAAGTTACTTGGGGTGCTTATATTCGTAATTTTTCTGATAGCACTATTGATGCCAAAGTAACTTTAGATAATGTTGATTCATACTTTACTAAAAATATTTTAATTCCTAAAAAATCATATGCTATTGTTACCAATACAAATACTATCAAAAATATAGAAAGATCTTGGAATATACTAGTAGATTCTACTAATTTTTCAGATAATTTTATTAAGAATATTCCTGTTATTCTTGATAATCCATGGACATATTCTAGTTATTCCGGGTATTTAAATAATACAACTAATATTACATTAGAGACAGATCTTGAGAACAATCTTGAGCAAGAGATCACTCTTCAATTGTCATCTACGCCCATGATACAAATGAAAAATAGCCTGAATAAAATTTTGACTTCTGAAAGCTTGTATATAGAACAAATATTACAACGATTATTATTATTTATAGGAAATGAAGACTTATTTATTACAAATCAACTAATAGATTGGAATAAAAAAAAGCTGAACACTTTACTTCAAGATGATTTAAACTCACTATCCTCTTATTATATCAATTCTACTAATATAGCAACTAGTCCTTTGGGTAATATTATTACTTCCAATCCTATGATATTACTACAAATGTACGAAAGTTTACAATTAGCAAATAAACATAACTATCAAATAGACAGTAATTTATTTAACAATTTAACAAAAACTACTCAACAAATTAGTAAAAAAAATAAGAATACTTCAGCAAATGATGCTTTAATTCAAATTTATGCTCTTAATATACTTGCTTCAAACAAATTATTAGATAAAGAAAGTTTTAAAAATATTTATCCAATTTTATCTTCTTATAACAATACTCATGCGTTAATTTTAGACACAATGCATCTACTAAATTTTCCTTTACAAGATATTTCCAAACAAACTTTATTATTAATGAATCAAACAACGGAAACAGGTACAACTATTCTAATAAAAAATTCTAATTCAAGATTTATAGCCTCAACATTAATTAAATATTATGGAGACTATCAAGATGGATTTAAAATATTAAATGGATTAGATATTCAGAAACAAGATAATATATTTGTATTTGTTAATTTTTTACAGAAATATCCTTCTGATAATACTTATAAAGTTGATATTACTATAAATAAAAAAACATTTACCTTAGATAATACAAACAATAAAATTACTATCCCTATTAAAGAAAAAAATATTTCTATCACTATGGATACAGAACAAAAAAAAATTTATTATTATTTAGTTTATGGTTCTATTCCCAAAAAAAATCCTACTCAAAACAATAGTGGCTATCAAATTAAAAAAAATATTTATAATCAAAGTACTACAAATTCTATTGTTGATAACAACTTAATATTTGGAGAAAAATATATCATAGAATTAGAAATTACTCCTCAAGCTTCAGGCAGTCAACAAATAGAAATTATAGATCCTTTATATGGTGGAATTATATTAGATACCCCTACTAAGCAAAAAGAATATTTGAAAAATGCTACTTATATTGCCAAACACGATAAAATTCATATTTTCACAAAAGTTAATAAAAGTAAGATTATTATTCGTTATCTTGTTATTGCTCAAACTTTTGGAATATGGACAGCACCACCAAGCTCAGTACAATTTATCACCTCTCCCGATGTATTTGGTTTTCAATCACAAGACAATATTACTATTAAATAACAAATAAAAAAAGCTCCTTCAATAAGGAGCTTTTTTTATTTTTTATTTGTTATTTGTTATTTTCATCCATCATTTTTTGTTGTGTATTTTTTTTGTATTCTAAAAACATAGCATCTTGAGTATTTTTGATATAAGATTCTGATACTTGTAAATCAGGATTCACTTTATAAATATTTAGAAATTTTTGAACATTATCCATAATAGTTTTTTGAATAGAAATTCTTATTCCCATATCAGTGAGAATAACTAATAAATTATTCACACTGGACATATGTCCATTTAGTGTTGATTTTACTTCACCAAAATTATCTTGTAAAGTATCAATAGTTTTACTATATTCATGTAATCCAAATTGTTGTTCTTCCATAGATATCTTAATTTCTTGAGCTAAAGTAACCAAGCCTTCTATTGTCGTTATCATTTCATGTGTCGCAGTATTTTGTTGTTGCATCATATTATTTAGTTGGTCAATTCGTTCAGATACATTTTCAGCATAAGTATTAATTTGAATTAAATCCTCACCTGCAATTCTGGCTTGTTCTACAGAATTATCTATTTTATCAACCATAGTATCAACTACTGTTTTTATTTCTTTCGCATTTTTATTTGTAGTTTCAGAAAGACGTCTTATTTCTTCTGCTACAATAGCGAATCCACGTCCAGCTTCACCTGCATGCGCAGCTTCAATAGAAGCATTCATCGCTAAAAGATTTGTTTGTTTAGCAATACCCGAAATTAATTGTAATAATTTTAATATTTGAGAAGAATATTCAGCAACATCCTTGATAGATACAATAGAAGCTTCTACAGCTTCATTTCCTTTATTAGCTATCTCTGTAAGTCTCGTTGCTAAACCAGCAGTATCAGCTGATATTTTAGCAACACCTTCTACCTGTCTTCCCATCTCTTCTAAAGTAGCAGCAGATTGAGTCATAGCCGTTGATTGTCGTAAAATAGTATTGAAAATAGCATCTAATGTTCTTTCCATTTCTTCCAAAGCTGCAGCAGCTTGATTTAAGCTGTAAATTTGTTCTGACATCTGACGAGAAATTCTTTCTGTAGAATGTCTCATTACTTGAGTTTCCAAAGTCCAACTTTTTGATACTTCAAACATTTGAGTAATTTGATATATTAAACCTTTTGCATTATTAATTAATTGTACTGTATAGTTTTCTAATTTATCCATAAAAACATTTATATTAGTAACAATATATTGAGTTTCATCTTGTGCTGTAAAATTCAATCTTTCATTTAACTGTAAACTTTCATCATCATTAATAAGTTTTTTTGCCATATATGTAATCAGCCCTATTCTTCCAGCAATTACCTGTAGAAATAAAAAACTTATGATAAATGTAATAAGTAAAGTAAAAAATACTATTTGTTTATCAAATTTTACTTGTAATATATTATTAGAAATTGACAATACTGTTCTATAATATAATTCATATGAAGGATATGCTGCAGCTTCTTCGTTTAATCTTTTCAACTCTTCTAAATTACCTTTATTTTTTGTTACTAATACTGCCAAGTCAAATACTTTGTTAAATTCTTCAACTGATTTTTTGCCATCTTCAGAACGAGATGTAATAATATAATTATATAAAGGTCCTTTATCTAATAATATATTTGATTTTTCAGCTAACTCTTCTAGTCCTTTCTCAGATATTTCTTGCCCTAATGCTATATTATATTCAGTCTGAATTAATAATTTTAATTCATTAAGATAAAATTGTCTAGAAACAGTAAGAGAACGAGTATCAGAACGATAAGATAGAACACTAACAACACAATATATTGAAAAAGCCATCATCCCTATAATTAGAAAAATTCTAACACGGATACTATAAAAAAAATTTTGCAATAAATTTTTATTATTATTTAACATTATGATTTTCCTTTATTTAATAGTATAATTAATAGTATAATTTTGAATTATACTATATATATAGTATACTATACAATATATCGACGAAAATGTTAAGGATTTTAATAATATGAATAAATTTTTTCTTCATTCAAAATTTGATCCTGCAGGGGATCAACCTGCAGCTATTAAACAATTAACTGAAAATTATCATCTCGGAATGAAAAATCAAACTTTACTCGGTGTTACAGGGAGTGGTAAAACCTTTACTATGGCTGGTATTATCCAATATTTACAAGTTCCTACACTTATCTTATCTCCTAATAAAACCCTCGCTGCACAATTATTTAGAGAGTTCAAAGATTTTTTTCCAGAAAATGCTGTTGAATATTTCGTTTCAAATTTTACTTATTACCAACCCGAAGCGTATATTCCTCAAAAAAATATTTATATAGAAAAAGAATCTCGCATTAATGATGAGTTAGATCGTATGAGAATTTCTGCTGTTGCTTCTTTATTAGAAAGAAAGGATACTATTATTATAGCATCTGTTTCTTGTATTTATGGTATGGGAGCACCAACAGACTATAAAGAATTAATTTTATTACTAACTGTTGGTATGACTATTGATCTCAAAACAATCACCCAACATCTTACTCGTATTCTCTATGAAGAAAGAGAGTTTACTTTAGATAGAGCTTGTTTTCGTTATTATAATGATTGCTTAGATATTCATGCTTCTTATTCCAAAGATCTCTTGAGAATAGCATTAGATCAAAATTTTTGTATTACTTCTATTACAAAAATTCAATATGTTACAGGCACTATTCTTGAAAATATTGATAGAACTCTTATTTATCCAGCAAGATTGTTTCTTACTACAGATAATAAAATAGAAACAGCTATTGAAAATATAGAAGTAGAGTTGATTGAGAGAGTGCAAGAACTACAGGCTGAAGGTAGGGGTGATGAGGCAAGTCGTTTGGAAGCTCGTGTAAAGTATGATATCGATATGATGCTAAGTGTTGGTTATTGTAATGGTATAGAGAATTATTCTCGACATCTCACTTTCAGAAAACAAGGAGAGCGTCCTTTTACTTTATTAGATTACTTTCCCAAAGGTGATTATTTAACTATTATAGATGAATCTCATATTGCTATTCCTCAAGTTAGTGGTATGTTTAATGGTAATCTAAGTAGAAGGACAACTCTTGTAAATCATGGATTTAGATTGCCCTCAGCGATTGATCATAGACCCCTTAAAGTAGAAGAATTTTTCGATATATCAGACAAAGTTCTTTTTGTTTCTGCTACCCCCGCAGATTTTGAAATTCAACACTCGGAAGCTGTTGTTGAACAAATTATCAGACCTACAGGTTTATTAGACCCTATTGTAGAAATACGACCTTCAGAAGGGCAAATTTTAGATATTATTACAGAAGCTAAAATACGAAAAGAAAAAAATCAACGAGTGATTGTTACAACTCTCACCAAAAGAATGGCTGAAAATTTGACAGAACATCTTATTGAGTCTGGACTTTTGGTATCTTATATCCATAGTGATGTAGATACGATTAAAAGAACAGAAATTTTGAGAGATTTAAGAGCTGGTACATATGATGTGATCATTGGTATTAATTTATTAAGAGAGGGTATTGATTTACCTGAAGTGTCTCTTGTTTGTATTTTAGATGCAGATAAAGTAGGATTTTTACGATCTACTCGTTCCTTGATTCAAATTATAGGCCGCAGTGCTCGCAATAGTGAAGGAATGGTCTTGATGTATGCTGATAAGATAAGCTCTGCAATGAAAGAAGCTATACGAGAAACATCTCGTCGTCGTAAGCTTCAAGATTCTTATAATAAAGAGCATAATATTACTCCGCAAACTATAAAAAAAGATATCACAGAAATTTTAGAAAGAAAATATATGGCTGATGATGCAAAAAAAACAACCAAACATGAAATTAAAGAAATTTTAAATACTAAAAAAACCAGCAGTAAAAAAATTAAAGAAATTTCTAAATTAATGGATGATTATTCTGAAAAACTATTATTTGTAGAAGCTGCTATTTGTAGAGATGCTATTGTAAAATTAAAAAAAGAAATAGATAAAATTAAAAAAATATTATAGAGATTATTATGATTTTAACACGAACTGATCGTATTATTGTTGATAACTTATCCAAAGAATTGGTTCAAGCTTTGAATTTTTTCACTTGGAATAGTCATATTTTAACCGAATCAATACCAAATACACATACCGTAGAACAAGAAAGTTTTTCTTATTTTATTGAAGAATATACTCATAAAGACAATATCTCATCGCATTGGAGATCACATCGTCAATATATTTATGTTTATATAATCATATCTGGTGAAGAAATTATGGATATTAATGATATTTCTGAGTTACAAGTATTACAACACTATAATTCCAAAAGTGATCAAATTTTGTATTCAGGTTATTCACAAACAAGAATACGACTCATAGAAAAAAATATAGTTGTTTTATATCCCGAAGATGCTTACAGAATACATTATCACCCAAATTCTTTGATAAAAAAATGTGTTATTAAAATTCCATTAACTAATAGTCTTTAATGGCATTGGGACAATGATTTTTATAGTCACAAATTTACCACCAATTACAGGTGCATCCATATTTAATGTGTTTTGAAATAATTTTGGAGTTAGAATATTTCTTCCAGAACTTGTTTTACTTTCAAACAAAGATTGTCTTGCTTGAGGAATATTGTCAAAAAATTTATTACCTATCAAACTTCCTGATCGTACATCTATTAATACAGCTTCTATCATATTATTATTAATAGGTTTTTTTAATTCAGTTAACAACTGTTTTTCCGTTCTTATAGTAAATTTTTCAGGAAATAATTCAGTTAATTCTGATTTTATAGCAACTGCACTACCAACAATAAGAGTATATACACCTTCTGCAATATTTTCAGGTAATGACAATACCATATTAGTATAAATATCATTAGATACATATTGTTGCAAAATAAGATTAATATTTATATCTTCTCCAGGTAAATAAGCAGTTTTGGACAACTTTACCCCTTCAACACCATAATACTCATAAAATTCATCCTTTACATCTATATTAAATACTATTTTTGAAGGAACTAAGTGAACTAAACTATTAGACCACAAAATAGAAATATAATTTTTCCAGTAGTTTTTAATAGATTTTGGTTCATAAGCCGTGTTTCTAACCCATGTTGTATCATTAGAAACAACTTGATTATTGGTGAAATTTAATACCCACGATAATTTTACTTGTTTTTCTATATTTTTCCCTAATTCTCTTTCAAGAATAGCCCCCATTCCTTCACTAAGTAATGTTGGCAAATATTTAGGAGAACGAGCCATATTCATATTATAAGAATTAGAATATTTTTTTCCTGTAACATTAATAGTAACAGGAATCATTACAGCTTTTTTATCAAAGCGTCCATAAACAGAAGATAATCCATCAAAAATTGTTGATCCTATAGTCTCAGGAAGAGCTCTACCTAATTTGAACGATAATTTTGTACTTGACATAATATCATAAATTTCAGCTTTTGCTAATGGTAAGCTAACCGGCCCTTCACTATCCATAGGATGTCCATAGATATAAACATCCTCTCCATCTACATAGGTAACAGTACCTATAGATGCAAGATTGATGTCTCCTTCGATTAATTTTATTGCTACAGCGTCTCCTGCTTTTAATGGAATAATACCATTACTTCTAGAAGATGGAACAGTAATAAATTCTTCTATACCTTGTCTATAAGTATTAATAGTTGATACATTTTGTATTTTTTGAAGCATATCTGACTCTTCTATACCATTCATAAACCATGCTGTTTGGATAGAAGTTGCATGTTGAGGAACAAAAACAGTATTACCACTTCTTGTTTTATCAGATATCATATCTTGAATTGGTACTACCCCAGCTAGCAATTCTATAGCATTTGCCCATGTATATGCTAATGCACCTACTAGTTTTCCATCTATATATACAGGACTACCGCTCATTCCAGCAGCTACACGCGTACGCTCAACATTATCACCAAATAATTTTACTAATATCATACCACTTTTAGTAAGTTTATTTGGCATAAAAGAAATTACTTCAATACCCATTTTTTCTGGTTCTAATCCTTGCATTACAGTGAGAGCGTACCCTTTCATTCCTTTTTTTAATTCATAAGGATCAAAAAATTCTATTTTTTCTTGTGCATATGTGGTATTAACAAATAATAATAATATTAATATTTTTTTCATCATGGTTCCCTTATCTAAAAATTTAATTTCACACCACCATTAGCTTGAATACCACCGTAGTATGTGCCTGAGATAAATTGAATATTTTGATTTAAAACATTGTTTACTTCTATAAATACTTCTGTCATTTGATATATTTTTTGTGAAATTCGGAAATTTAAAAGATGAATCATAGCTGATTTATTGAATGCAGTTAAATTACGCGGAGCATACATTGTATATCTAGTTTCCAGATTGAAACCAGCAGGACGATATCCTAAATTCATTAAAACATCAAATTTATGTGGAGTATATAAAAGCCAATCTTTTTGAATTCCTTCATAACGATAAAAAAGGGCTATATTAAAAATATTAATAAGTTCTGTACCTATAGTAAGCCCAGAACTTAAGATCGTTACTTTATCTGTAGTCATAAAAGAATATAATTGGTCACTTGTATTGTACATATATATTCTTTTATTTTTATAATCACTATACTGTATATCTCCACCTATCCAAAAATAAGGACTTGGGGTTATTCTAAAAGATAATTCGTAAATCCAACGAGATTCTGGCGCTGGAATAAAAGAATATAATTGTAATTCTTTCGATGATTTTTCAGCATTATACAAATTAAAATCACCAGAAACACTAAGATCAATAGCTACAATATCTAAGTAATTATAAATCATAGCAATTTCAGGCCATCCAAAAAAATTATCTACTGAAGAAGCAACCAGAACCATTCCTATATTGATCCCAAAACCTTTACCTAATAAAAAATCACTTTTAATTTTTAACAAACCTGTATGTTCTTGATACTGAGAATAGTCATTCAAATAATATACAAATTGCATCTCAAAATAATTCCAATCAGTAAAATTTGCCTTATAAGACAAATCAATATCACTATCAATTAGTGTTTTATTTTTGGTTTTAAGTCCTTGAGTATTTTGAAATTCTATAAGTGAAATACCTACATGAGTTCTAATATCTAAATAAGAACTATCATTTAACCATTTTTTGACCTGTATTGTCGTAGGAATGTATTGCGAAAATTGAACATTTTCTATATTATCAACAAAATGTGTTTTGTTTTGATTATAAGAAAAATCAATATTCACACTAGTATTAGTTAAATCTATAATAAAAGAAGTATTTACAGCATTATTATAAAGAGCAGTATTAGCATATTCATAATTATTAAACACTATATTTTGACGGAATTGTCCTAGATATGAAACACGATAAAATAAATTTTTAACAAGATTTTGAGATAAGGTATTAATTTGTGTATTACAAAAAGATCCATAAGAAAATTGAATATAAGATACTTTATTTTGATTTTTTTGAGATAAAGCCAAACCCAAAGATGCATCTGTAATCCCTGTTTTCAATTCATCCAAATAGACTTCTTGAAATTGAGGTGTTCTTTCTTTTAAAATAGCAACTTCAGAACTTGCTGTATTTAGAGAACTTTGATCATCAATAGCAAAATCTAACTCGGGTAATATAATTTCATCAACTTGTGTAAAAATAATTTGAGGCGAAAATATTAGCAAAAGCATTAAGAATCTAAACATATTTATATTTCCTTAACATCAATTGCTTATATTATAATATATTCTCCACAAAATAACAATATTACTCAGCGATATCTTCTTCATCAAAATCATCAGCCAATTTTATACGATAAGCTTTCAAAATTGCCATACCTTCTACAGATACAGGAATATATCCTTTATTTATTAATGCTTGTGTATATATTTTATTATAAAAAACAGCACCAAAAATATTAATAATCCAATAGAATACCGTTGAAAATAAACTATAAATTCCCAGATCATCTGACATCTGAAAAGAAACCATTCCATTTATATTAGAATAAGTATAAGGCATAAAATAAATAGCCGCTATATACAATAAGAAAAAAGGAAGAAATACTTTGAAATCTTTACGAAATAAAGGAACAAACAATCCAAAAAAGAAAGTAGTCCAAGAAAATCCAAGAATACCTATTTTGATGTTATTATGATTTTTCTTTTTTAAAAATAGTGTTAATGCCATGATTTGATCCTTACATAAAACCATCAATAAATTATTGATGGTTTTTATTTTTTATAACAAAATAATACAAATATTTTTTACGAATAATTATTTAATCTCTGTGTCTGCACCCAAATTAAATGTTAAATTCTCATATTTTCTATTTAAGGCAACTGTAATAGGTAGTGTTTTTGCTACAGATCCCATTAATTGACGCGGTCCTGGCGAAGTAAAGCATTCATTTTCTGCCCATTGTTTTCTACGAGATACAAAGAATTCAAAAGCTGGAGAATCTAATTTTACAAGAGCTTTTTCAATTACAAACTCATCCTGACCGTGTCTACGCTCTATATTTAGAAGTCCTGTTAGTGGAATAGCTTGAGCCACTCCTCCATTTTGAAGATCCGTAATAGCAGCGATATAACCTGTATGCCCACCCAATACTAAAGATCCAGCTATTAATCCCAAGTTAAGACAATACGCAGCATCAAATAGTGTTGGTGCTCCACATCGACCTTCATAACCAAAAAAATGATTTAAAGCGTTAAATTTGTATGTTGTAAACAATGAATCTTTACTTGAAGATAATTGTAATTTTGTAATACAAGTAGCAACCATTTCTATTACTAAAATTTCTGTAGGTATTTGAGATAAAGGAAGATTTCCATGAGAATCTCTCTCTAACAATAACATATCTTGAATACTACTTGGTAAATCTTGATATAACACTCGTGTTCCAGCACTTAGTTTAGAAACAATAAATTCTTTTTTAGCGTTAATATCCATAGTACTAATTATATCTAAATTATGCCCCATGATCTCGTCCATTTCATTAAGTAGTATACGCATCTCTGGAATAAATTCAATAAATCCTTCAGGAATCAACACAAGTCCATGATTTATTCCTTGATTAACACGAATTTTGATTGTATTTGTAATATCTTCAATTACTTGAGCAAGAGACATTTTTTTTTCAAGAATTTCTTCTGAGATAATTGTATAAGCAGGTCTTGTTTGTAATGCAGTTTCTAAAGCTACATGACTAGCAGCTCTTCCCATAATTTTTACAAAATGCCAATATTTTAGAGAAGATGCTGTATCTTGTAAAATATTACCAACCATTTCAGCGTAAATTTTTGTGGCTGTATCAAATCCAAAAGAAATAGGCAACAAATCTCCTAATTGTAGATCTCCGTCTATTGTTTTTGGGACCCCAATAACAGCAACACCTAAAGGTATTAGTAATTCAGCTAAAATAGCTGCATTAGTATTAGAATCATCTCCACCAACAATAATAATAGCATCTATTTTATATTCAGCTACTATTTTTTTAACTTGAGCAAATTGTTCATCAGATTTGATTTTTGTTCTATCTGAACCCATAAAATCAAAACCACCAGTATTACAAATAGAAGCAACCATAGCTTCTGTAATTTCAAAAAATTCTCCAGCTAATAATCCTTTAGGGCCAGCTTTTGTAGCTAGTAATGTATTATGTTCACCCAAGGCTTTTTTAATACCTACAATAACATTATGTCCACCAGATGCAGGACCTCCGGAAAATAAAACAGCAACACGCTTGTTTTTAATATTTAATACACCATTTGTAACAAGAATCTTATTTTCACTTTTTTCTATAGACAAAGGAAACGCTGTTTCAATAGCATTTAAATCATTTGTTGTTAATACTTGATTAGATTTTTTAAATTCAACAGCTTGTAAGGACGAACCTTTTACAAATTCTTTAAGAATAGGAACAGGTAATGTTCTAATAAAATTCTCAAACAGAGAATGCCCCTTTTCCATATTAACTAAATTATTATTTAACTGACTCATTCAAATCTCCTTATTTCATTAATTTGTATAATAACCAATATTTCTAAATCTATCATATCTTTCATTGAGAAGTTTAGTCATATTTTTTTTCTTTAATAACACTATATTACTCAATATGTTTTCAGCGAGAGTATCCATCATTAATTGCTGATCTCTATGTGCTCCACCTATAGGTTCTGGAATTATTTGATCTACCACTTTAAATTCTTTTAGATAATGTGGTGTATATTTTAGTGCTTCCGAAGCTTGTTGTGCTTTTTTAGAATCATGCCATAAAATAGAAGCACAAGATTCTGGAGAAATTACAGAGTAAATAGAATGTTCTAGAATAAAAACTTTGTCAGCTACAGCTATCCCTAAAGCTCCACCACTACCACCTTCTCCTATAATAGTAGATATAATAGGAATTTTAATCCCAAAAAACTCCATAATATTTTTAGCAATTGCTTCACCTTGTCCTCGTTCTTCTGCACCAATACCAGGATAAGCCCCAGGGGTATCTACAAAAGTAAGAATAGGCTTTTTAAATTTTTCAGCTATTTTTGCAACTCTAAGAACTTTTCGATAACCTTCAGGATTAGACATTCCAAAATTACATTTTACACGAGACAGTGTGTCTTTACCTTTTTCTTGGCCTATCACCATAAATTTCTCACCACCTAATGTTGCCCAACCCGTAATGATAGATTTATCATCGCCATACAAACGATCTCCATGTATTTCTATAAACTCAGAAAACATACTTTGTGTATATTCCACAAAACTTGGTCTATTTGGATGACGAGCAACTTGGGTTGTTTGCCATGGTGTTAAATTTTTATACACATGTTGTAAAATATCTTTTTTTTTATCTTCTAATGTATGGATTTGTACCGAGTCTGTCTCTAAATCGGATTTAAGAATTTCTATTGCAAGATCTATCTCTTTTAATTCGTATTCAAAATCAAAATATTTCACACTCATCTTCAAACAGCCTCTCTCATATTTGTAATAAAAATAGTTCAATTTTTTAGTAATTTTATAATATCATAATTATACTGTATTATAAATATATCGTCAAGACAATTTGAAAAAAAACAAAAATTCTTAATATTAGTATTATAAAAAATTATAACATTACATAAAAAAAAAGCAAAAGTCTAAGACTTTTGCTTTTTTTATAATAATATTATTATAAATTTAATTAACAGTTACTTTTTTCATAGAAATTTGTTTGACAGGTTTGTCATTTGCCCCTGTCTGTGCTTCACCTATTTTTTTAACAATATCAAGTCCTTGAATTACTTGACCAAAAATAGCATGCTTACCATCTAACCAAGAGGTTGGTGCTAAAGTAATAAAAAACTGAGAACCACCAGTATTTGGCCCAGCATTAGCCATGGATAAAACTCCCATAGTTGTGTGCTTGAGACGAGGATGATATTCATCTTTGATAGTATATCCTGGACCACCCATTCCTGTTCCTTGAGGATCTCCAGTTTGTATCATAAAATCTTTTATAATACGGTGGAAAATAATTCCATTATAAAATCCTTCTTTTACTAATTTAAGAAAATTAGCTGATGTAATAGGTGCTTTATCTTCAAAAATTTCAGCTTTAATAAGCCCTAATTCTGTTTCTATAGTTACTACTGGGTTTTTTGGATTTACAGGTTGAATAATCCCTGTTTGTGCTTCTGTATTACTTTCAGACATAATTACCACTCCTAACGCGATTAATAAACTAATTTTGTTCATTTTCATAAATCCTCCATGAATTTATAATATATATTTTATATAATAATTTGATTTATTAATTATATCAAAAAACATAAATTAAATCAATTTTTATAATAAAGATTAAATCTTTGTATTAATACTTCCTATGTAATATATATATATTTTATTAGTATTAGCAAGTATTAAATTGCAATTTCAAGTAAAAACTGTCATAATAATATAGAATTTGATTTATTCTTTGTAGATTTAAGTAGGCGTATGTATATGAAACAATCTTATCGTTTTCTTACCCTTTCGGTATGTTTTTTATTTGGATTCCTTTTTACAGGTATCAAGCTTGTACAAACCACTTTATTTCCTGACAAACGATTGTCATCTGTTAATTATCGTATTTCTATCCCTCGTGGAAATATTTATGATACTAGAGGTCGATTAATCGCTGGAATATCTTCCACGAGTTCTTTATATGTACGACCTGATCGTATTTCTCTTGAATTAAAAGAATACATAACACAATACCTTCGTTCCACAGGATATTTCTCAGTTAGTGATCTTGTAAATTTTGACAAAACTAACAAAAGTTTTGCTTATATAAAAAGAGATATGACCCCTTCTATATTAGCTCCAGTAGAACTACTATACAACTTATTAAAAAAAGAAGGATTCCTAAAAAATGATGAATTAGGAATCACTGCAGAAGAATCCCGTTTTTATCCTTATCCTTTTTTAGCTCCTATTATTGGTATATTAGGAAGAGATGGTGTTGGATTATATGGAGTTGAATACACACAAAACAAAACTCTAGTTCAAGGTTCTAGTGTTACTTTGAGTTTAGATGCTGAAATATCTAGAATAGCTTATGAAGAATTATATAGGGTAGTTCAAGAGTCTGATGCTAACAGTGGTAGTGTTGGTATCATCAATGTCAAAACTAAAGAAATACTTGCATTAGTACAAGTAAGTGATGACATACATAGACCAGTATCTACATCACATATTTACGAACCTGGATCTGTTATGAAAATATTTACCGCAGCCTTTGCTATGGAACAGGGTTTTGCTTCTACTGAAAGTCCAACATTCGATGATTTTACTTCGTATAAAGTTGCTGATTATACTTTTTCACAACCTAAATTTGGTTATATTCCTTTATCAACAATGCTAACCAAATCTGCTAACATATCGTTTGCTCGTCTATCATCCTTATTTGGTATCAATGATTATTATTTGTGGTTATTAGAATTAGGATTTGGGAAAAAACCTAATTTACCGCTGACTAGTATAGAAAAGGGGATTTTACACGAACCTTCAAAATGGACATCCTTATCAAAACCCATGATAGCTATTGGTCAAGAAATTGGTGTTACGACATTACAATTATTAATTGCCAGTTCTGTTATTGGGGGACAGGGTGTGTATAAAGATCCTCAACTTATTACTTCTATTCGAAATTCTTCGGGAGAAGAATTATATACAAATAATATATCTCCCCCTAAACAACTACTGCATCCTCAAAAAGCCAAAGAATTATTATACGCTATGGAAAGTGTAGTCAGTGCCCGAGGAACGGGAGCTAAAGCTGTTATTGATGGAGTAAGGATTGGTGGTAAAACAGGAACAGGAATGATTGCTGGACAAACAGGATATAGCATAGGTAAAAATAATACAATCTTTATTGGGATTTTACCAATTGAAGATCCAAATTTAGCTATTGTTGTCGCAATTCACAATCCAAAAGGTAACAAACGAAGTGGTGGCGGTGTATCAGCCCCTCTTTTTGCAAATATTGTACGAAGAATTGTTCTATCAGTAGGATACCAAAATACTAAATAATTAAAAATATAATAAGGAAGATACAATGAAAAAAAGAATTTCTATTACACATGCATTTAAAGACGGAATACTACTAATTCTACCTTTCGGAGTGACATTAGGGCTTGTCTATTGGGGTTGGTCTTTATTAAGAAGTTTCATCCCTGATTTATCTAGTATAATACCCATATTTATTACAGAACAGGTTTATATCAACAGTATTGTAGATCTCTTATATTTATTATGTATTATTTTGATCATTTTCATTTTTGGAATGTTAGCATCTACATTTTTAGGTAAATTTTTTTCTTTTTTAATAGATCAAATACTTATGAAACCTACTTTTATAAGACCTATTTATACTACCTTTAAAAAAATTACAGAAAGTGTTTTCCAACAAGATAACTCAAATAATTTAACTACAGGTATTTCAGAAAGTGTGATGATTCCTTACCCTAATGAATATTCACAAAGTATTGCTTTTGTTACCTCTACCCACGCAAGACATCTTTTGGGTGAAAAAGAGGGAGATAATTGGATAACAGTTTATGTTCCTTCTGCTCCTGTAGTATCTGCTGGATTTTTTCTTCTTTGTAAAAAAGATAAAATAACGCCTTGCAAACTAAATAGCGGGCAAGCAATGACTACTGTTATCTCTGTTGGATCTTTACAAGAAAATAGTGCCAATAGTCCATTACCAAAAATTATTGATATTCCTCAACGATCTAATATTTTGCGAATTTGGTTTCTAAATGGGATTCTCTTACTAACTCCTATATCAGCAACTATAGCTATATTAGGATGGGTTTTTAATCATTTGTATCAATTTACTACTAATATCTCAAAACTACTTCCTCAAATACTTCCAGCAAGTATCCCTGATCAATACTATGAATTCATTATTAATATTATTATTACTGCTATTCTTACTATTATCATTATTATTATTGGATTTTTAGGAGAAAGTGCTTTTGGTTTATGGGTAAAATCTCTTTCTCATAAATTATTCAATAATATCCCTATGTTTAACAAAGTTTATGGTATTGTAGAACAAATTACTAAAGTGTTTTCACCCGATCCTTCCAAAAATAGTACTTTTGACAAAGCAGTGCTAGTTCCTTTTCCAACTCAATCTACTTATGCCATAGGATTTATTACAGGAAAAGATAGTTCTTACATTACCGATTGTACTAATAAAAATATTTCAACTGTTTTTATACCAACAACACCTATTCCTACTACAGGTTGGTTTATATTAGTGAACACTGATAAGTTAATTCCCTTAGATATGTCTACAGACAAAGCTTTCGGAATAGTGATATCTGGTGGTATTTTAACAGATGATGAAAAATAATTAAATGCTTCGAATTCAAGAAAATATTACTAATATAGATAATACATTCAACTTAATTATTGCTCAAAACCAACGCGTAATCCGCTTACATTCCTCACGCCCTAAAGCTGAAGCTAATAAAATTTTTACTCAACTATCTCCAAATCATCCCACTTATTTTATCGGTGGTCTTGGTTTTGGATATCTATTGGAAAAAATACTTGAAGAAACAAATAGTATTTGTATTGTTTTTGAACCCGTTTCTATCATTTTTGATACGGTACTACAAATAAAACCTGAATTACAAGTACTTTTAGACAATCCTAGAGTAATATTTATTCAAGAATTAACAAATATCAGTCAAATTATCCAAGATAAAAAATTAAATAATATATCATTTACTATTCATAGACCTTATAGTGAATTATTCCCCGATCAATTTATAACTATAAAAGACTATATCGCGGCTGGTATTCGAAAATATGAAGTTGGTAATGCAACTCTTCTTCGTTTTGGTAAAATATGGACTAAAAATATTTTTCGCAATATGCATCGCTATTTTATAAGTCAAAAACTTATTCCTTATCTTGATTGGGCATCTCAAAAACCAGCTATTGTTATAGGAGCAGGCCCCTCTCTTGAAGCAAGCCTACCTTTCTTACAAAAACAACAAAGTCATGCTATATTGATTGCTTGTGATACGGCTTTATCTATCCTTCAGCAAGTACATATCAATCCTGATTTTGTTATCACTGTAGATCCTCAAGAAAAAAATTCTCTCTACCTACGCTACAGTTTAAATAAAAATCATATTCTTGTAGCAGATCCAGCTATTCATGATAGTTCCTTTGAAGGATATAAAGATCAAAATATTATTCTTATGGATTCTGTTTTTCCTCTGTATACACCATTTCAAGAATTTTGGGGATCTTGTGGTCTTTTGGCATCCGGAGGCTCAGTATCTACTTCAGCTTTTGATTTTGCACGTAAAATAGACGCAAATCCTATAATTATGATTGGACAAGATTTATCTTTTACCAAACAAAAAACACACAGTTCTGGAAATATATTGTCAGAATTTTCACGCACATCACATCATCGTTTGAATTCTTACCACACATTACAAGCCAAGACAACTCATACCTCACATTCTCAGCAAATAAAAGGTCGTCTTCCTAACACCACTGTGTATGCAGATGCTCGTTTTATACTTTTTCGAGATTGGTTTTCTCAAGAAATACCAAAGAGCAAAGCACAAATAATCATTGCAGGAATGGATGGTGCTTATTTAGATGGAGCTGAACACACCACTATAGAACAAGCTTTTTCTTTATTAACTAAAAAAATAGACAAAAAAATATTAACTATTCAACATTCTATACAAAAAGAACAATATATTAAATTTTTGGACAATATTGTTATAAATACAAAAAAGCTCATCCCTACTTGTTCTCAAATCTTAATATCAATAAGTAAAGCTTACAAAAATAAAAACTTAGATATGGCTCTTAAAGAATCAACACGCTTGCAACATCTATTATCATCTCCCGAAAATCACAAAATTTCTTTATTTATTTCTATTGCTATTCAAGAATCTATTCAAAAAGCACAGACTCTTAATGACACAATATCTCAAGAAGAACATCTGTTCATACTTCATAGTATTTGTAAAGACACCTTAGATGGATTAAAAAGTCTTCACAATCAAATTAAAAAGTCTCAAAAATTTATTTCCAAATAATAATTTGACGTTCCTCTATAAATATTAATATATTAGTATATATCAATATATATTGGAGATATTCTAATGAAGTATCTATACATAACAATGCTAATATTATTATTAAATAATATTAGCATTTTCGCTCAGTCTACAGACACAGAAGGCTTTGCTATTCCATCAAAATCCTCATGGAAAAATAAAATAAAACCAGTGAATTATCTAGGTATGGAAGCTTCTGTAAATTCAGGAAATTTATATAAATCTGATTCTACCGAGTTATGGGCTAATAATAGCTTTGCTTGGGAGATATATTATGCTGCATCTGTACCTAATTACAATTGGATCTCTTTTGGTGCAGGTTTGGAAGTGGGAGGAAGTGTAGGATATAATGAAGATGGTGTTGTATACGATAGAACAGACGACGAAAGTTTTTATTTTGTATTTCAAGCTTTTATGAATATCTCACCATGGTTTACTTTACATGCTAATAGTGAAAGTAGATTAGAATTTAGATCTCGTTATATAGCTAATTTTACAAATCCTATCAATGGAAATTTTGGACATTTTTTGTTATCTGAATTTATTTTTGGATTTTTTCTTGCAGGAAATCAAATAAGTGAAGTTAATGGGCAAATTGACAAATTTTGGATTAACAGTCCTTCTCTTGAATTCTTATATTATGTACAATTTCATAAAAACATAGGTTTTAGATGGTTTTCTAAGTTTATAGTTAATAATGGTCTGTTTTATAATAGTGGCATTTCCAAAAAAGAAAGTATCCCTATGGAACACTACGCTCGTTTGGATTTTATATTAGGGAATGGTATCACTCTTTGGACAAGAATACAATGGAATATTTATAATTCTGACTTTAATGAGTGGGCATTTTTTCCAGATAAAAATCCTTTTGATATACAAATTAGAGCTGGTCTTATCTTTATTTTAGACTTTGCACAAAAAGATATCAAAAATAATTAATATATATATTTTTGATTTATATAAAAATAAAAGAGCTATATAATATAGCTCTTTTTATTTGATTTTAGGATAATTTTTATAGAAGATAGTTTTCAATGAAATAGGCTACCCCATCATCATTATGAGATAAGGTTTCTAATCGTGCTACTTTTTTAACTGTAGATCTAGCATTATGCATAGCAACCCCCCAAGCTACAGATTCTAACATTTCTATATCGTTATTATCATCACCAAAGGCAACAACTTCATCCATCGTGATATTTTGTTGTTTTAATAACGCAGTTAATGCTTCACCTTTGTTAACACCTTTTGCCATTAATTCTATACAACGAGCAGGATTTTCAGGATGTGTAATATTGTGCATACCCGGTGTTGTTAAAAATATAGATAGTTGATCTCCATAATTCTCACTAAGAAGTTTATGCATTTCTATAATTTCTTCATCTGATCCCATAATAAATAATTTGTGAAAAAGATCCATAGGTAACTCATCCAATGGTTTTTTAAAGCCAAGAATAGTAATTCGTTTGAAATATTGTTCCAAATATGCATTCTCTATTTCATAATAAAATTGATCATTTACATAGGCTAAAGACATCATCTGACGATCTCTAAGAAGCTTGATAAGAATTTGTATGATATTACTAGCCAATGTATGTTCATTCTCACGCTTTTGAGTTTGCATATTCCAAACAGAAGCTCCATTGTAGTTGATCATATAATTTGGGATACCTATTTGTTTTGCAAATGGCATTGCTGTTAGTGTTGATCTTCCTGTAACAATATATACTTCTCGTCCTGTTTGTATTAATGCTTTGACTGCTTTTTCTGTTCGTTCTGTACAAATAGTATGTTCATTAATCAATGTTCCATCAATATCTATAGCAATTGCTTTGATTTTTTTAGCATCAAAATCTTTTAGATCCTGCTCTAATTTTATTTTTAGATTTTTCATTTCTACAAATCCTTCAAATTACTTTAATAAGTATAACACAATATTAATATTCCTACAAGATATAAAGAAAATTTTATTAATTCCGTTATCTAAAACTTATACAAATGAAATCAAGGATGTTCCATGCGAATTTTATTAATGGCTTTATTATTTATACCTGTATTTATATTTTCTACAGAACCCAAACGAGAATTACGAGCAGCTTGGATAGCCACTGTTTTTAATATTGATTGGCCTACTACACAAGGTTCATCTAAAGAAACGCAAAAAATGGAACTAATAAAAATATTAGATACTCTTCAAGAATTAAAATTTAATGCTGCTATTCTTCAAGTTAAACCTACTTCTGATGTTTTTTATGAATCCAAACTTTCACCTTGGTCTCGCTATCTTACTGGTACTCAAGGAGAACATCCTAATTACGATCCTTTAGCTTTTTTTATTGAAGAAGCTAAAAAACGAGCTATAGAAACACATGTTTGGGTCAATCCTTATCGTATTCTTAATGGAGAAGGTTTTGAAACATTATGCTCAAATCATATTGCTCGTAAAAATCCAGCATGGGTAATACAATATAATAATCGTTATTATTTTGATCCTGGAAATCCTTTAGTTCAACAATATGTCATCAAAGAAGTTATGGAAATTGTAAACAATTATGATATTGATGCCTTACATATGGATGATTATTTTTATCCCTACATCACTTATAATAAAGGGGTGGCAGTTCCTTTTAATGATGATATATCTTGGGAAAAACATGGTAAAAAATTCAAAACAAGAGAAGACTGGCGTAGAGACAGTGTAAATAATTTTATTCAAAAATTAAGTATAAAAATAAAACAAAGTAAAAAATATGTTCAATTTGGAATAAGTCCTTTTGGAGTTTGGCGAAATAAATCCGAAGATCCTCTAGGATCAGATACTTTGGCTGGTCAGACTAACTACGACCATCTGTATGCTGATGTTATCAAATGGATAGATAATGGATGGATTGATTATGTGATGCCACAAATTTATTGGCATTTTGATAGTAAACCTGCACCTTATGGTGTTTTAGTTAAATGGTGGAATGATATAGTCAAAGATAAAGTTAATTTATATATAGGATTAGGGGTTTATAAATTAGGTGAACAAAATTGGCCTGTAACTTATATCAAAGAACAAGTAGATTTTGCAAGAAAATTTGATTATGTTGATGGAGTCTCTTATTATAGTGCAAAATGGATTGTGCAAGATACTAAAAATATTAAATATTATTTAAATAATTCTATAAATAATAACTTTGCATTAGTTCCTAAAAATAGAAACATGATTAATATCAAACCTTTTCAAGTAGAAAATTTTATACTATTAACTAAAAATAATGAATACACTCTTACTTGGAATAATTCAGATAAAGAGCTAATTCGTTATTTTGTTATTTATCGTTTTAACAAAGGTCAAAAACCAGATCAAGAAAATTCACAAAATATTATAGCTATTGTTTCAGCGAAACAAAAACTAGAATTCAAAATTAATGATTATGATAATGCATATACTTATGGAATAACAGGTGTATCTAGACTCCATCAAGAAAGCACTTTACTTACCCTTGAAGATACAGAACAACAAAAAAGCTTGGAAATCATTGATCAATTATTAGAAGAAAAAACCATTATTGAAAAATAATAATATTTTTTTAGATTTATTTATATAAAAATATTATGACACTACTAACGAAACTCGTGTCCCTTTATTTTTGTCTAATTCTACATTCAAGCAAGCCATCACCTCTTCTTTTATCATCTGTACATGAGAAATAATACCGACTACTCTATTCTCTTCTTCTGCTAATTCTCTCAATGTATCTAAAACTACATAGAGATTTTCCTCATCTAAAGTTCCAAAACCTTCATCAATAAAGAAAAATCGATGTCCTGTCCCACTTTCATCAGCTAATGCTAATGCTAATGCTAATGCCGCTTGAAAGCTTTGTCCACCAGATAAAGTCAACATATCTCTTTTTATCCCACCAGCAAGTCTATCAATTACAACAATTTTTCCCTTTTTATCATCTAAAGCATCTGGAGCAGACAATTCAAATTGATTTTGGGTAAATTTTAAGAATCGTTGATTTGCCGTATAACAAAGCTTATTCAAATATTTTTGTCCTATAAAGTGTACAAATCCACTATATTTAAACAATTTTTTAAGTAGTTCTATATTATTTTTTCTTAAAACTAATTTATCGTATTCTTCTTGTAATTTTTGTTTTTGAGCTATACCTTCTACAATAGTATGGATTTTATTATCTAAAGATCCCAATTCTTGTAATTGTTTATATTGCTCATCACTAAACTCTTTCAAGATATTTTGCTGAATATCTTTTTCATTTTCAACATTTACATCATTATCTTGAATAAAGGTTTTTATTGTTTTCATTTCTCCAGAAAGCATTAAAAATTCTGTAAAAAAGGTATTAATTTCTAGTTCTGTTTTTTGAGGATATTCTTTGATCTTTTTATAATTATTTTCTGTTAGCTGCTTTTCTTGCAGATAGGCAATTCTTTCTTCTCTATGACTCATTAACTCTTGATTTTTTTGAGAAATTTCTTTTTCGGTATAGCGTAATTCTATTGCTATATTATCAGTCAAGCGAACTTGATTTTGATATTGTTCTCTATAATTGAGTGTTTGAGTTTCTAATTTTTTGTATTGATTTTTAGCTATTTGTAAGTCTTCTCTGACTATCGTTTTTTGTTTTTCTTGAGCTAATTTTTGAACTACTATCTCCTGATAAGCCTTATCGAATTGAGCTTGATTAGTGTACTCTCCTAGAGTATCTTTTAATTGTTTGATATTGTTTTCTTGAGTATGAAGACTTTCTTTTAGAGATTCTTCCTGCTGTTGAATTTTGAGATATTGTTGTTGTAAAATTTTAACCTGATTGCTAATCTCTTGCAATTCACCATCACTGCCAGCCTTATAAGGAGAAGGATGATCCTCAGAACCACACAAAGGACAAGCACATCCATCCTGTAGATATTCTAATGCTACGCCCAAACCTAGTAAATCTCTTATTTTTTTTTCTTCTATTTGACATTCAGTCAACGCTTGAAGGGTTTTATCTTTTTGAGCAATATTCTCTTTGAAACTATTTATTTTTTTAGCTAATTCCTCAGATAGTTGTGCTACTCTTTTGTAGTCTTTTTGTCGATTTTCAAAAATTATTGCTTGCTCAGAGATATTATCCATTATCAAAGCATCCCATTCTTGCTGTTTGTCATTGAACTGAGTTTGTATTATTTCTAGTTGTATTTTAGATTCTATCCCTTGTTGTTCGATATCACCTAATTTTTCTTTTTCTACAATCAATTTGTTTTGTAAATTTTTATAAGTTAGCTCTGATTGTTGTTTTTGTTCTTCTTTTTTAGCAATCTGACTATCTAAATTAACAAGATCGATAATATTCAAATGTTCTCTGGCCTGATTAAATAGCTCTTCGTCTAATTGCATTTTAGTGAATTTTTTTTGTATATGAATAGAGTGTTGTTGTTGCTCTAATTGTTGGGTCAGTTTATTTACTAAAGTTCTTTGAGCTTCTATACGCTCATCAAGAACAGCCCTTTCTGACTCTAAAGAAGTTTTTTGAATATTGAATTCTTCTAATGCCACATCTGTCGTATCTTCAAAATTTTGTAATTTCACTTCTAAAGTCTTGAATTCACCATATTCTTTTTTTTCTAAAGAATCAATAATATAGTATAAATCAAATCGCTCTAATTGAAACAATCTAATCAATGTTTCTGAATTTTCTTTGGGTACAGAAGAAATAAAGCCCAAGAAATCTCTTTGTTGTAAGATAATTGTTTTACGGAAATCATCATAGGTAATCCCCAGAATATCTTCTCCTAAGGTAATCTCAGAAGGGATCCATTCCTCTTGCTCTTTTAAAAACACTTCTCTTTTGCTTTTTACTTCTGTATGTTTTTTTTTGTCTCTAGTTGCAGACACACGGCAGAGATATTCCTCTACACCTTCTACCCCTATAATCTCAAAAATAAATTCTATCAACAATTCATTAGAATCCAAATTCATAATAGCATAAGAATTAGAAAAATTACCTTTTCCACCAGCTCCCAAAATCCCAATTCGTTCTACTTTATAAAAGACAGCTATGATCATTGCCTCTATGAGCGCAGACTTGCCACTACCTGTATTACCAAAAATCCCGAAAAATCCTTTTTGTTCTAATTCTGTAAAATCAATCTCTACTTCTTCCTTATAAGAATAAAAACCCTTGATTTTTAGATTTTTTGGAAGAAAACCTCTTTTTTTGGTTAGGACATTACTCGTAGATTCTTCTTGTAAACACTCATCAAACACACTGAGTAAATCTTCAGGAGGCAGGAGATCTCGATGTTTGGATCTAAAATATTCTATGAATAAATCTGTGGTACTTTGCTCATGTAAAGTTTCTATACTTTGTATAATACTATCATCTCTAACAATCTTAGGGCGAGATTCAACACGAATTAAATAAGGATGGGTATTTCTTAAATATTGATGTTCCTCTGAGGTGAAATATCTATCTCCTTCCCAAATCAATACCAGATAATTATTTTTTTCTTGTTCCAATCGCTCACCTATAGTATCAAAATTATCAAATCTAATTTCTTTAACATCTCGTAACTTTTTAAAAGGGAGAAGGTATTCTTTGTCTGTTCGTCCAAGATTTAAGATCAAAACACTTTTTTCTTGCCCACTTTCAGAAAGACTATAAATCAAGGGACTCCCTGTATAAAAAGCCTTAGTTTTGGTACTATATAAGGACTGCGGTCTATGGATATGACCAGCAATAACATAGTCTATCCCTTGAGGGATATTATCTAAAGAAATCCCGCCTAAAGTCCCCACAATAGAACGCTCACCGATATCTTCCTTAGGAGCGTCCTCTTGAATAAGACTATCTTTTTTGGCTGGTAATAAATAACTATGAGAGATGAGAATATTTTTGATTGCTGGGTCTTGAGCAATATTTTTCTCCCATTCCTCACACAAAATCTCCCAAGCTTTTTTATCTGTGTCTAGCACTCCTAGATCTTTTTTAAGACGCTGGGCATTGGCATAAGGAGACATTAAAAAGCGAACTGTTTTGTTAGCTTTTTTGAAAAATATTTCTATCATCCCTTGTGCTGTTTGTGTTACTTTCCACGCTGAATTATTTTCTTCGAGAGATGGTTCTTGACTAGGATAACCTAAGATAACTACTCCCACTTGAGAAGCAAAAGCTTCCGAGGTAGACAAAAATAGAGGATTATCGTGATTTCCTGCAATAACTAGAACAAGACAATCCCCACCACGAGCTAATCGAGCAAGCGTAGATACAAAAAGTTTTGTCATTTCGGGATTTGGGCTTTGAGTATCAAAACAATCTCCCGCCACAATAACAGCATCTGAATTTTCTTGTTTGGATATTTCGACTAATTGATTTAAAATTATTTTTTGTTCTTCAAGACGAGAAAAAGATTCTAATTTTTTCCCAATATGCCAATCTGCTGTACAGAGAATTTTCATAAGACCTCTTATAAATACATTGTATTAATATCATACTATTATAGCATATAAATATTTTTATCTCAATTCATTTATTTTTTTTAAAAAAACTATTGACAATAAAGATAAGATATGTTAGAATATATGAACAAATACTAGTTGCCTCTTTAGCTCAGATGGTAGAGCATCTGATTTGTAATCAGAGGGTCGTGGGTTCGATTCCCACAGGGGGCTAGGAACTTAGGTTCTTTTATTTCAAGCAAGTGTAGATAATTTCTATACTTGCTTTTTTTGTTTTTTGAGAGGGGGAAGTAGATGGGTGATTTATTCTATAGGGAATATTATCGATTTGGAGAAAAAAAACATCTAGAGGATTTAATTAACGGTCAACTATATTGTAATACATTACAATATTTTCAAAAAATAGAAAATGATGCTGAAAGAGGCGATTTTGATGAAGGGAATAAAATAATATTAAGACCTTATTTAGATCCTGATTCGTCTATTATTACTTATGAAGATCCAATTGTAGGTAAAATATCTTTGTCAAATGAAGATATCCGAGAAATAAATTTTTCATCTGGGAATGATCCTAGTCATATTTTTTGTATGTCTTATTTTGAAATAGATCAAGATAATCCACCAGAACAAATAGAAATTTTAAATCTATTTAATACTAATACAGTAATATTTTATAATCATCAATTGATTATTAATATTATGGAATCTTTAAGAAAGTGTGGGATACATTATCGTGCACAAATTGTAAAATATGAAGATTATAGTACAACGCCTTATTGTAAGAAAAAATAGGATACTAAGCATAGTAAATATCAAAAACAAAGAGAATTTAGAATAGCAATTTGGGATCAACCTATAGACAGTCCTTTTATTTTTTCTTATACTCCTATCCTACAAGATTTAAGAATATATGAAATAAAAGATACTAAACTAATCTTTGATATTGTTTTTAAACAAATTATCTGATACAAACAAAAATAGTAGCTTATGAAGTATTATCAGTGTACAAGGATAGTACAATTGAAATAGACGATTAAAATCCACTAAACTAAGATCTTTTATAATTTTATACCGTGCGTATGTAATGAATTGGGGAATTTATTATATGGAGTATGCAGTATGTTACTATGTTTCAGAAATAATGGAAATAGAGGGAAAACCTCTATAACAAAAAAAATGATAGAGCTTTTGTTAAATTCACTGTAAATGTCAACTCTTATTACGAAACATTTATTTTAGTATCAAAATTACTCGGACATAGTGATATTTCGATTACAGCAAAACACTATATTAATAGATCGGATGCCGACATTCGTGAAAAGTTGATGAAAGAATAAAATGTATATCAGTAAAAAGTTATTAAAATTGTTATGGAATATTAAAACATTATAAAGAGAAATATTTAACTAAAGAACTTCCTATTTGGAAAGCTATACACTGCGTTACATTTGGAATATTAGTACGGATGTTAGATTTAAAAAAGATACCTAAAAATATTATTATTTTAAATAATATTATAAATTTTATGAATAAAAAAAACAAAACACAACTTACTCAAACACTACATGTTATTAAATCTCTTAGAAATATGAGTGCACATATGGATCACTTTATTGCAAGAAGTTCTCAATATTATCCTACAAATCGCTCAGTTCGATATAATACAAACAATGTAATTGATAGTGCATGGTTTCAGAAGAATTGTTTTGCGAAAATGTATCAAATATTATATGATAGTTTGAAAACAATTGTAAAAAATCCAGTATTAAAAATCGAAGTAAATACACATCTAACAGTAATACGAGATATTGTAAAAAAATCTGATTATATACATTTAGGATTTGACCAATCAAAAGTAAATAATACATCTTATTTTCAAATATAAAGAAGCTCATCTTAATTAAGTTTAGGATGAGCTTTTTTTTCGTTTTAAATGTGAAATATAGAGGGTATACTTCTCTTTATTCATTACAAAAAATGAAATAATCGTTTATAATATTAATATTGTTATTTTTCATTTATGTAGTATAATAACATAGATCTAAATAAGGATTTAAAATGACATTAACCATACAAACTATTGATAAGATATTAAAATCAAAGAAATTATCTGATTATCATATTGACACCATAAATATAACAAATTTTCAAAAAGGCTTAGTACTATACATAGAGGTAATCAAAAAAATACAATACACAGCTACAGAAGAAACACAGAAACAAAAACTAAAAAATCTCTTTTCATCAATAGATAATTATCAATATGAAATGGATCACGATAGCATAGATTTATCAATATGGTATCAAAATAAACTAAAAGTAATCATAGAAACAAAAACAAAAAAGAATGCAGAAATGATTACAGACGATGAACTGAATAAAAAAGCCTTTCAAGAAGCTCTATATTACTATATGGAGCAGTCCAAAAAAGAGCAAAACGAAATCACTTATATAATGATTACTAATTTTCAATATCTCTATCTTTTTGAAGAAAAAGAATTTCTAAATTTAACTAAAAAATCCTCTATTAAAAATGCATTCACACAATATTATAAAAATAAAGACGGTTTTTATAAAAAAATTAGTGAACTTAATATTGAGACTACTATTACAATAACAAAGATAGATCTTTTTAACGATGATAGCACCTTGATTTATAGAATCTTTGATAAGCCTTTATTATTAAACCAAGCACTAGAAAATGACGCCAATGAACTAAACAGAGAATTTTATCAAGAGCTACTTCATATCATGGGACTACAAGAAAAAGATAATAAACTCGTTAAAAGCACTATCCAAAACACCCTCCTAGACTTAACAGAATCAAAAATAGGCAACAAAGAAAAGAACGAAGAATTATTTGAGACGGCATTGGGATTAAATATATTGTGGCTAAATAGGATACTCTTTTTAAAAATATTAGAATCTCAACTAAAAGTTTTTCGTAATGACCCCGACTTTCATATTTTGGATTCTAAACATATTACAGGCTACCATTTATTATCAAAATTGTTTTTTAGTATATTGTCCACACCAAGAGCAGAAAGACACTCAGATGACAAAAAATACGATACAATCCCTTATCTTAATAGCTCTCTATTTGAAGAAACAGAGATTGAAAGACAATATCGTATTTCTGATTTAGATATAGAAAGACCCCTCAAAATCAAATCTGATAGCGTACTTTATAAAGATAAAGACTTTACCAAAAAAGAATTAAATCTATTAGAATACCTACTACGCTTTTTGAATTGTTTTTCTTATAATAGTGATAGCGATAGTGTGGATAAAAACACGCTAATCAAATCTTCTGTACTGGGTACTGTCTTTGAGCGATTGAATGGCTACAAGGACGGCTCACATTTTACCCCTGCTAGTATTACCATGTATATGTCAGAAAAAGTCCTGCAAAAACGCATCATTGATATTTTTAATAAAGAATTTGCTTTGGAATTTGAAGACTTTAAAGAGCTTATTTCTTATGCAAAAAAGAATTTCTATAAAAAAGAAGATATAGAAAAAGCCCAAGCTCTCGTAGATAATATGACTATCATCGATCCAGCCGTGGGAAGTGGTCACTTTTTGGTGTCTAGTTTGAATGAGCTAATCAAGATCAAAAGCCAATTAGGATTGTTACACAAAGATATTAAGGTATCTATTGAAAATGATGAATTGATTATTAAGTCTAGTTTTGGAGATAATTTTGTCTATGAGAGAAGAGAGGGCAAGATCTCAGAAGAAAGACAAGAGATACAAAAAGCGATTTTTGAGACTAAAAAGCATATCATAGAAAACCAATTATACGGCGTGGATATCAACCCAAACTCTGTTAATATCTGCCGATTGAGATTGTGGATAGAGCTATTAAAACACACCTATTATACGGATAGTGATTATATCAATCTCGAAGTTCTGCCCAATTTGGAATTTAAAGTGATGACGGCTAATAGTCTTATATCTGTTAAGGATATACCTTTATATTTTAATAAAACACATAGAGCAGAACTCAGTCGAGCTATGCACACTTACTATAATGCTGTATTAACAGAAAAAGAACAGGTAAAAACTGAAGTTAAAGCACTAATCAGTAATGTCAAATCTCATATTGAGCAGTTGAAAAATTACGATCCTTTTAATACGATAGTTTCGTGTAGCTTTTTTGATAGTGGGTTAATGTTTGGTATTGAGAGTTTTGATATAGTGATTGGGAATCCTCCTTATGTATCTAATAAAGGTATCTCCTCTACTATGATGAGTCAGTACAAAGAAGAATATGGTATTCAAGACGATCTCTATAATTATTTTTATTTACGAGGTTTTGAATTCTTAAAAGACGGTGGTATTTTAGGATATATTACTTCTAACACTTTTTTAACATTACAAAGCAAACAAAAATTAAGACAATATTTACAAAGTAAAAAACTTGTAGAAATGAGATTAGTAGATAATGTGTTTGAACATGCTGCAGTAGAGCCTATTATTGTAATTGCATATAAAAGTAGTACAACTAGTGATAATTATCAATTTAATTATGTAGACAATAGAAATCAAGCAATTCTCTATGAGGGAAATAATATTCTTATAGATATAAACACCTATAGAGAAGCTCCTAATCAAGTGTTTTTTACCCCGAATGTTTATAATTTAGCTATAGCTAATAAATACTTTGATACTATTCACAGTTTAATGACAAGTTATTGGGATATCATTAAAACCAGTGCCAATATTGATAAAAATAAAAATCTATTAAATAGCTACAAAGCCACCCTAAAAGCTGGAGATATAGCCTTACTAGGATTACTCACAGATGGTGGACAAGGACTAGCTACAGCGAATAATGGTTTTTATATAGGTGTAAGAGCAAGTAATAAAGACGCAGAGCGTACCTATCGACAACGCATAGAAAAAATAGCAAAATTCAACAAAGAATTTGCTACTACTCATGATATTACAAAAATGACAGAACTAGAGATAAGAGCATTATTCTTAGCATTAAAAACAGAACATGGACGAGATATCTTTGGTCAGGGCTTTCTCTATCAGATTATTAGTGATGATGAGATCGCTGATGTCAACACACTCACTCAAGACGAAAAAGATAATGGTATCAAAGGAGAGCGAAGCTTTGTACCTTATGACAAAGGGGACAAGGACGGTAATCGTTGGTATATGCCTACTTCTTACTGTATCAACTGGTCTGTAGAAAATGTGAAATTCTTAAAAACAGATCCTAAAGCTCGTTGGCAAGGTTATACTTTCTTTTTTAAAGAAGGTTTTTCATGGAGTGATGTCTTACTAACTAAAAGTACAGTTATAAAAGATAAATCAACTTTTATCAAAGCTAGAATAAAAGAGTCTACAATCAATGATGTTAAGAGTATGAGTTTATATCCTCTATATCCTATTATAACTAGTAAATATTTATTAGTTATGATTAATTCATATTTTATGTTTCATTATATGAAGCAAATAGTTAATAACACTATCAGTATTCAAATTAATGATATGAGACAAGTGCCTATCATCATACCGACAGAGGAACAGCTACAAATAGCTGAAGAGCTTTTTGATAGAGCCAAAGCCATAAAAGATCAACAAATACAAAAGCTTATCACTAAAGATATTGCCGACGAACAACTAGACGCCCTACAAAATGAAGTAGATGATTTTGTCTATGCTCTCTATGGATTGAGTGCTGAGGAAATAACGATTGTTGAGGGTGGGAAGTAGATGAGTGAGAATATAATTATTATTAATGTAGATGATAATACAAATTATAATAAATTACTTTTTGAACATCACAGTAATGAAGTTAGTGAATCTAATATAATTATAAATAAAAAAGTTGAATTTCGGTTTTCAATAAGCATGCAAGGTACCAAATCACCCGAGGTTTCATTATCTAACATTCATTTTAAAGAGACTGTTGATTTTTTGGCAAATGTAGAGAGTTTTGAAACAGAGAATAGAAAAAAAAATATTTTTCTAAATAATATAAAATGTGATAAAAATATAACTATACAAAATCTAAATCTAAATGTAATTCATATAGATGATACTCAAATTAATCAATTAATAGTAAAAAGATCTTATTTAAATAATTTTTATTGTAAAAGTACAAAGGATATAAAAAATATCAAAATAAAAAATATTACTTTTGACTCAGTAACATTTCATAAAGAGGTGTTTTTTTATGGTATAGAACTAAATACAATAAATTTCACTAATTCTACTTTTAAGAACAAAGCTGATTTTAAAAATTCTACATTAACGAATTGTAATTTTTCTTTCACTCGTTTTATGGGTAAGGCAGACTTTAAACGAGTGAAATTCCATGGTGAAAACAAATTTAACTATACTCAGTTTAATGAGAGGGGGGCTTTTTATGGAGCTTATTTTGATAGCAATCCTACTTTTCATAATTTGATACTAGGTAAGGACTCTCATATTTATTTTGGAGAAATCAATAAATGTATTAAAGATTCAAATGATCAAGTAATAGATAAATATATAAAAAATTTAGAAAAAGATCTAAAAATCTCTATAGAGTTTAATGAACAAAAAGAAGAGTTTATAAAACAAAAAGAAGAGTTTATAAAACAAAAAGAAGAGTTTATAAAACAAGAAGAAGAGTTTGATGAACAATACAAAGATCTTATAAAAAAACACAAAGATTCTATAAAACAAGAAGAAGATCTTATAACAAGATACAGATCTTTTAAAAGACAAAGAGAAGATTTTATAAAACAAATAGTTATTGAAAAAATAGTTATTGAAAAAATTTCACTTACAAATACTATTATCAATGGTAGATTAGATTTTAGCAATGATAATATTACTACTTTAGATATGAAAGGCTGTGTAATTGCAGGAACTTTATCCAGAGTTTTATTTGCTCCAAAATGTGCTAATTGGGAAACGGCAACCCTTCTCAAAAATGAAGAACTCAAACAAAATAATATTATCAGAGCTTTAGAGTATAAAGCAGAAGAGAAAGATTTGTATGAGAATGAGCTATGGATACAATTAAATAAAAAATCTAGTATTAAATTGATCACTGAATGGTTATCTTTATGGATAGGGAAAGTTTCTAATAATCATGGTCAAAATTGGGGACAGGGTGTTTTCTTTACTGCTATAGTATGGTTTGTATGTTTTTCAATGTTTTATATATCATTTCCCTATTACGATATTAATAATCATTTCTTTACAGGTGTATATTGGAAATCTATTGGAGGATTATTTACATCTGGTCAATTTTTCTCTAATATGGTGGAATATTTCAATCCAACTAATTACAAACTATTAACTACTTATATAACTAGTAGTAATCCTGAATGGTGGGTTAAAATTTTTGGTGCATTTTGGTTTTTACTTGGCAAGGCTTTAGTACCTTATGGAATATTTGAAGTAGTACAAGCTTTTAGGAAATATAATAAGATAGATTAGTCTATTTTAATATGAATTTTTCTAGTATATTCTTTACAAAATAAATCAAAAATATTATAATAATATATCGATAGTTCACTGTACAGAAATACTTAAAGTATTAACAAATAAATAGTATTTGAATTAGTCTATAAATATGGTATAATAAATTAATAAAAACTAATTAGTTCCTACTAATTTAGTGATGGAGATTTTTATGAAAATATTATTATTAATTTTATTGGTATCCCCTATATTTGGGCAGAATACTAAGGATTATCCTAGGTTTACCTATGAACAGATGACGAACAAAGCTAGCACAAGCCGATTATCTCATCGTTTATTTTATCAAAAGTCCAAAGGCCCTGATGCATTGTGGTTTGATACAGTAAAACAAGGTAACTTAATGGAAATCAAAAAAATGATAAATAATGGACAGAATATAGAAGTTAAAGATGAAAAAAGTCTAGGACAAACTGCTCTATTATGGGCTACTTTTTTAGGATACTTAGATATTACTAAATATCTAATTGAAGAACATAATGCAAATCTATTTGCTACAGATAGAGCTGATGTACAACATGTCTTTAAGTCTGCTATTTTGGGTGGTGATATTAAAACTATAGAATATTTATATCCTTTAATGAAAAGTAAGATCGATCTTAACGCTCAAGACGAAAGAGATGGAGAAACTGCTCTTATGGTGGCAGTTTCTAACGATAGAAAAGATGCTGTAAAATTTTTACTTAAACAAAAAGTAGATATCAATATCATTAGTAAACAACTTAATCACAGTGCGATGAGTGTAGCTTGTGCTGGTAACAATCAATCAATGGTCGATATACTCGCCAAAGCTGGTGGTATCAATCATAGAACTAAAAAAGATTCTTGCAAATAAATACAAAATAAGCCTGTAATATTATAATTACAGGCTTATTTTGTATTTGATTGTATCGTATAATAAATTAATAAAAATTAATTGATTTCTACTAATTCAGTAATGGAGACTTTTATGACAATTCTTTTATTTATGATTTTATTATTGCATTCTATGGCACTAAATTTTTCTATAGAAAATGATTTTAATGTATTGAGAAATCTTATTGCTAACGAATCTTATGAAGATGCTAAAAATATGATACAACAAAATAAAGGAGTTACAAATTATTCTCCATACGAAGATGATAGCTCTCCTTTGAGTATTGCTATTGAAAAAGGAAAAATTAATCTCGTCCAAGATATGCTTATTAAAAAAGTTCCTATTAATCAACTTTTATACGCAGGTCATGGCTGTCTTATCGGTAATGCCCTCTCTATAGCCGTAAAATACAAGCAATTAAAAATAGCAAAACTACTAATACAAAATAATATTGAATTATTAGATTTGAAATATTCTCTATTATATGAAGCGTTAATTAATAATGATTATCCAATGGCTAATTATTTAAGTACTATCAATCACCCTAATATTAACGGAGAAAAAAATATTTATATCACTACAGGATTGTTAGTAAAAGCTATGAATAAAAAAGCTATAAATTATATGAAAAAAAGATACCAGATTAACATGAATTTATTATATGATAATAAAACATTATTTTGGGTAATCACAGACAGCTCTGAAGAATATTACCCTCACCTTAATGTGGAGAAAACTATCACGAGCTTTAAATTTCTTATCAAAAATGGTGCTAATATTCATCATATCAACAATCAAAATGAAAATATCTCCACCACCATTATCAATAAAAATATGTTCCCGCAAGACAAGATTGAATCTTTATTTAAATTATTAAGTAACCAACAATTATTTAATAATATCTAATATATATAAATTACTACATAATATACTCATATGTATGATATATATTTGGTATATTAATTAGTTTTTTACAATATTCAAGATTACAGATCATTTTTACGATATATATCATGTTGTAAAACTAGACAAAAAAAAATTATTATAATAATATATAATATAATTATTATATATTAAGGAGCATGTTATAAAATATTTATTACTACTTACCATATTTATGGTATCAAATATAATTTATACACAAGATTTATCAAATTTACCCATAATTTTTGATTTCATAGATAATTCTTCACAAAACACTAGCCTTATTTCTACAAATATAGAATCAAGCCTTTTAGAAAAAGTACAAGAAAATAATACAATTTATACACAAGATTTATCAAATTCACCTATAGTTTTTGATTCCATAGACAATTCTTCACAAAACACTAACCTTATTTCTACAAATATAAAGGTAAGCCTTTTAGAAGCAGTACAAGAAAATAATATCAATCTTGTTAAAGAGATACTTACTATAAATCCAAAAGATATTAATAGTAGAGACGCTCAAAATAGAACTGCTCTCATGCTGACCACTGATGATTCTTTAGAAATTGTAAAATTATTAATTAATCATGGTGCTTTTATTAACACAAAAGATTACAAAGGTAATACAGCTTTAATGATTGCTAGTAAAAAAGGATATACCAAACTTGTAGCTTTATTTTTAACTGAATATATGCAAGTAAATACAAAAAATAATGAAGGACTATCCGCACTTCATCTAGCAACTATAAATGGATACACAGAAATTGTAGAATTATTAATAAAACATAGAGCTGATATTAATGATCCTATGCCTAATAGGTTGTTGCCAATATTTGAAGCTGTTACAAAAGGATATACTAGCATAGTAAAGTTATACCTTAATAAAGGAGCTGATATCAACTCAACTATAGCCTCTACTAAAACTTCATTATTAGCTATAGCTAGTGCTTTAGGAAATAGTTCTACCGTACAACTTTTATTAGAAAAAGGAGCAAATCCTAATTTAGCAAACAAATTTGGTGTTACCCCTATATTTCTTTCTATTAGTAAAAAGCATCTTGATATTACTAAATTATTAATCACTTATCATGCAGACCTTGATGTTCAAACTACAAAAGGTATACGACTTAAAGATATTATTTCACCAACAGATATTACTATGAAAAGATTAATTAAAAAATAATAATCAGTTCTTTCACTCAAATATTTAATAAAAAAGTAACAATTATAAATCGATTTGATCGATAGTGACCTTATTATATTGTAGTATAAAATTCATTTGGAGTGAAAATAATATGACATTTGAAGAGTTTTATAAAAAAAATAAAACTCTTGTATATCGCCTATGCAGAGCTAAAACTAATAAAGATCTAGCAGAAGAAAGTACATCTAGAGCATTTGTAGAAGTTTGGAAACGTTGGGATAAAGTTTCTCAAATGGAGTCACCCGTTGCCTATACTATAACAATAGCACGAAATACAGTTTATAAAGAATATATAAAATCACGTGCTAGAATTTGTTTAGGATTAAATACTATTGAAGACATTGCTGATAATAAATATACTCCCGAACAACAAAGTATACAATCTGAAACGCTAGAACAACTATGGATAGGAATGAATCAACTTTCATCAAGAGAACAAGAGATTATTATATTAAAAGATTTAGAAGAACGTTCTTTCCAAGAATGCTCTGATATATTAGGATTGGCTCTCAATGCAACCAAATCACTACGACACAGAGCAAGAGAAAAATTAACAAAAATACTAAAAAATGAACTAGGAGAAATATTATGACTCAAGATAAATTAGATCAATTATTAAATTGCATCAAGAAAGAATCTATTGATTTTAATACAATAGATTCAAAAACAGACTTTTTGATTTATAAAACACCGCACTATTACATGTCTTCTAAAATACCTCTAATGACTGCAATGTTTTTACTTATAATAGTATCTACCTTGGGATCTATTATTTCTTATAATGAATACCAACAAAAAATAGCTCTTAAACTATTAGAACAAGATAGAAAAAATGTCCTCAATTCTAATTATATATATTCCACATTAATTTCTTCTTATAAAGATCCAGCGGAGAAATAAATCATGTTAAAAAAAAAATACTTTATTATTACTATTTTGTCTTTATTGACTCTTCCTACTTTTGCAGATCACAAACAATATAGAAAAGAAACTGTTAAAAATTATAAATTTCCCTTTTGGGGAGCTCCAAAAAGATACAAAAATGAAAAATATATGCAAATATTTGATAAACATGCTATTTTTGATTTCGATAAAGAAATTTCAATTGCTGTAACAAATACAAAAGAAAAACAAGATGAATTTAAAAAAAATATGAAATTATTAAACATACAAATTGAATATCTTGAAAAAGAATTAGTAACATTCATTCAAGAACATAAAATACATACAAATAGATCTCAAGAAATTTTAGATACTTATATAAAATTATTTGATTTAAGCACTAAAAGTTACATTTTAATGGATAGCCATACTAAAAGTATACAAAAAATATTCCAAGATACTTATCAAAATTATAATATAAAAATTCAAGAAAAAATAACTAATGCTATTAAAAACCCTGATATGTTAACAGAAGAGTTACTCAAACGCTATGAATGTGTTACTAAATAATATTTATACAATTCTATAGAATTGTAAATATATTCCGATCCATGATATAAAGTAATAACTTTATCATGGAGAATATTATGACTCAAATTTTCTTAGTATTATTGATATTAATAACAAGCAAACCTTATGCAATTAGTAATTTTACAAAAAATCGTAGACATATAGATAATATAATTAATTTTAATTATATCCAAAAACCTACAGAAATTTCACCTTCTATTTTTAAACAATTACCATTACATGAGCAAAATTTAATAAATTTTGCTATAGTAGAATTTGAAAAAGATATTGAATTGTATTCATCAATATTATCACCTGCAGTTAAAGATATTCTACAACAAAAATTACTATTAGAAATAACATTATCTGATATAATTAAATTTGAAAATAATACTCCTCAAGATTTTCAAAATATTCAAGCTATTAAACAAGTGATAGCTGAGAAAAATCAAATTCTTATAAATTTAATTCTTATTGAAAATGATACCAATAAAAAACTTTATCAAGAATTAAAAAAGAAACTTTCAACAATACTTTCTCAATGGCTTTATACAGAAAACAATATAATTGATATATTATATGATGAAAATCAAATCTATCAATTATATATACAAAATAAATACAATAAATAATAATTGACATCTATATATGATATAGTACTATTCAAAATAAAATCACTAAAATTTATTAAAGAGATTTCTATGAAAAAAATAATAATAATATTATTATTAACTACTCCCATCGCAAATTATACTCAAAATCTTATTCAATTGGCTGAAAATAATGATTATACTGGTATTGTTTCTGCAATAAATACTAGATCAGTTGACATTAATATGACTGATATTTCTGGATTTACAGCTCTCCATGTTGCATCTTGGAATGGATATTCAGATATTGTTCGTTATTTATTAGAAAATGGAGCTAATCCTAATATTGTCTCAAAAGCAGGTAATACTGCTTTAAGTTTTACTACACCAATTATTAAAAATTTGCTAATCCAATATGGAGCTTTTGATCAAGAGAAAAGTATCACTCTTCCTCGATTGTTGTATTCTCCGAATATTTATATAGATAAATCAATTCCAGCACCTATTCAAGCTCCTTTACAGATATCAAATATTATTACTAATATTTCAAATTATATAGAAAAAACTATATATATATCTAATACCTATCGTATTTTTGATTATCCTAAAAAATCATATAATTTATTAACTAATTTAACTCCAGAAGAGAGTATTGCTATCCATAATTGGGATAATGATGGAAATAATAGTATTCACCAAGCTGCTATAGAGGGAAATCTCAACAAAATTAAAGAATTGATTGAGCGTGGCGTAAATCCAAAAACTAAAAATATTAATGGTGATACAGCTTTACGCTTTGCAGCTGAAAATGATCATAAAGAGATTGTCGAATATTTATTAGAAACTATAGGATTAGATATAAATAATGCTAATGTAGCTGGTACTACAGCACTTATTGTAGCAACATTTAATAATAATACTAATA
Organism: Spirochaetota bacterium; assembly: GCA_030154445.1. NCBI lineage: Bacteria > Pseudomonadati > Spirochaetota > Spirochaetota bacterium. The sequence goes on along the minus strand of JAGUQW010000002.1, from coordinate 86,829 downwards.
TGATAAAATACTTAGGCCATATGGGTGCTAATGCAAATCAAACTGCTACAGCTTTTGTTAATAGGATTATCAATGGGGAAGAGAGAGAATCTACAGTAAGTAATTGGACCGCTCTTATGGCTGCTGCTCAATTAGGTCATAATGAAGCAATTGAAGAACTATTAAATAGTGGAGTAAATTTGAACGCAACTGATTCTGACAATTGGAATGCTTTATTATTTGCTGTTCAAAATGATCATGTTTCAACAGCTGAATTACTTATTAAAAAAGGTATTAATTATAATATAGAGTCTATTGACAAACATACTGCCTTAAGTTTAGCTATTGATAATGGTAATAAAGCAATGACAGACCTTCTCAAAAATGTTAATGCAATTTCCTCATCTGTTCCTTTAGAATCTTTTATAGAATCTACAATTGAACCTCCCGCTGATGAAGCAGGATACTATGATGATGAAGGATACTATGATGATGAAGCCTCTGAGACTGCTACTTATGAAGAAGTCTCTGATGAGGATAGTGCTACTTATGAAGAAAATTCTCCAGAATTAGATACATCCACAGAGGACACATAAGTGAAACAAAGAGTTACATATTTATTATTAACTTTTTTTCTTATAATTACTTCTAATTTATTCAGTCAAAATTCTTCTTTTTTAGAAGCTGTTATAAGAAATAATATATCATTAGTAGAATATATGATAAAACATAGAGCTGATGTAACAGTTACTAACAGTGATGGTCTCACAGCACTTCATTTGGTATCTGATCCTCAAATAGCATTAATACTTATTATTAATGGAGCAGATATTAACGCTAGAAATCGTAGTGGTAGCACCCCCTTACATTGGGCTGTATCACGAAATAAAGAATCTCTTGCTAAATTATTAATCGAATTCGGAGCTAATATTGATAGTGCTGACGATATAGGAAACACTCCTCTTCATTTCGCTATTAATTCTAAAGACGAACTTGTCTTACTTCTTATTAGAGCAGGTGCTAACATAAATGCTACTAATAAACTGGGATCAACTCCAATCATTGAGGCACTACTAAAAAATAATAATACTCAATCTAGATACTTATTATTAGCTGGTGCTAAAAATATAAAAAATAACGCAGGTGTTACACCTTCAATTTTAGATACATTAGAAACTGAAAATAGTATTAAAGACATTCTTGTTAGTGAGCAAGTAGATCCAGTTATTAAAGAAATCTTTATTGAGAATTACCCTCTTGCTATACAATTAATCAGACAAAATAAAACTATCAACAAAGTAGATGTTAATGGAAATACAGCTCTTCATTGGGCATTTAACAAAAAAAATCGTTATATTTCTAAATTGTTATTGGATAAAAAAGCTAATTATACAACTATTAATTTTGATAGTCAAAGCCCTCTTGATGTATTACTTGCTACTGAAGATGAAAACTTCATTAAATATATACAAGAAATTTTAAAAAATAAAACTAATTTTAGCAAAGAATTCTTTAAATCAAAAAAAATAAAATAAAATCATTGACAAAAGAGAAAAAATAATTTATAATTACAATAATAATGCGGCTGTCGTATAATGGTAATACCTCAGCCTTCCAAGCTGATGCTGGGAGTTCGATTCTCCCCAGCCGCTAGAAAAAGTCCCTAAAATTAGGGACTTTTTTTATATATTAATGTAAAGATATTTGATAAAATATCTTTACATTAATATATAAAAATGCTACAATATCAAATATTAGTTATTAATTAAGGAGAATATTATGTTAGGATTATTTTATCAAATGGCACCTGCTGCTGCTGCTACAATAGGTGGTGGTGCTCAACCTACGACAGCAGGAAGCTTTATGACTTTTTTACCAATTATTATAATGGTTGTATTTATGTACCTTCTTGTATTTCTTCCAGACAATAAGAGACGTAAGAAATTACAAAAACAAATTGATGGCTTAAAACAAGGTGATCGTATTATTACATTAGGTCATATTGTGGGTACTGTGGAATTTATTGGTGAAAAAACTATCTATATTAAAAGTCAAGATTCTAAAATTGAAGTTTCTAAATCAGGTGTAGCATCTGTTTTAGATAATGGTAAACTTGATTAATATAAATTTTCATTATTTTTAAGGATTCTATATATGAATAAAATTTCACGTTATTTCATACTGCTCTCTATTATTGGATGGGCTATATGGGGATTATATCCTACATATCAATGGTATGTACTAATTTCACCAGAAGATAAAGCACTTATTGGAATGCCTGCTGAAGAATTAGCAGTTGCAGACATTGATACTCGTACTTATGTGCAAAAATTAAAAAAAATTAGAGCAAAAACTCTTTCTCTTGGGCTCGATCTTCAAGGTGGTGTTTATGTAGCTACTATTCCAGACGAAGATGATCTTAGAGTGCAGTTACTTCGTCAATACGATGAAGATCCTGTTGCTGTTGAAGAAAATTTTGAAGCTGAAAAAATTGTTGCATTGACTCGTTCTTTAGAAATTATCAAAAATCGTATTGATACTTTCGGAGTGGCAGAACCTGCTATTCGTTCTACTTTCGATGGAAAAATAACTATTGAATTACCTGGTGTTAGTGATCCCAATTTGCTCAAAGAAGGGCTTTCTAAAGTTGGTAAATTAGAATTTCGTTTTGTTAATCAAGATTTACTAAATACTTTAGCAAATCAAGGAATCCCTTTTGATGGTCAATATGGTATTACTAGCCGTGATGATATACCTGCTACTTTTATTCTTCCTAAAGATACTGAATGGGTATCTTATTGGGAAAATGATGAAACAGATGTCCCTCAATTAAAAGGCTGGTATCTTATTTACACCAAAGTAGATTTAGATGGAACATCTATTAAATCTGCATTTACAGAAACAGATAATCTTGGGCGTAATGTCGTATCGTTTGAATTAACAGATGAAGGTAGTGCAATATTTGCAGATATTACTAAAAATAATATTAACAAACAATTTGCTATTATTTTAGATGATAGAGTTCGTAGTGCTCCTGTTATTCAAGGTGAGATACCAAATGGTCGTGGACAAATTTCTGGAACTTTTGGATTATCTGAAGCAACATATCTTGCAAACATATTAGAAGCTGGTTCTTTACCAGTTCGTCTAAAAGTGATTGAAGAAAGAATTATAGGACCTCAGTTAGGAGCTGATTCTATTCAAAAAGGTGTTCAAGCATTAGTTTTCGGAGCACTAGCAGTTATTATATTTATACTTATTAATTATCGTATAGCTGGTTTTGTTGCTGCATTTGCACTATCCTTAAATGTAGTATTTCTCTTATCTATTCTTGCTTCTATGGGAGCAACTTTAACCTTAGCTGGTATTGCAGGAATTGCATTAACAGTAGGTATGGCAGTAGATGCTAATATTATTATTTATGAAAGAATTCGTGAAGAAAAAAAGAAAACACGCCATTATCTTTCAGCTTTTTATACTGCTTATGATCATGCAGGAGCTACCATTTGGGATTCTAACTTAACTACAATCATTGCAGCTATTGCATTATCTGTATTTGGTTCAGGTTCTATCAAAGGATTTGGAGTAACATTAGCATTTGGTATTATTGCAAATATTTTCACATCTCTTTTCGTATCAAAGTTACTTTTAGAAACATTAATTGGTACAAAACATAGAGAAATCGTGTAGGAGTTATCATGATAGAAACAACAAATAAATTGAATTTTGATTTTCTTGGTAAAAGAATGATTGCTCTCATTATTTTTATAGTATTATCAATTACTGGAATCATTAGTTATTTACATAATGGACTTACTTTAGGAACAGATTTTGCTGGTGGTATTCGTATTGAATTTACTGCACCGTCTACCGTACAAGAAATTAGAATATTAATCCCTGATACACAAATATCAATTACAACATTAACACAAAATAATGGTGTAGAAAGTTTTCTTATCACAGCTCCTTCAGAATTTGAAGAAAGTGGTTCTGGGGATCATTTATTAAATCCACTAAGAAAAAAATATAAAGAAGCTAATATTGTTGTACTTTCTTCTGAATATATTGGTCCAAGCGTTGGTAATGACTTTGCTAAACAAGCATTAAAATTATTAAGTATCGTAACAGCTCTTATTCTTGTTTATGTTGCTTTTCGTTTTGATTTTATTTATGGTATGGGTGCAATATGTGCTCTACTTCATGATATGACAATTTTATTAATTTTTACTGTTATTTTACAAATACCCATTAATTTAACTATCCTTGCAGCATTTTTAACAATTTTAGGTTATTCTATTAATGATACTATTGTTATTTTTGATAGAATTCGTGAAAATCATACACTACTTCCACAAGAAAATTTTTATAATATAATAAATAAAAGTATTAGTCAAACTCTAACAAGAACAGTATTAACATCTACTACTACATTATTTGTTGCTGGATCAATTTATATTTGGTCTGGTAATATTTTACAAAATTTTGGTTTATTATTAATTATAGGTGTTATTACCGGTACTTATTCTTCTATTTTTGTTGCTCCTCCTATAAGTTTATTTCTATTTAATAAAACACATAAAATCATTAAATAAAAAAAATAAAAAAGTATTGACAAAATATAAATAATAGAGTATAATATTTGTACACTAAATGTGTTGGATCGCTAGCTCAGTTGGTAGAGCACGTGACTTTTAATCACGGGGCCCTGGGTTCGAACCCCAGGCGGTTCAAGAATTATTCTCCTGTAGCTCAGTTGGTAGAGCAGGTGACTGTTAATCACTTGGTCGCAAGTTCGAGTCTTGCCGGGAGAGCATAAAAGATCCTTTATAGGATCTTTTTTTGATTGTATAGGAAAATCTATGATTAGAATTCTTAAAAATATACTTCCTTCTTATTTTTTAAAAAGTTCAGAAAATTATACTCTGAATTATTTAGCTCTTATTAGTATTAATATAGATGATCTGTGTTTTCTCTTAGAAATTTCATTTGATCAATTTACTATAGAACCCTTTTTAGAAGAATTAAGAAATACCTTATCATTTCTACACCCTAATCAAGATTTAACTGTTCATTTTATTTCTGATATTTCTATTGATTTATTCAATCCTCATAAAAAAAATTTTTGTCTTTCTAATCATTATCAAGATTTTTTTTTATTCTTACCTCTTGATTTTGCAACATATTTATCTAATAAATTACAATACACTCATTATTATACACCGACAAACTTTTATAACTTAGAATTAGAACTTTATCGATTCCAACCAAGATTTTTATCAACAGAATTATGGCTCACTTTTCTACAAAAAGATTTACAAGAATTATTCCATTATATAATAACAAATAATCTTGTAACTCCTAAAATGTTAGCATTATTTTTAAAAAAAATAAAATTACCTAATATTTCTTTATATTTTTCAAAAAATACCTTTCAAGAGATATCAAATGAAATAAATCTTCTTTCTTCTATAGAAAATCCAAATTTACTATCTAGTATTTACTATATTATTGAAAATAATTTGATATTATTTTTACAGCACTCTCCCAAAATTCCATCTGTATTATCATTTCATCATCAAATAATTAATTTTTATCAAAATAATATTTACAAAAATGCTCTTACTAAATTGGATTTACAAAAGATTCCTTGTTTTTATAAATTAGCACAATCTACTCATTTTTCTTTATTTATAAATCGTATACCCTATCACAGTTTATTAAGTTTTTTACAAAATAGTATATTTTCTAATAGAGAAATTATTAAAAAAGGGTTTTCTCCACAAGGTCAAAAACAATTATTACAAGATCTAAATACTAGTATTTATCCTATTCAAAAAAGTCATCAATGCCTACAAAATATTATTCAATTAATATTCAACAATAATTCTATAGTATTTGAAGACTTAGTCCACAAATTAATAACGAAAACAAGAGATTGGGAATTACTAGCAAGGGAATGTGATATCAGAGATTTATTGTTATGCTTTGACACACTACCATCCAAATATAGGAAAAATATAAGCGGAATTATATCTATCTTATATCAATCTTATCATCAACAAATCATTGTATTTCCTAAAATAACAGAAAGATCTATCTTAAAAGCTCAAAACAATGTTTCTATTGCTATTTATAAATTATATTTTCTTCAGATATTAGACTCTCATCTTGAAATTTTTTAGGAAGTTTGTTATAATGATAGAATAATTTGCCAAATAGGTGTGTGTTATGATAATTCTAGGTATAGAGAGTTCTTGTGATGAATGTTCTCTAGCAATTGTTGAAGATGGCAAAAAAATACTTGCTCATCAAATTTATTCTCAAATAGAATTACACAAGCCTTTTTCTGGTGTTGTTCCTGAAATAGCTTCTCGGAATCATTTAATTAAGATTTTAGAAATATTTCAACAGACTACTTTAGGATTTTCTTTAGAAGATATTGACGCTATTGCTGCAAGTTCAGGACCAGGTTTGATAGGATCTTTAGTTATTGGTACGATGACAGCCAAATCTTTATCTTACGCTTTGAACAAAGATTTCATTCCTATAGATCATATTGAGGCGCATTTGTACACTCCTCATTTGAATAATAAAATCCTTTTTCCTCATATTGCATTAGTTTGCTCTGGAGGACATACCTTATTATTTTTAATCGAATCTTTTGAGAAAAAAACAATCCTTGGTACAACTATTGATGATGCTGTGGGTGAAGCTTTCGATAAAGTTGCAAAAATGTTAGATCTTGGTTATCCTGGTGGACCAATTATTCAAAAATATGCTCTTGAAGGAAACGAAGATTTTTGGAAATTACCTTATGGATTAGCTGATAATCCTAATGATAGATATCATTTTAGTTATAGCGGATTAAAAACTGCTGTCTATTATAAATTACGCGAACTTAAACCGCCTTATCCTATAGCCGATATTTGTGCAAGTTTTCAAAAAGCAGCCGTAATGAGTTTACTTAAAAAATTAAAAAATGTCCTTCAGGATACAAAAATAAAAACTATAATTACTGTTGGTGGCGTTGCTGCTAATATTCGTCTCAGAACTGAGCTAGACAAATTGACCAGTTCTGGATATCAAATATTCCACACTCCTTTAGCTCTTTGTGGTGATAATGCTGCTATGGTAGCGGGTCGAGCTTATATTGATTATAAAAATAACTATTATAAAAATAAATCTTGGGATAGCTATGCTAGGTATCCTCTTATTTCAAAAGGAAAAAGACTATGAGTCAAAACAAAGATCTTACAGTATTATTTATCGTACAGGCAGGGAAAAAATTTGGAATAGGGCATTTAAAACGATCTTTACAAATTTCAAAATTTTATTCCAAATCTTTTATTTGGGTAATTACCGATTTAAAAGATACATCATCTCTCAACCCTTTATTACTAGATAAAAATCATCAAATTTCAGCATACAAAAATAGTGTTAATATTTCTGATATTTTGAAAGAATTTGAATTTAATTTGATTATTAATGATTGTGTTCATCTTAATGAATCTTTATCTAAAACTCTGATTACTTGTGGTATTCCTATGATTTCTTTAGACAATCATAAACTTGGAATTTGTTCAGAAATCTATGTCGCTCCATTACCAACAAAAAAAACAAAACACGCTAATTTTACAGAAATTTATCAAACTCCTATTAATGAAAAATTATTTTTACTTCCTTCTGAAAAAAATTCAATCAATAAAATTCTTATTACTTTAGGTGGGAGTGATCCTCATAATAATGCAGAAAGAATTATAAAAGGATTGAAAGATACTTCTTACCAAATTACAGTAATTGCAGGACCTCTTAGTCATTATAATATAGAAGAACAGGAACATTTAAAAGTTATTTATAATGTATCTGATTTATTACCTTATATTCAAGAAAACGATCTTATCTTTTGTGGTCCAGGAACAACTCTTTTAGAAAGCTTAGCTGCTAAGAAACATGTGATTGCTATTGCCCATAATTTTAAGCAATATCAAGATATATCCAATTCTTCTCAAATAAATAGTTTATTAGGATATATATTTTTAACAACAACAAAAATTAAAAAAGCTATATCAAAATCTACTAATGGTAAACTAAGTATACCTAGTAATTTTAATTTTCAAGAATGGTTTCTAAATCTAAGTAATGCTATTGCTAGTCGACCTGCTTTTTGTCCTTTATGTAGTTCTTCAAACAAAAAGTCTCTATTAAGAACTACTAAACAAAATTTATTTTCTTGTATAAACTGTAATAGTACTTATATATATAATATTGAATCACCAACAATTCAAATTAGTGGTGATACTATTATTACAGATAATTCTGAACAAAGTCAACAAAGTTACAAACAAGGTGTTTTAAATTTGAGAGAAGATAGTCAAAGAAGAATTCAAATAATAAAAAAAATACTTCCTATTCCTAATCATCATTTAACTTATAAATTAATCGATCTAGGTGCAGAACATGGCATTTTTGTTCAAGAAGCTTCTCATAATGGATTCTCAGCTCAAGGCGTAGAATTATCTAGTTTTGCACGCAGAGTAGCTTTGGATAGCCATAATATTAAAATCATTGATTCTATGGACAAAATATATGAACAAGGTCCTGTTCATCATGTTATTACTGCTTGGAAAAAAATAGAATTATTAGCAGATCCTCTTACTTATATCAAAAAATTATCTACTTTGATACCCATTGGTGGATTATTAGCTTTTCGTGCTCCTATTGTTAATACAAAAAAATCTCTCAATACAGGTTATTTTCGTATTACAGAAAAAGGTGGTAAATATTTGGTTGAACAAGCTGGATTTGTTATTGCTCAAGTTAGTACTTATGTAAACGAAAATAAAGAAGAGTTTTTAGAATTTTATTGTATTAAGAGAATTGATACCTAATGTCATTTATTAAATCCTTGCATTTTGGTGATGTTACTACTAAAAACAATCTTATTCTAGCTCCTTTAGCTGGCTATAGTCACAAACCTATGCGAATTATGAATAGACAACATGGTGCTGGATATAGTGTTACAGAGATGGTTAGTGTAGATGGAATCTTACGAGAATCTCACAAAACTTTGCGTTATGCAGATATTTCTGATGCTCCTGAACAAACATCAATTCAACTATTTGGAAAAGATTCTCCTGAAAGCTTTTATAAAGCATCTAAAATTATTCAAGATATTTTTGGAGTAAAATCTATTAATATCAATTTTGGATGTCCCGCTCCTAAAGTTCTCAGAAATGGTGCTGGATCTCGTTTGTTAGAAGAACCTCATAAAATTGCAGATATTATTAACGCCGTTAAATCTAGTGGTGTCAGTGTAGAAGCCAAAATTCGTTGTGGGTTTTCTTACGACAATTTAGATAATATTATTTCTGCATTAGATGGTTCTGAAGTTGACATTATCATGCTTCATTGTCGATTAACTAGTGATAAATTCAAATTTGGTTCAGCTAATTGGGATTATTTTCAAAGAGCACGCAAACTTACTTCTAAAACACTAATTGCTAACGGAGATATAAAAACCCCAGAAGAAGCACTAAATGTATTTCAAAAATATCAAGTTGATGGATTAATGATAGGAAGAGGTGCTATAGCTAAACCTTATTTATTTCAACAAATCATAGACTATTCTAATACTGGATCTTATAATACCCCTACCCCTCAAGAACTTCTCGATTTATTAAAAAATTATGCAGAGTCTTGGTTTGAAATAACTGGTTATCATAATATTCTTCCATTACGAGGAGCTTTGATGAGTTTGTTATCAGGGTTTGAAGGGGTTTCTAAAATTAGATCAGCCTTAGCTAAAAGTTCTACTTTAGAAGATGTATACCAAGCAATAAAACTTTATGATGAATTATAAACAAGGATATAGAATGAAAGAATTTTTTAATATTACCCTTAAAGGGATAATCATTGGTATTTCTAATATTATTCCAGGAGTTTCTGGAGGAACGATGGCTTTTGTTCTCGGTATCTATCAAAAATTAACAGAAGCTGTTGGTTATTTTTTAATTAAACCAGAGAATAGAAAAGAATATTTATTATTTTTATGTAATTTAGGTCTGGGAATTATAATAGGATTCTTAGTATTTGCTCAGCTTATTTCTTTTTTATTAGGTATTGATCTTCCAAAAGGCAGTCCTTTACCATTTTCTTATACTCCTACATTTGGATTCTTTTTAGGATTAATTTTAGGCTCTATTCCTGTATTAGCAAAAATGCAAACAGATGTCAAATTTTCTTTTACCCGTTTAGGATTAATTTGTTTAGGGTTTGCTTCTTTATTTGCAATCAGTTCTTTAAGAGAACCTAGTAATATTATTACAGAACAATCTCGACTTATCAAAGATTTTGGATTATTTCAGATTGTTGCTTTACCAATGCATAGAATTATATGGCTTTTTATTATTGGTATAATAGTAGCATTTACTATGGTTATTCCAGGTATCTCTGGCTCTGCTTTATTAATAGCTCTAGGAGAATATGGACCTATTCTCAATTACATCTCAGAACGCTCTCTTTTCCCTATCGCTATTATTGGTGGTGGTGTGATAATTGGTATCATATTAGCAACCTTACTCATGACAAAATTATTAGAACAAAGACCAGGTGCTACATTCTATTTTATTTTAGGATTAATATTTGCTTCCTGTATTCAGATACTACTTCAAATGATAGCTGCTCAAAGTAGTATCATAGCATGGTTTGTTAGTATTTTCACTATAATCACTGGAATATTTTTAGCTTTACTAAGTTCCAAGCTTCAAGCACAAGAAACTAATAAATAAAAAAAAACTCCTCAATGAGGAGTTTTTTATTTATTAGACTAATTTTTTAGAAATATCCACATATCTTATGAAGAAATACTCTATGCTTGATTTTGAATATTTTGAAGTTTTTCAGCTTCTTGTTGTAAACGCTCCATCAAGGAAAATTCACAACCGCAATATTTTTGACAATAGATACAATGTTGTCGTGACAAATCTTTAGATATTTTAAATCCATTATTTTTTTTAAAATTAGAAACAAGGTACTCTATACCTGTTTTTTTATAAAATACTTGTCCAATAGCATTAACTCTTTTTTCATCCTTATGTGGACTTAATGTCAATGTACTAGCAACAGCGTCATAACCGTGATTTTTGGCATAATCAAAAGTCTTCTGTAATCTCATTCCATAACAAGTCGTACAGCGTTTTCCCTTTTCAGGTTCTTGCTCTAATCCTTTTATTCTATCATACCATATTTCTGTCTCATATTCCCCTTCTATAAATACACAATTAGCTAGGTCTGCAAATCGTTTGGTTTCTAGAGCTCTTTTATGATATTCTTCTTCTGGATGAATATTAGGATTATAAAAATAAATCGCAATTTCATCAAAATCAGGTTCTTTATCTAATACTTTTTCCCAAGGAAGTTTTTTTCTGAGAACTTCAACACAAGTTGTAACACAAGGAGCACAACAAGTTTGTAACAATATTTTTTTCAATTTATACCTCTATCAATGGTCCATGACCATGTCTGCTTGTAATATGATAGTGTATCTCAGGAAATTTGTGGTAAAGATCCTGATCTATCATTTTTTCTATATATGATGTGCAATTACTATTTTCACTAATATGTAAAAACATTGTATTTTTAGTATTTTTTCCTACAGTTTCTTTAACAAAAATAGCTGCTTCAGAATTAGATAAATGTCCCGCACCACTAGAAATTCTATCTTTTAGATATTGTGGGTAGGTACAACGAGTGAGCATAGACGGTTCGTAGTTTGCTTCTATTCCTATAAATTCAACATTATATGCTTTTTCTAAAATTTTATCATCAAAAGAGCCTATATCAGAAGCAAAAAATAACTTTTTATTATTATTACTAGCAAGAAAACCCAAACACATTTCAGAATCATGTAATACTCGAAAAGCATTAATATGAATATCTCCAAATAAAAGATCATCACCAGCTTTAATAATATGATGATCTTGTAAAGATAATCCTGCCTTTTTGTAAGATTCTGCAGTAATATACACAGGTAATTTAAGAACACTTGCTACTCTTTTTAGGTGCTTAATATGATCTTCATGCTCATGAGTTACCAAAATACCACGAATTTTATTGATATCAATTTTTAATTCAGCAAATGTAGTTTCTAATTTAGGAAAGGATAATCCTGCATCAACTAATAATGCATGTTCATTAGTTTCTAAATAAAAAGCATTAGCTTTACTTCCACTAATTAATGAAGCACATCTCATAACCGCTCCTAAAAAAAATATTATAGAATATTATAAAATATTTCTTATAATTTTTCAAGTGAAGTTGCAAAAAATCCCCACAAAACATTTTAATATAATATTTTATGGGGATTTTATTATTTATTATTTAAATAGTGACAACTACATATCTGCAATAATTTTATGAATATCAGCAATTTCTTTTTGTTGATCAGCTATAATACGATTAGCTATTTCTTTTATTGTTTCATTAGTAGTAACTTTAAGAATAATTTGAGATACATTAATAGCACCTTGATGATGTGGAAGCATCCCTATAAGATAATCCCTATCAATATCTCCAGAAAGAGTAATTGAACTCATTTCTTTCATCATTTGGTCCATAGCTTTTTTAGATTCTTTAGTTATCTTAGAAACTTCTTTCTTGGAATATTCACCAAGTTCTGTTTTTAATTTTTCACTTGCTTGTTGAAATTCAAGAATTTCTTTTTGTTGAGCAGTAATAATATCCATAGCTAATTTTTTGACAGTTTCATTTTTTCCTGATTTCAAATATTCTTCTGACGATAATACGGCTCCTTTATGATGAGGAATCATATTTACAAGAAAATCTACATCAGGAGAGTCTGTTTGTTGATATTTCTGCTCCATCATAGGTTTATGCATAAGCATCATAACTTTTTGACTGTTATTATCCTCACTAGCCATAGAATGATTGTTGTGATCCTGACTGTAAATAATATTAGAATATACCAATATCATTAATAATAATAATTTATACATATAAATCTCCTTTATTTTAATATAACATTAAAATTATTTAAATACAAATGTTATATTTGTATTTAAATAATTTTATCTCTATTTACTTGAAATATTATAAAAAAAACAGTAATATATAATATATTTATATATTACTGTTAAGGAAATTATGACCTCTATTATTTCTTATTATTTTTCTACTCTGTTAAAACATTTTTTTGTCTTATTATTTTTTTGTTCTTCTATACCTTTAATTTTGTTTGCTTTGAATTACTCAGAAGAGTTAGTGCTTTTTGTATTAAGAGATGTTATATTGTTATCTATCCCTTGGTTTTTATGGTTTCATCAAGCTTTGTTTTGTGGTATGAATACACCTAGAACTATCTCTTCTCGTTTATTATTAATCATAACAAGCACTATTTTATCTACTTTATTATTAATGATCTCATTTCCCTTTTCTCAAAAAAACTTTGATATTTCTATTACTAATATTAAACCTAATATAACAATTCCAAATAATAGTATTATTTCTACAAGTCAAGGAACATTAGTAATTGACCCACAAAAATTACCAAAACAACAAACTCTATTTTCTCAAAACAAAACTAAAGCTTTATGGATTGGTTCTAACTATTTATTATTTGATAATATCAAAACAAACAAAAATTCTTTTACACTTTCTAATCCACAATCTTTTTCTTCGTTTGGTTATTACAAACAATCCGGTTCTAAAATTATTCCTTTTGAACTTACCCATTTATCTATACCTCAATACAAATTAGGGCAACAGCTGATCCAGCGTTGGTTTGATAATATGAGTATCTTACATACAAAAATTAGAAATCTCTATATTACTGTAGGAATAAAATTACCTACTAATAGTAATACTGTATTAAAAGATATTGTTGTTAGTTCTGATAATACTAAAGAAACATCCTCAACAAACGATGATCCTATGTTAATCTCTTACAAAAAAGCATCCCTATCATCTAGAAAATTATTGTTATCTCAATCAAAATATGTCAAGATATCCCAAACAATCAAAACACAAATGTTTGATTATACTAATATCTTCTTAACTATTTTGTGTATATTTTCAATAGCATCATTTCTTGGAGTGGTTGTAACTATAGCACAGCAATTTTTAGGAGCGCTAGCGATTATTTTAATTCTATCTATTTATACTCCCTATTTATCAACTTATATAATAAATATTTCCTTAGAATTATATAAAAATAATCCTAATTCACCAATATTACTTATTAATTTTTTATTAGTTATTGTATTATATACTTGTATTATTATTGCTACCACTATTAAAAATATAACGAAAGGAATTCATTATTAAAAAAATTTTTATAGCTTTTTTTCTTCATCTTATTAGCTGTATTTGTGTGTTTACTTATTATTATTTCCAATCTTCTCAAATAACTTTGGCTATTTTTGAATTATTAGATGTTTACATCCCTATCGCTGGGACAACATTACTGGTATCTTTACTTCTTTCTCACAAAAAAAACAATACAAATATCAAGTTGAATATTTGTATATTTAGTTATATTTTTTTCATTATTATTTCTTTATTTGGAATCAAAGAAATTTTAATACCTTATACTCAAAAAAAACCTTCTATCATTTCAGCTCCTACCAATGCACCAGAAGCTATTGTTTTAAAAGAATTTGATCAACTCCCACTTTTACCTTCAAAAAAAGGAATGATCCTTCAAAACGATGTAGAATGCCTGGTTTTTGGTACTATTGCTCAACAAAATCCTACTTCCTATTTAGTGCAAAAAATGTTTTTTAGAGGATTCAATCAAAAAAATCAAGCTTTTGCTTTATTTGCAGAATATGCTAAAATAATAGATAAAAAAATTATTCTCTACAAAGCTACTCTTTTTATTAATAATAAGAACACCTTAATTCCTAGTAATAGCTTAGCAAAAAATTACATATTACCGTTGTCTTTTGAAATAAATCCTCTTTTTGATTCGTGGAATACAACAGATCTCAGAAATATCAGATTGCTCCCTATTATCACTCATAACGCTTTTTCTCAATCATTTGTAGTACCAATTATTTTAGCGATTGCTCAATATATTCTGAGTTTCATTACATTATGCATCGTATCCTCTATAGGAATAGCTCTCAAAAATTCTTTATCATTCAAAGAGCTCGACAGTATTGGAAGTCTCGCTATATTAATTTGTAGTTACCCTTTTACATTATTACTTTTTTATTATTTATCTTTATTAACACAAGTTGGATTTCAATATTTCATAAAAATATAAAATACTAATTATAAAATACGGAGGCTTATTATGAATCCAGAAATTTTACAAAAAGCACAAGAATGGACAACAGATAAGTATGATAAGCAAACTCAACAAGAAATATCATTATTGATCAACACAGAAAATGAAACAGAATTAACAGATCGATTTTGGCAAGATTTAGAATTTGGTACAGGTGGATTGAGAGGTATTAGAGGTGCTGGTACCAACCGTATGAATATCTATAATATTCGTAAAGTTGCACAAGGCTTAGCTAATTATATCCATGCTCAAGGTGGTTCTAAAAAAGGAGTGGTGATAGGAAGAGATTCTCGTATCAACTCTTTAGAATTTGCTCAAGAAGCAGCTTCTGTACTTATAGAAAACAATATTACTGTATATTTTTTCAAAGATATTTGTCCTACCCCTATTGTTTCTTATGCTATTAGACAATTAGAAGCTCAAGCTGGAATTATGAATACAGCTTCACATAATCCAAAAGAATACAATGGGATTAAAATTTTTTGGGAAGATGGAGCTCAAGTAACACCTCCACATGATATTAACATGATTGCTGAAGTAAGAAAAATCGATTCTTTGGACAAAGTAAGATCACTACATTCTTTTAAAGATGCCATCAAATCACCATTATTTCATTACTGTGATAATATCATAAATCAATATTTACAAGAAGCTCAGACATTTACTCTTGATAAAAAATTGTGTGCTGCTAGTGATATCAAAATTTTATATTCTCCTCTTTATGGTTGTGGCTACAAAATAGCTCCAAAATTACTCAAAAAATTTGGATTTAAAAATGTTGAGATTATGTCTGAACAATCAATTCCTGATGGTAATTTTCCTACAGTGCCTTTTCCTAATCCTGAAGATCCAGAAGCAATGCGCTTAGGTATAGAATATGCACAAACAATAAACGCAGATGTTTTTATAGCAACAGACCCTGATGCAGATAGAATTGGCGTTGCGTACAAAAATTCTACAGGAACATATACACTACTAAATGGAAATCAAATTGGTTTTCTTATTGCAAATTATTTACTTCAAAAAGCAGTACCAAATTCTTCTTTTATTGTAAGTACTATTGTAACATCTCCTCTCATTAGCAAAATAGCAGAAGAACACAAACTGTTTTATACAGAAACATTGACAGGATTCAAATGGATAGCTTTAGAAATGGAAAAACAACTACAATCTGGTAAAAAATTCTTATTAGGTTTGGAAGAAAGCCATGGTTACAATATTTCTGATAAAATTAGAGATAAAGATGGTATTTCAGCAACAGCTATTGTAGCAGAATTAGTCGCTTATTACAAAAAACAGGGTAAATTTTTAGATCAATTATTATTAGAAATTGATATCAAATATGGCCACTATAAAGAATCTCAATATTCTATTACTATTCCAGGTAAAGATGGTGTCGAAAAAATCAACGCTATCATGGATCAACTAAGAACCAATCCTCCTCAAAATATATCTGAATTTGGATTACTAAAAAGTACTGACTATTTAAATAATAATAATACAAAATTACCTGCATCTAATGTTTTAGTTTTATCTTATGATGAAAAGACCAGAATCATTGCTCGCCCTTCTGGAACAGAACCAAAAATAAAATTTTATTTTTCTACCCATGGTGAAGTGGCTTGTATTCATTGTGTTACTGAAGTAGAAGAAAGGCACGATATTTTAAAGTCTACTTTTATACAACAATTAAACTTATAATATAAAAAATATTTAGAGAGAAATATATTATGGAATTATTTATCAATGAAACTCCCATAGGAGTTAGTCCTCAAAAATCTGATACAATACAACACTTATTAAATGCTATATTAAAAGAATTAGAAGAAAATCTTATTATTACCTCTATGACTATTGATAACAAATATTATTCTATTGATGATCCTCAAATGTTAGCAACTTCTGTAGATAAAGTGAACAAAGTTGAATTAGTAGTAACTACAAAACTAGAACTCAGTATTTCTTTGTTAGAAGATGGTAAGCAATTTGTTATTTTAGGAGCACAAGAATTAAAAAATGGATCATTAGCTAAAAAAAATGAACTCATTAACAGTTTTGCATGGATTATAGAAAGTTTAGAGGCTCTTCAAAACTCTCTTTCTTTTCCTCCTACAGATATTCCTATTCTAAAAGCAATTGTTAAACAAGTTATTACTAGGTTAGATGAAGATGTTGTTCCTCTCGATGAAACTAAAGAGATTGGTGAACAACTAGAAAAAATCGTGAATATATTTGATACATTACAACATAAAATATCAAATGAAAAAAGTTACTCTAAAGAAAGTACTTACGCATTATTAACAGAAATACAAGATCAACTTCCTGATATTGCCACTCATTTTCAAACAGGAAATGATGTAAAAGCAATTCAAAATCTTTGTAAAATAATTGATGTTATTGAAGTTTTCACTAGATTTGCTGCAACTAATTCTTCAGATCATCATATTGAACAACATTCTTTAGCAATGAAAGATCTTTCTTTACAAATGTTACATGCTTTTGAAAATAAAGATTTTGTATTAATCGCCGATCTTTTAGAATACGATCTGTCAGAACAAATTGATAATATTTTAGAAAATTAAAAGTTATATAAATTTTTTGAGGACAACGATGACCCAAAGTATTTTTAAAACACCAAGCTTACTATTGCAAAAAATAGCAGAATTAATACACACCGCTAGTGGTATTATTTTTCCTGCAAGCCATCTTAAAGTGTTAGATCAGCGTATTCAAAATATTATTAAAATTAAAAATATAACAGTAGATGAATTATACTCCGACTTACTAATGAATACTGAAAAATTATTTGAGTTTATAGGATTTGTTACTACAAATCATACCCATTTCTTTCGAAATATCGAGCAATTTCAAATATTAGGATCTACTATTATTCCAGAATTATTAAAAGCAAATGATCTTACTAAGCATATTTCTATTTGGAGTTGTGCTTGTTCCAGTGGAGAAGAGCCCTATACCTTAGCTCTATATTTTCAATATTATTTTGACATGCATTTTTTACATGATTGGACTTTTTCTATTTTAGCTACAGATATTGATCAGACATCTTTAACTACAGCAGAAAAAGGTCATTATCCTATTGAAGGATTACAGCATATTCCTCAAGAATATCGTTCTTATCTTCATACTAATGAGAACACTATTGAAATACCAACATTATTAAAACAAAATATTGTATTTAAACGACATAATCTTATAGATAACCACACGAATTCTTTAATAGATATTATATTTTGTAGAAATGTACTTATTTATTTTAATGAGACTACTCAAGAATATGTACTAAATAAACTAATAACAGGATTGAAAGCTAATAGATATTTTTTTATTAGTCCTTCTGAAAGTATATTTGGATTAAATGTATTATTAACCCCTATACTGCTTCAAAAAGTTATATATTATACCAACAAAAAATAAGTTTAGAAGGTATTTATGTCTTTAGGCAAAATATTAATTATTGACGATTCTCTTCTTGTACGAAATTACCTGTCTAAAACTATTGATAATATTTCTGAATTAACTGTTGTAGGAATGGCACACAATGGAGAGATAGGTTTTCAACAAATTTTATCAACAAAACCTGATGTAGTAATACTTGATCTTGAAATGAACAATGGTGATGGACTTTATGTGCTTCAAAATATAGAAGAACAATTATCTTTTGAAGATAAACCATTTGTGATTATTCATAGTACCCTTGTTCGTTATGACAATCCTATTTTCAAAAAAGCTATTGATTTTGGATTTTGTGATTTTGTATTAAAAACAGAAGGTTCCGCTGAAACAATAATACCTAATGTAAAAAAAATTATTATTCCTAAGATTATATCAGGAATAGCTGCAAAAAAGAATAGGCGATTGTTAACAAATTCCTTATCTTCAACACCTATATCCAATCATATTTCTAGTACTCCACAAAAAATTTCTAATTTATCATCATCTACAACTCAAGTAAATACTCCTACAGGATTATCTAACCTTAATAGTATTTTAACAAAAAAAGATATTAAACCTAAATTACTTATTTTGGGGGCTTCTACAGGAGGTCCTCAAGTTATTAGAAGTATTCTAAAGCATATAGATAATTCTATTTCTATCCCTATTGTTATCATTCAACATATGCCAGAAAAATTTACAAAATCTTTCGCTCTTGAACTAAATTCTGTATCTCTGATTCCTGTTCACGAATTAAGGCATAACATATCATTAGATAAAGGTCACGCTTATATATTTCCAGGTGGTTTACACGGACGTTTAAATTCGTTTGGTAATTTATATGTGTATTATACAGATAGAAATAATTATGAATCTCATCCTTTCAAACCTTCTATCAATTTAGCAATTGAACATTTATTACATTCTTTTCATGGCCATGTAATAGGTGCTATTTTAAGTGGAATGGGTAGTGATGGTGCTTTAGGAATGAAGAAACTTCATTCTAAAGGTTCTTTAATATTTGCTCAAGATAAAACTAGCAGCGCTGTATGGGGAATGCCCGGATCTACTGTTAATCAAAATGCTGTAGATTTAATATTATCTCAAGAAGATCTAGGAAAAGGTATTCTGCAAGCTTTGATTCATTATGGTGTACATTCTGGAGGGTCAAATGGATAATTGGAAAGAATTGATTAACGACTTTTTAGATGAAGCATTTTCTTTGTTAGAAAATCTTGAAGAAAGCTTATTAAATTTAGAAAAAGATCTCACAAATAAAAATGGAATCGATACTGTATTTCGTGTAGCTCATACTATCAAAGGTGGTGCTGGAGCTGTTGGTTTTAATGATGTAACAAGACTCACACATATTATGGAAGATGTATTAGATCTTGTTCGAACTAATAAATATTTGTTCACTAATGACGATATTACATTATTACTTGAAGTGAAAGATGAATTATTTACTTTACTAATGGCTCATGAAAAAGAAGAAATACCTTCTATTGACAAAGCAAATGCACTAATCAAATCTTTAGAACTTATTAAAAATACAGTATCAAATAACCCTCAAACTTCAAATTCAACAATACAAGAGGATAATAATTTTTCTTTTAATATAGATAGTTTGCCTATTGCTGCTCGTTTCGGACTTAATAATGAAACCTTCTTCAGTATTCAAGAATCACTAAAAGAAAAAGAAGCATTATTATTTATTGAAATTCGTTTTAATGAAGAATATGAATTAAAAGAAGTTGCTCCATTTGAAGTTTTAAATATTGTTAATAATATATCAGAACCTATTATTATGAATCCTTCTCCAGAATCTTTAGATGAAGAATACATGCCATTTTTGAATATTGTCATTGCATCAGATGATGATCCTGCTTATATTCAAAAAAAATTATCTCTTTCAGATGTCACCACTAAAGTTACTGTGACAGCACTCTCTCCTCATTTTTTTTTAGAAATAGAACAAAGTATGAATGGTATTTTTTCAGAAGAAACTGTTACTGTAGTAACACAGGCTATTAATATAAAAACTCCGGATTCTTCCCAAATAATTTCTTCTTCTGAAGAAATACTCACAAAAAAAAGTAATCTAGAACATGAGCTAGTTTCAAATAAAATAGAAGAAAAACGCAGTCCTACTCTTAAAGTAGAAAGTTCTCGTATTGATGAATTATTAAACTTACTAGGAGAATTAGTTATTATCCGCTCTGGATTAAATCAATTTAGTTCAGATTTAGAGAAATCTATTTACAATACCAAATTAAATCTTCGTACATTTTTGTCATCAACCACTTTATTACCTCTCCATGATGATCCTGAAACAAACAAAATTAGAAACAATCAATTCAGAAGTGATTTTGCTTTAATTGATACAAGTGTAAATCACTACATAGAATATATTCAACAATTATCTCGTATTTCATCAACACTACAAACTCGAATGATGAATTTACGCATGATTCCTGTTCAAACAGTTTTTTCGCGTTTTACTCGATTAGCGAGAGATATTGCAAAAAATGTTAATAAAAAAGTAGAATTAATAATAGAAGGTGGAGAAACTGAAATTGATAAGGGGATGATAGAAGATTTATACGATCCTCTTATGCATATGATTAGAAATTCTCTAGATCATGGAATCGAAACACCTCAAGAAAGACTTGCATTAGGCAAAAATGAAACTGGTATCATTCAATTAAAAGCTTATCAAGAAGGAGATGCACTTTTCATTAAAATTATTGATGATGGTAAAGGTATCGATGCCCAAAAAGTTGCAGAAAAAGCTATTGCTAAAGGATTTGTTACTCTATCACAAATAACTACTATGAGTGACAAAGAAAAGCTTTCTCTTATTTTTCTTCCTGGATTTTCTACAGCTGAAGAAGTTTCTAATTTATCTGGCCGTGGTGTTGGTATGGACGTCGTAAATAGAAATATCCAAGAGCTTGGTGGTTCTGTATCTGTCTCTTCAACAATAGGTGTTGGCTCTACTATTAGAATTCAATTACCTTTAACACTGGCAATTATTCAAGGTTTAGTAATAATGATTGAAAATATTCATTATATTATTCCTATTACATCTGTTGAAGAAACTGTTATTTTAAATAAATCTATATTACATAAATTAGATCATTACTATGCTATTAAATTTAGAGAAACATTGATCCCTTTAGTCTCTTTACCGAAAGTTCTTTATAATATAGATTCTTTTAAAAAAAACAAAACAGATACATTTACCAATACTAATCCCAATCAAAATATTGAAGAATTAGAACATAATTTTTGCATTATTGTACGATTTGGAACTAGACAAGTTGGTATCATTGTACCAGAAATTTTAAAAGAACAGGACATTGTTGTGAAACCATTAGATCAACGATTGATTTCTAGTCCAGGTATTTCTGCTGCAACTATTGTAGGTAATGGAGAAATTGGATTTATTCTTGATTTACCAAAAATTATCCAATATTCTTTCAAAGAATATAAATAGAGGTATCTATGTCAATAGAAAATTTAACAGTAGATTTTACAGAAAATACAAATATTAATACTCTTTTTAGTACTATCACCTTTCGTATTAATACTCAAATATATGCTTTAAATATTTTAAATATTAGAGATATTGTTATGGGTAAAAAAATATACCGCATTCCTAATTCAGATGAAATACTAATGGGTATTACAAATATTAGAGGAGAAATTCTTCCCGTGTATTCTTTGAAAAAAATGCTTGGATTAGAAGAACAAATAACTATCAATAAATATCCTGTATTAATAAATTGTCAAAATGATGAATATTTAATAATAATCAAACATGAATCTTATTTGTTTGCTATTAATGTTGATCACATAGATAAAAATATTAGCGTTACTACAGAAAACTATAATCCTGTAAATTATATGAGTAAATGGACTCAAAACTCTATTTTTTCAGGTATTATTATTGATAACGCCGATAATATTTTAATTATTGATGTTTCGTCTCTTATTCAAATATTAATTAAAAATATAATAAAATAAATATTTTAACACCGTAACTTGAATTATTAAGAATAAGTATATATAATAATTTATATTGTTATTATAAAATTGGAGAATTTATGTTAATTGATTATATCAACCCTTTTGTAGAATCAGCATTCGAAATCATGAGTGAAATTCTAAATACTTCTATTTCACGACAACAATTACAACTAAAAAAACTTGGTGATGGAATGAAAGGATTTACTGTTATTATTGGAGTAACAGGAGCAGTCTATGGGCGTATTGTTTTTGATATGACTGAAGAAACAGCTTTAGCTCTTGCAGGAAAACTAAATGACGAACATTTTATAGAAGTAAATGATCTTGTAAGAGGAACAATTTCTGAAATAGGTAATATGGTTACAGCTCGTGCCGTTACCAAATTATCAAAAGAATCTAAATTCTTTAATTTTAGTCCACCAACATTAATTGTAGGTAATCATATTACCATATTTGAGAGTGATAATATAGAAGCTTTAATCATCCCTATTGATACATCTTTAGGTATAATAGATATTAACATTGCTCTAAAAAATTAATTATACAAATTCATATATAAGAAAATATAGGAGTACTTATGAAAATTATTTTCAATGAAGATGGATTACCTACAGGATTAACAAAATTAGGTCAACAAATTGGCGTACTTTGTGTAGATGATTCTAAGTTTATTTTAAAACAATTGTCACAAATTTTCATTTCTAGAGAATTTAAAGTTATAGATACAGCTTTAAATGGTGCTGAAGCACTTATTAAGTATAGAGAAAATCAAGAAAATATTCATTTAATAACATTAGATATTACAATGCCAGAAATGGATGGACTAACAGCTCTTAAAAAATTAAAAGAGCTCAATCCTGAAGTGAATGTTATTATGGTAACTGCACTTGGAACTGCTGAAACAGTAAAAGAGGCAATCAAACTTGGTGCTAAAGGTTATATCGTCAAACCTCTAGATCGAGGTAAAGTTTTAGAGCGTATTGGTAAAATTTTTGGATAATTATGAATTTAACTATTAATAATCTCACATTAACTCCTTACATAAAAAATATCAAACAAATAATGTTTATTGTATTTTTATTTTTAACTATTGTTAAATGTAGTAATACTCAAATTTTTGATAAATTATATTACAATCAAGAATATGATAAAGCTTATGAATATCTAAAAAATAACAACACTTTCAATTCTCTTTCTTATCAAGAAAGAGAATTGAAAGTGTTGTTACATCTTGCTATATCAGATGTTGCTATTTATCTTCCTTTATTAGATGAAGCTTTATTAAAAGATATCCCTCAAATAATGACTAATTGGAATTTTTTATCTCGATCTTGGATAAGATTTTTATCAGCTGAAACAGATATTGATTATCAAAATATTTTATTTATTCTTCCTCGTATTCCCTTTCAAGAAAAAAAAATAGAACAATTACGCCTTATAATCCAAACACATTCTCTATCTAGATTAAAAAAATATCAAGAAGCTCTTGCTTATCTTAATGCTAGTGATCTTACAGATAGTAGTTCTGACTTAATATATATTAAAGGAATCGCTCTACAAAATTTGAATCAATTCGATCAAGCTAAAAAAACATTTAAAAATGTTATCAATATCAGTACTAACAATAAATTGAAATCTCTTAGTTATTTTCATTTAGGAAATATACTTGTAAAAGAAAAAAATCTTAAACAAGCTGAAAAATATTATATGCAAGCATGGAATTTAAATCCTTATCAAGCTGAGTTAAATTTTCAAATTGGAAAAATACTTCGTACCAAGTCTTATAGTGATCTACATTATCGTTACTATAGAGCATCTCTTCGATTGAATGAAAATCTTGCAGAAGCATGGTACTATTTAAATCTCTAATATTAAAGATCTACCCTATTTCATTCGATAATATAATAGATATTTATATCTTATAAAGGTGTAATAATGAACAAAAATTTATTCCTCTTTGGAATATTTCTTTTACTAACAAATTGTACACAGAATTTTGTCTCTTATATTAAAACACCTCCTATACTCCCGCTTATGTCATTAGAGTCTATGTTACTTGAAGTTGGTTTAATCAATCCAACTAATATAATAACAAAATCTCCTATATCAAATACTAGCTATCCTACAGGTACTTTAGCAAAAAAACAACTTATTATTCAACAATCATTTCATACCAAACAAGTGATTAAAGATTCAACTTTTAGTATTAAGAATAATACTAAAAACTATCTTTTTGCATCGCCTTATTACTCAAGTCCAGGTATTATTTATCAAGCTGATCAGAGTACTCCTAAACAAGGAAAATTAACATTTACAGTTATTGATAAATCTGGTCAAATTAAAATTCGTCTTTATAATCCTGAAGGAATCCTTCAATCAGAAGAGATTTGGTTTATTGAAATTACTGAAAATTAAAAATATTTTATCTATTTATAAAAAAAACACTCACTTAAATTAGATGAGTGTTTTTTATTTATTTTTCTATAATAGTAATTGTTGTATTAGGATACTTATATTTTATAAGAGTGTTTACCTCTGGTGGGTGAATAATTCTAATATAACCAAAAAGTGTTTTTATTCCCTGCCTCTTTAATTTTGGTATTATAATTTCTGAATCACCTTTTTTTATAGCTTGTCCAACTATTTTAATCATATGATTATATTCAACTCTATATGATAAAACTGGAGGAATCTGTAAAATCCATGTAATAAAAGTAATACTATATACTATTTTCATAATTAATTTTTCTTTTGTTCGTACATCAAATTTTATAATTTTCCAATAAGAAGATAGTAGTGATATACACGATATCACTATAAGATCACTACCTAAAGCCATAGGACCTGATGTGAATCTTGGAGAAAACATCATTACTAAAATAATAGCCTGACTTAATAAAAATAAAAAAATTGAAGGAACTAATTCATAAGAGAAAGAATTTAATTTTTTAATTGATAATATCAATAAGATGATAAAAAAAATCATAAATCCTATACTATGAGGAATCCATATTGACAATACTTTAATTAAACTATAAAAATATCGTTTCCAGCCTAGCTCTAACCAATTTAGAGTTTGTCCAAAAAAATCCCATTCTAATGCATTTCCATATGTTATAATTTTTTCTTCTGACAATCCTGCAGGTGATAAAAATACAGTAGCACAACCTATAACAAAA
Organism: Spirochaetota bacterium; assembly: GCA_030154445.1. Taxonomy (NCBI): domain Bacteria; kingdom Pseudomonadati; phylum Spirochaetota; species Spirochaetota bacterium. The sequence goes on along the minus strand of JAGUQW010000002.1, from coordinate 60,879 downwards.
ACAATGATACCTAGCCAATACCATAAAGGTATATTTTTCTTTAAAAATTTCCCTATTATTCCCATCATTAATAATAATGGAATAACAATCACGACTTGTTCATGCGTTGCTCCCGCTAAAAAAGACAGAGGAATAAATATTTTTAAAGAAGGTTTGTCTTCCTTATTGGCAAATATTTTTAAATAAGGTATTAAAAATAATAAAACTAGTGCTACCGTAAAACGATAACTTAGAAAATGTGTTACTCTTAGCATAGCAATCCAAAATCCATGTGTAAAAAATAAAATTAAAGCAAAACAAAGAACAACTAAAAGCACTCTTTGATTATTTTTTTCTGAAGCAGTATGATGAGGATTGATAGATTTCCATGAAGCATAAAAAAATAATGCTACAAAAAAACTTATTAGTAGATCTGAAGTATAAGGATATTGTAAGATTATTCTAACCCAAATATGAGTCAGAAATCGACCATGCCATGTTTTGTACTCTTGAATTTGCTGTACAATAAAAGAACCTTGATCTATAGCATAATTGATATCATCTCCATAAAAAATAGGTAAAATCAATCCTAATATAAATATTAAAAGAGTGAAAATACCAATATTGATAAATTCAAACTTAGATAGTTTTAAGTATTTCATCATTAATTATCTCCTTGTTCTTTTAACAAACCATGATAAAAAGTTACACTTTTACAATCAATTACTCTATTTCTTTGAATAACATAAGATATTTTATCTTTTACTATTTCTAGTAATGCCAATTTTATATTACTAGGAATATGAATTTCTATATGTAATTTTTCAAAAGAACGCGCTGGCTCTAAATAATCTGCTATAAACAAAATCGCTCCAATTTGATTAGTTAAAAAATTAATATATCCTGTTGTATGATAATAAACAGCTTCTAATACTTTTTTATCATTAATATCAAAAAAATATTCCATCATCCAAGCTCCAACAATAGCATGATAAATAGGAGCAGGTACATCTCCTAAATAGATAGAGTATATTTCCGCATATTCAAACAGCTCTTCATCTTTCATTCCCTTTGCAAGATCATGAAATAATACTGCTTGAATAATCTGATCTTGTTCTTTTTTAGAAACTTGAAATTTATTCGCTAATATTTTTGCAGTATTTAATACTCTTATCACATGTGCATATCTTTTTTCAGAAAGAACTTGTTCTAATAAAGTTATTAATAATTCTGGAGAATATACCATATTTGGTATTAATAATTGTTGATATTGTTGTATTTTTGTCATTTTTTATCTCTATCTAATATATAGTGAAATATATTGTACATTTGTAATATTATCATTCTTAATATATTATATTGTTTAGAATTTTTAGGAAATATCTTTGTTATTAATTGATCACTAGTTACTCTGATTTTGTCATCTCTAAATTGAGCTTGTGTCGAAATATAATCTACTAAAATTTCTGTTCCAAACACATCAACTAACAGTGTGAAAATTGTTTTTTTATCATTTATCGACAACTCATTTAATCTAATAAAATAACTCTGTGCTAATTCTTGTATAATAGGTTTGTATACAGAAAAATTAATATCTTGGTCTTGCATCAAAGATTTTATTCGCTCGATAACAATATGCAAATTTTGCAAATGTGATTGAGATTTTTCTAATGTGTAAGAAATTCTATTCACACTAATGTTGGTCAAATTATAATAATACCCATCATAAGGAATATGAACAGCATTTTTACAAAAATATGCATAATAAAAGAAAAATAATAAATCTTCTGCCATTGTAAGATGAGAATTTATATTAATTTTGTTATAAATATCCAATACTACAGTTCGTTTGAATACTTTACCACAAGTAGCCCAAGAGCTAAACGAACGAGAACATAGAGCTGTAAATAAAGTTGTATTATCAAAATTATTAGCACCTTTATTCGTCCATATTGCTTTTTCTTTACCTTGAGCTCGAACACTTATCGTATCATAAATAAAAAGATCTGCATCTTGTGAAGACGCATCATTGATCTTCTGAGCTAATTCCAACCCTAACCAATCATCACTATCTAAATGAATAACATAACTACCATTAGCATGTCTTATCCCTGTTTCTCGAGCTGCATAAAGTCCTTTATTAACATTATGTTTCAAATAAACAATTCTATCATCTTGTTCTTGATAAGATTTTACGATCTCTTCACAATTACCTAAGGAACAATCATCAACAACAATAATTTCTATATCTTTATATGTTTGATTAATGACAGATTCCAAACATTTTGGTAAATATTTTTCTGTATTATAGACAGGTATAATTATTGAAATTTTCACAATAAGTCCTATTTTTTAATTATTTGATATAATTTTTTTAGAAATACAAAACAAAAATGATTCTGTATTTTAATAAAAAAATTATCAATTTTTTTATATAATTTTCTTTGTGTAAAAATCATATTAGGAGTCATAGAAACATCATATATAAAAGAAGCTACGGTATCTCCACCAAAAACTTCTACTGTTTTTGGTAACAATTGATCCATTGCTAATTTATCTTCTTGAAGAATTGTCATTTGCTCTAAATGAAATTGACATAATTTTTGTTGAATTTTATACAACTTCTTAGTATATATTTTATGTTTTTCACAAAAACATTTATGAGTTTGCATGACAAATTGATAAACTTCTAAATCATTTGTCAAAGATTCTACAGTAGGAACAGTTTTGGTAGCACTACTCTCGTTAGTACAGGTATAATAATATCCTATAGGTGAAATACTGACAGCATTTTTACAATAATAAGAAAAAGGAAGAAAAAACAAGAGATCTTCTGACATAACGATATGTTGAGTTATTTGTAATTCTTCATACACTTTAAGTGCCAAATCTCTTTTGTAGAAAGCACCCCACATATTCCAATGGTCTCTTTTTAATTCTATTAGAGAATCAAACAAATGATTTTCTAATATTGTTTGAGAATATAAAATTACAGAAATATTCCTTTCCGTCTCTACTCTAATATAATTAAAAAATATAGCATCTTCATTATTTTTGAGTGCTTTCATTCCCAATTCACAAATATCTAAGGCTAACCAATCATCACTATCTAAATGAGTAATATAAGTACCATTAGCATGTCTTACCCCTGTTTCTCGAGCTACATAAAGTCCTTTATTAACATTATGTTCCAAATAAATAATTCTATCATCTTGTTCTTGATAAGATTTTACGATCTCTTCACAATTACCTGAGGAACAATCATCAACAATGATAATTTCTATGTTTTTATAAGTCTGATTAATGACAGATTCTAAACATTTTGGTAAATATTTTTCTGTATTATAGACAGGTATAATTATTGAAATTTGCATTATTTTTTTAACCTTTTGATTTTGTAGTATATCTTTTTTAATACTTTAAAAAGAGCCTGATCTTTAGGAAAAAATTGATCTTGTATTTTTAGTAGCGTTCTAATCCAATTTGGTAATAATTCTGGTTTTGCCACGATAAAAAGTGTGAAGATATCACTACCAAAAATATCAATACTTTGCTTTAAAATACTATCCATTATACTATTCATTGTTTTTTGATCTCTTTCATAAAATTGTAAGTTACCTAAAAAAGATTTACATAAATTATATTTTATATGAAATAATAGTTTGTTATCTAATTGATGAATATCAAAAAAATGCTCCAAATGAGATATCACTACAGAAGTTACATTTAACTCTTTTTGAAGAACTTCTACTGTTCTTTTTTCTCTCATAGCACTATTCATATTATTCCAATTGTAATTATATCCTACAACAGCTACACTAATAGCTTTTGTTATATAATAACTATAGCTAATAAGAAAAAGAACATCTTCATGAATAATTATATGATCTTTAATCTGTAATTCTTCATAAACTTTTAAGGCAATATCTCTTTTGAGTAAATAACGCCACACAAACCAAGGCTCATTTTGTAAAGTTATAAATCGAGTAAATAGTTCCTGTTGTGAACATTGCAATAAATCTATTTTAGGCATATCAGGCTCTTGTAAAGAATCATCGATTATTTGAAATCCAAATTCTATAAGATCTGGAGAATAATTTATTGATTCTTGTAATTTTTCACAAATATCTAATTCTATCCAGTCATCGCTATCCACATGTAATATATACTCATAGCTAGATTTTTTAACCCCTGTTTCTCTTGCACCAAACAATCCTTTATTAACATGATGTTTCAAATAAATAATTCTATCATCTTGTTCTTGATAAGATTTTACGATCTCTTCACAATTACCTGAGGAACAATCATTAACTACGATTATCTCAATATCTTTATATGTTTGATTAATGACAGATTCTAAACATTTTGGTAAATATTTTTCTGTATTATAGACAGGTATAATTATTGAAATTTGCATTATTTTTTTAACCTTTTTTACTTTATTAATATATCTTTAAGTTAATATTATAGATCAAATATTATCTTTTGTAAATCAAAATATATAATCTATACAAATATATTGTTTGTATAGAAAAAATGTATTCTATATACTTGATAAAATACTTGACAAAATTAGAGAATATGTTATATAATATTATATAATTAAATAAGTCTTAGGAGCTTACGCTATGAAAAAAGGGATTCACCCCGAACTCAAAGACACTACTGTAACATGCAGTTGTGGCGAAACTTTTCAAATCAAAACTGTTAATGATAAAATGACTGTTGAAGTATGTTCAAAATGCCATCCTTTTTATACAGGAAGTAATCGTAATACAGAACGTGGTGGAATGGTTGAACGTTTCAAAAATCGTTATACAGCTCAAAAGTAATCTTATTTATTAATCATCAAAAATTATATTAGGATTCTTTATTTCATGAAAGGTTTAGAAAAATCGGCACTCTCTGTGAGTGCCGTTGCTTTTTTTATTTCAGGCTTAATCAAAGATCAACTTGGGCCTGTCTTAGTTAAAGGCGAAATATCCAATCTCCAACTAAGGCAACATTCTGCTTACATTCGATTTTCATTAAAAGATGACAAAGCCAAAATAGATTGTCTTACGCATAATTCTAGTAATGCTGCAAAACTACTATCCCATCTTCAAGATGGTGATGAAGTTATTATTTTTGCTCAACCTAGTTATTATACTAAATATGGACAAATTAGCTTTTTCACAGATGAAATGATGAAGCTTGGAGAAGGGGTCTTTCATTCTACTTTAGAAAAACTTCGTCAAAAACTTTACGAAGAAGGGCTGTTTGAAGAATCCAGGAAAAATCCACTTCCTAAATATCCTGAACATATAGGGGTTGTTACTTCTGCCGATGGTGCTGTATTACAAGATATTTTACGCGTCGCACAAGATAGATATCCCTTCGTTCAAATATCTATTTTCCCCTCTATTGTTCAAGGAACTGATGCACCTCAATCACTCTATGATTCTTTATCCCTCGCCTTAAAAAATAATTTGGATGCTATCATTATAGGGCGTGGTGGTGGGAGTAGTGAAGATCTCAATGCCTTCAATAACGAGCAATTAATAAGACTTGTAGCACAAGCTAATACTCCTATTATTGCAGCTGTAGGACATGAGGTAGATACAACGCTCATCGATTATGTTGCCGATTTTTCAGCTCCAACACCTACTGGTGCTGCGATGATACTTCTTCCTGATAAAAATGAATTATTACAAGAATTATCTCAAATTAAACAACAATTTTCTTCAGGATTAAATTATCTAATCAAAGAAAAATACTTAGAAATAAATTATCTTAAAAATCAACTGGTTACTACTTATCAGAAATATATTGATACAGAAAAACAAGCCTTGATTCTTTTATCACTAAAATTACAAGAAAATAATGTTCAAAGAATACTAAATAAAGGATTTGCCGCTATTACAAGCACAGATTCTTCTCTTCAATCAGGTAATACTATTACCATAAAGACAAAAAATAAAATTATCTATGCTACTATTAATAGTATAGAACAAATAGAGGAATAACATGTCTCTCGATAAAAAACCTATACAAGCTGGTGAACTTATTTATTTGGCTCATGAAAAAATATCTTTTATGATTCCTTTCACTCCTAATGGAAATCTTTCAACAAACAAAGGAGAGATTAAATTTGGAGAGAATCAATATTGGGGTGATACGATTAAAAATCACACCGATACAGAAGAATTTACTATACTTCATCCAACAATATCCGATAGATTAATGAAAGTCAAACGAGCCACTACTATTTCTTATCCAAAAGATATCGGTGCTGTCATTATGGAAACAGACATCTTTTCTGGTGCTAATATTTTAGAAATTGGCACTGGATCTGCTGGATTTGCTATTGCTATCTCTAGTATCGTAGGTGCAACTGGTAAAATATATAGCTTTGAGCGTAGACCTGAGCATCAAAAAATTGCTATTAAAAATTTTGAAAAATTAGCTCGTTTTCAAAATGCTGAATTTATTTTGAAAGATGATGTTCATGAAACAGGATTTGGATTAGATCTAAAAATGGATACTATCTATCTTGATGTACCTGAGCCAGGTGGTTTGTTATGGGCAGCCAAAGAGGTGCTTACCCCTGGTGGAAATATTGCTATTATTATTCCTTGTGTAGAACAATTAGCTGATGTTGTCAGAGAATTACCCAAACATGGATTTACTAGAATTCGAGCTAAAGAAATATTTGAGCGTGGTATACGCCCTACTCCTGGTCGTACCCGTCCTTACGATAGAATGGTTGCTCATACCGTGTACTTATTATTTGCAAGTTCTAGCAATCAACAAAGTAGTATCTAACAGCACTGTTGATTGAGCTTCTATCTATTGACTTAATTACATAAAATCTTTATAATTAAAGAAAATACTACTTTACGAGAGGTATCATACATGAAATATTTTTTACTCTTATTACTATTTTCAACTAGTTTTATTGATCTACAAGCTCAAAAAAGACAAAATGCAAGAAGAGCACCTGCAAGCTCTTCAAGACCAGCTAAACCTAAAATACTGATAGCTAAAAAACAAAGAAAAGAACCGTTGTTATTATTAAGCAGTAACTTTAGAACATGGGAAATGTATCTTTCTTATCCAGAAACAGGACAAATTCAATATTCTGCTATTTATTACAATACAAATACCAAGAAATCTTATTTTGCTAATATGGTAGTAGCTAAGAATGTTCAATATACCTTAGATCCTGAAGATAATAGAGAAGCACTTGTTGAACCTTCTATCATCGAAACATCGTTATTATATGTAGGTAATTTAAGACCAAATCAAAGAGTTATGCTTAATACCAATAGACAACAAACTTATATAAAAACTCTCACTGAGATTAAAGATGATGTCTATTTAGATAATGGTGATATAATATGTTCAAATTCTTTACCTGCCTATCCTATATTAAATAATCTTTATGAAATACAGTACACTAACCAAAACAAACAAGTTTTTAATCGTGTTCTTTCTTCCAAAGGTACTCTTCGTTTATTAGGTGTTACATTTGATAATTTAGTAATAGTCCCTATCCCTACATTAACAAAACCAAAACCAAAACCAACTTCAAAGATACCGCGTTCAAGACAAAGACCAAAATAAAAATGTTATTTATTCTTAAAAAAAACTCTCTTTATGAGAGTTTTTTTTTGTGTTTATTTTGACGATTCAATAATATATATATAATATATATATATATATTATATTATAAGGAGTTGAAATATGCTTAAAATTATATTAATAGCATGTTGTGCATTAATACTTGGAGCTTGTGAATCTACTGATTTTTGTCAGTATGATATTTTAGATAACACTAATATTATTGGAATATCTTCATTATGAAATTTCCAATTATTATATTATGTATTTTAATGCTTGGGTTTACTTATTGTCAAGTGGGGTTAACTTCAGATTATACAGGTGGAATCACTCAAACAACATTGATTGGTAGTACATGGCAAGAGATTGAAACTGATTTTGATGGTACTTATAGAAGATGGTTTTTTATGGATGATGCACAAATTGTTAACTCTATTCGTGGTAGTACTTTATACTATGATTGGGAACCTTATGAAATTACTGGTACGGTTGCACCTAATCCTCAAAATCAAGCTGTATTCAGACTAAAAAGTGGATCTCCTGGTGGTGTATTGTACCAATATATGCTAGTTTGGTTTATTAATGTTGATGGTACTTCTGCTGTTTTTCAAGTATATACAACTCCTCAAGATATTACTAGATATCTTGTCAATGTTCAAAATTCTGTAGACGGACCTAATTTTCAAAAAATTATTGTCCCATAAATATCATATAGGAGTTATTATGAATAATCTATTATTTAGCCTATTTTTATTACTAAGTATTAATATTTTTGGACAATCTTTGGAAGAAGACTTTAAAAATCAAATCAAAAATCAAACTATTATTGGTAAATCTATAAAAGGGAGACAAGTAATCTATACATTTACACAAAATGGTAATACCGCTATACTTCGCGATAATACTGGTAGATACAATCATGAATTTATCAAAATGTGCGGAGATATCGCTATCTATAAAGGATATCATATGTTTAATATTTTCTATACTGGGTTTCAAATCAATGGTGATAAAATATATGTCACTAGTAATAATGATATTGGTGGATTGAAACTAAAAAAAGACAAAAATATACCTCAACAAATAGCTGAAGAATTACCCTCTAAGGCACTTTCATTTATATTCAAATAAACCACTTCAAAAAATAAATTTTTTATTTATTAATATATTCATCTAATAGCCGTTTGATGATACCTAATTGAGCTGCATTGTTACCTGTTTTGGCAATTACAATCTCTATCATAAAACCTTTAGGCAAATAAGAAGACACCCTCGGAACAATTAAATCTAGTAACTTTTGTTCTTGAGCCGATACTCCACCACCTAAAATAACTGCCTGAGGATTTAAAATACTTACAGCATCTGCTATACCACCAGCCAAGATGTCAGCCCAATCATCTACAACAAAAGCAATTTGTTGATCACTATGATATTTGTCAAAAATCCATTTTCCATCTATTTGTATGATTTCTTCCTCGGCATAAGATCTAGAGATCCTTATTGTATCTTTTATACGTTTTACCAAAGCTAATGTTGATGCATTCTTTTCCCAAAATACAGTTGATCCTCTATTAGCTCTAATATAACCAATCTCACCCGCTTGAAAACCTGCTCCATAATATAATTTGTCATTGATAACTATTCCTGAGCCTATTCCTGTACCCATAGCAATACAAATAAAAGTATGATAATCTTGACCTGCTCCTAGCCATTTTTCACCCAAGGCTGCACAATTAACATCATTATCAACGACTACAGGAATTTTCAAAATACTTTCTAAAGTTTTTTTTATAACTACTTCGTGCCAACCTTTAGGCATATTCATATTAGCCCACAAAGCTCGTCCTTCATAAGGATGAATAATTCCAGGACAGGCAATACCTATCCCTTGAATGTTATATTTTGTTTTGTATTGTTCTGCTATTTTTATTAATTTTTGTAATAGCTCATCAGCATCTTTTGAAACAGTTGGGAATGTTCCTTCAACAGACATATTTCCATCAATATCAATTAACGAATATTTTACACTAGTTCCACCTAAATCTATTCCTAAAAAATTCATCCTACACTCCTATATCACTCGGGGTAAATCTTATATAAAATAATATCCACTTATTATAGTATATACAAATTTAAATTTAAAACAAGTACTAAATCATAATACATATACGAACTTGACTATTTATGTAAAGTAGTTTATACCATATATATATATTATAAAAAGTAGGAGTTACTATGAAACAGAAATTACTTGCTTGTGATATTGATGGGACTTTAGTACACAATCACAAACAATTTATTAGTAAAGAAGATTTAGATGCTATCAAAAAATTTAGAGAAGCTGGTAATTTATTTACATTATGTACTGGTCGTACTTTAGTATGGACACTACCTTTAATAGAACAATTTGAAGTACAAACAGATGGACTAATTTTGTGTAATGGTTCTATGATTTACAAAACAAATCCTAACTCCTTATTAAATATTGTCGAAATTGAAAATAGTAGTATTTCTAACAAAATAGGATTAGAAATACTAGAATATTTTTATCATTTAAAAAATTATACTATCTATTGGGATGATGGCACAATGACCTATGAAATAGCAGATCGATTATTATCAAAAATATCTACGATTATTCAAGAAAATCACTCTATTCATATAAATATCACAGAGGCCTTAACACAAACTACTAATTTTGTAACTATAGGAGCTACACCTATGTCTTGTATTTTGGAAGAAGCAGAACAAACAAAAAAAACTATTTTAGAAAAATGGGGTGACCATGTAACAGCTTTTAGAAATCAATATTTTATCGATATCGCACCCAAAGATGCTTCGAAAGGTAATGGAATTATAAAATTTCAATCTCATTTACCTCACGATATAGAAATTTACAGTGTAGGCGACTCTTTTAATGATTTACCTATGTTTGAAACAGTTGGAAAATCCAATGCTTTTCTTATGGCAAATGGAGAATCATCTCTAACAAAATATGCTTCTCACACGGTTAAAAGTGTTGCAGAATGTATTGATGTTATTTTATCACTATAATCAAAATCAATGGAGAATAAGCGTGTATTCATTAAAAGAATTATACCGTAATGGATTAGGGCCGTCAAGCTCCCATACTATAGGTCCTTTTCGTGCAGGAAATATTTTTAGAGAAAAAAATCCAGAAGCAGCTAGTTTTCGTATTACATTACAAGGAAGTCTTGCAGCAACAGGAAGAGGTCATTTTACAGATAAAGCATTGGAGCGTGCTTTCGGTACTTATCCTATAGAAATTATTTGGAGAGATGATATTTGGCCTGAACAACATCCTAATGGAATGATCTTAGAAGCTTTGGATCATAATATTCAAATTATTGAAACTTGGAATGTTTTTTCTGTAGGTGGTGGCGCACTAGTAGATGCTGGACAAGATATTAATACAGGTGTTCATTGTTACCCTCACCATTATTTATCTGATATTATAAGTTATTGTATTCAAAATGATTTGACATTACCAGAATATGTAACTAAATTTGATTCAGAAGATATTTGGAATTACCTCGAAGATATGCGTTTAATTATGATGAGATCTATTACTAAAGGATTGGAAACTACTGACAAATATATTCCTATCCCTCTTAAATATAGTTACAAATCTCCAGAAGTATACAAAAAATCAATGCAAGAAGTAAACCCTATTATTAGAGAAAATGGATTGGTTTCGGCTTACGCTCTGGCTGTATCCGAACAAAATGCCTCTATGGGAGAAGTTGTTACAGCCCCAACTTGTGGTGCTTGTGGTGTTCTACCTGCTGTACTTCGTTATTTACAAGAAACTTACAATAAAACAGATCAAGAAATTTGTAATGCTCTTGCCGTGGCTGGTATTTTAGGATTAATAGCAAAACATAATGCTTCTATTTCTGGTGCTGAAGCTGGTTGTCAAGCTGAAGTTGGTGTAGCTTGTTCTATGGCAGCTGGTGCTGCTGCGTATTTATTAGGGTATGATATACATCATATTGAAAATGCAGCGGAAGTAGCCATGGAACATCACCTCGGAATGACATGTGATCCTTTAGGTGGTTATGTTTTAATCCCTTGTATAGAACGAAATGCTGCTGCTGCAGTTCGCTCTTTACAATCTGCCTATTATGTGTATTTTACAGGATCTGATCATCTTATTTCTTACGATGAAGTGATCCACACGATGATGGAAACCGGCAAAGATATGAAAGAAGCCTACAGAGAAACCTCTACGGGTGGGTTAGCTAAATATTATAACAGAAAATTACAAGAACAAAGTGCTTTTACAAATATAAAGTCTTGTACTTGCCGAGAAAAAGGTACATAATTAATATTATATGTTTAAGGAGCATACGATGATTCATATGAATGAAATTTTAGGCATTATTTTAGCAGGTGGTCAAGGAACTCGTTTAGAACCATTAACAAATTTTAGATCCAAACCAGCAGTCCCATTTGGAGGAAGATATAGAATTATTGATTTTCCTATCACTAATTGTATCAATTCTGGTGTCGGTAAAATATTTGTGTTAACTCAATTTCATTCTGCATCATTAAATCAACATATTACCCAAACATACAAATTTGATTTTTTTCATGATTCTTTTGTAGATATTATAGCAAGTGAAGCATCAAAAGATCTTAAAAATACTGGATTTTCACAAGGTACTGCTGATGCCGTAAGAAAAGGCTTACATCATTTAAAAAGTATTAGAAACGCTAATCATGCTCTTATTTTAGCTGGGGATCAGTTGTATAGGATGGATTTTCAAGAATTACGTCACGTTCATTCTGAATACAATGCTGACCTCACCCTAGGGGTTGTAGCTGTTCCCAGATCTGCTGCAAATTCTTTTGGTATTGTAAAAGTTAATAATCAAAATCAGATAATTGATTTTTGGGAAAAACCTGGCGATACTATTTTAGATGATGATTGGTATATTCCAGAAAAATTGCAAAAAAAATATAATCTTACCAAAGATTTTGTCTTTGCTTCAATGAGTATATACTTAATAAAATTACTTCTATTAGATGAAATATTACAAAAAAAACATGAAATGATGGATTTTGGAAAAGAAATCATACCTTATATTATCAAAAATCATCAGGTTAAATTTGTAGTTCATACAGGATATTGGGAAGATATTGGAACATTAGATAATTTTCACAAAGCAAATCTAGATCTTACTTTTGAAACTAATGGATTTGATCTTTATGATCCTCGTTGGCCAAATCTCACACGCCCTAGCTTACTTCCTCCAACATCTCTAAAAAAATGTAATATTACAGAATCAATTATTGGAGAGGGGTCTCGTTTGGAAAAATGTTCTATCAAAAATTGTGTGATTGGTCAAAGAGCTATTATTGGGTCAAATTCTCAAATAGAAAATACAGTGATTATGGGTGCAGATTGGATAGAAACACAAGAAGATAGAAACGAAAATATAAAACAGCAAATTCCTAATATTGGCATTGGTGATAATTGTACTATTAATAATGCTATTATTGATAAAAATTCCCGTATTGGTAATAATGTTACTTTATTAAACACAAAAAAGATAAACAATATTCATAATGATAATTATGTTATTCGAGATAATATTATTGTGATTCCAGCCAAAGCTATCATTCCAGATAATTTTGCCCTTTAAAAGATAAAATTATCTTTAAATTGTTTCTAATAAGTTATTTTTCAAAAAAGTATTGAGTTTTTTTTAATAATAATCGATACTTAAAAGAAAAATAACTTATTTTTTAAAGAGGTTAGATATTCTATATGGATAATACTGAGTACAGTGAAATCAAATCTTTATCTATAATAGAGCGTAGAGCTCTAAAAAATAGTATCTCTATCAAAATGCATCTATTTTTATTCTTTATACTGACTCCTATTACTATTGCACAAGAAATATTTATTGTACCCTATATTATTGATATAGATAATATAAATACTCCTATTTTACAAATTATTCAAACATATTTCAATCAACATTATATCACTCATACTTATTTAATTTTTATAGTCCTATCTCATATAGGACTATTTATCTTTTTATTTCCATATTATAAATATCTCAAAACAGGTCAAAATATTGAAAATATCAAAAAAAAGATTATCAATCCTTTACCATCAATATTGTATTTTTTAATACTCCCAAATATCAGTAACAGTATCAATTTAATTTTAGATTATGCACATATCTCTTCTATACCTATAGATAGTTTAATTCATTTATTTTTATTCAAAATCATATGGCAAGTATTCTCTTTTATACTAATAATTTTATTTTTTTTCAGCATCAACAAATCTTTACGAAATACCTTAGGGCTTTATACATTCCCACAACATCAAAGAGTGCTATTTGCTATTTCTAAAGATTTTATTTTTCTTATCCTTCAACTTCTAGGTTTTATCTTAATTATTCTTGAAATATTTAATCTTTTAGATCATGGAATTAAGAATAAGATCTCAGAAGCTTACATTGACTTTGTACTGTTATGGGGGATTTCTACCTTATCTATCTGTATCCTATATGCTAATGTATTACTTTTTTGTCAACAAAATATTAATAATAATATTAAACAGTTTATTTATAAAGATGTTAAAAAATTAGTAAATAATGGTAATTTAAGTATTAAAAGTACCTATTATGAACAAAATGATTTAGGATCATTTATTTCTGAATACAATCAATTTATTGACCATTTGAAAAATGATATTATGCAAATTAATTCTTCTACTACCGTATTACACAAAGAAAATAACATATTAGGACAAAACACTTCTGAATTAATAGCAGCATTAACACAACAAGAAATAAATGTTACTCAAATGAATATGGCTACTAACTACACAGGATCTACCGTACAATATCTTCTTGCAGAAGTTGGCAAACAATCTAAAGTTTTAGAAAATGAACAAGAAAATTTAAATAATCTGATAGAAGGATCGAACAATATTAGAGAAACATTTACTTTAATTACAGCTGAAAATCAACTCGGTCAACTGTCTAATAATAAAGCGATCTCTGCTGTAGAAGATTCCTTAGAAAAAAGTAAATTAATGAATACTCATATTATTAATATTCATCAAAAAATTAAAACTGCTGGTATAGAAATATCTGCTATTGATGATGTATTAAGTATTATTAAAAATATTTCCGAACAAACTAATTTACTATCTATGAGTGCTGCGATTGAAGCTGCTCATGGAGATTCTTCAAGAAAAGGATTTTTTTTAGTTGCAGAAGAAATTAGAAAATTAGCTCATATGTCCCAAGAATCTGTTAATAAAATTGCTTTAAGACTTTCTAATATTACAGAATATATTAATGATGCTTATTATATTTCTAAAGAAAATATGTATTTATCTAGCTCTAGTATTAAAATAGGAGAGCAATTAAGAACTTCCATAACTCAAGTTTCTACAACATCTACTGATTTATTTGAAATTTCTCAACAAGCTGATCCTATTACAATTAATCAAAATGAATCAATTATTCAATATCAAAATGTTATAAAAGATATGAAAAATTTCCTTCAGCATCTAACAAAAGAACTTCGTGAAGAAAGTGCTAGTACTGTGCTCATGTCCCTTAATTTTAATTCTATGATTAAAAATTTCAAACAAGGTCGATCTTCTTTGTATCATATTGAAACTGGTGTTGAAAAATTAAGTGTTATTGAAAATTATTTAAAATCAATTCTTCAAGAATTTACATTAGAAAACACTCTTGTAAATAAAAAAAATGAGTATAATAATGAATAAAACCAATCAGATTATCTTTACTATTCCACAAATTAATTTACATAAAAAATATATAAAATCTATAATTATAAAATTAACTATTGTTCAATTATTCTTATTTTTACCTTTAAATACTCTAGCTATTTATAGCTGGAATTATTTATCTTCTATTGATTTTTATAAATTTGGATTAGACCGTGTTTCATATTTAGTATCTGTTACATCATCTAATATTCCATTTTTAAATAATAAAATAATTGGTTTTAGTTTTATTGTATTAATTTTTGCTCATATTCTACAATTAATTATTTATTTGATATATATTCAACCTGTATTCAAATTTTTAACTACAGGAACTTATACTAAAAATATTAATCAATATTTATTCAAAGGATTCGCTCTCGTTTTTTGGCCATCTTTGATTATATTATGTGTCAATTTTATTAATGTTAGAGAATCCATGTATTTTTTAAATAATCCCTTTTTATATCTTATAACAGACTTATTGTATCTTTGTGCTATTTGGTTTATTTTTTCTTATCTTTTTTTACAAGTAGGTAAAATATTTATTCTACCTATACAAAAAATTATGCAAACACATCACATGTCTCTTCGAGAGATTGACTCTATAGAAAATGCGTCATCTTATTTTACTTTAATTATTTCTTTTATATTATATTTATCTAGTTATATAAGAATTAGTTACTATATAAAAACTTATATTTATAACAATTCATTAGATTCGTTATACGCTCATCTTCCTGTAATATTTTTCTTCATTATTATTTTATCTATTATTGTTTTAATATTTTTCTTATTTTTAATATATAGACAATCTACTATTATTACTCCTCTAAAAAATCAATTTACAGCTCTTTCACAAGGTAATGCAGATCTTGCATATCGTTTTAATATTAATAATAGAAGTTTTATGGGTATTATAACAAGTTGGATAAACAAATTTTTACAGAAATTTCAAGGTCAAATAATTCGTTTGCAGAATTTTACAATTGATATTAATAGTACTATTCAACATATTCGATCTAATTTAGACAACATTATTAATAATACTATAAAAGATAAACAAGAGATTATTCCTATTCAAAAAGCTGTTTCAAAAATTTCTTCAGGAATGCAAAAATTAGTTGCTTCTGTAAAAGATCGTTATGAAGAAACTAATAATAATTTGCAAATCATTCATTCTATTTCTAAAGGGATTGATAGAATTATTATATTATTTCAAAGTATTAAACAACATAGTTTTAATAGCCTATCTATTTCTAGTATTGTTATGAATCAAATTAAAAAATCCTTACAAAAAAGTATAACTGTATCTAATTCTATGACTCTTATTTCTGATAAAATACAGCTTGCAGGGCAAGAAGCTGAGCATATTGATGAAATTTTAATTATCATACAAGATATTGCTGAACAAACCAATATTCTTTCTATCAATGCTGCAATTGAAGCTGCTCATGCTGGAGATTCAGGTAAAGGATTTGCTATTGTTGCTAATGAAGTGCGCATTCTTGCTACAGAATCTAGCTTAGCTGTCAATCAAATATCTCAAAAGTTAATTAATATCCAAGAAGTTATTCGAGAATCTGTCTCTCAAACACTTACAATCTCTGCTGTAACAGAAGAAAATAACAAACTTGTTTCTAATGCTAATGAAGTAATTCTTGTAATGATAGATAATTTTAAAAAACTCGGCTTTATCACAGAAAATGCAACTAAATTAGCTCATTATCAAGGAGAACTCACTAATAATTTTCAACAAAAAATGCAAGATCTATCTATATTTTTTGAAGAATTTCGTTCTTCCATGATTTATCAAGAAAGTTCTTTTGAAAATTTAAATCAAATTTTTACTAATCTAGATAAAACTATCTCTCAAATCGAGAATAATAGTAATCAGGTTTCAAATTCTTTAAATAATGTCCATGATACCGAAAGATTATTATCCACTATGGTCAATGTTTTTAAGACCAAAGATACACAAACTATACAAAATATAAGTAGCCAATTTTCACAAAGTCTTATTCCATCAAAGCATAAATATAAAAAAATTTATAATAGTTTGCAAAAATATCGTGATGTATAATTTAAGCTTTTTAATAAAATATTAAATTTATTATTAATTATAAAGTTTTTTATTAGAACGACGATACTATTATAGATAATATTATATAAATAATTCCCTGTTTCGGATGGCGAGTATGAATAATATTCAACCAATCTCCCCTCCGGAACCTCTTTCAAATACCGACGAATTTATTTCGTCGGTATCTTTTTTAAATACACTATAATATAGTACATTATAGATGCTCCAAAAATTATTATCCAACTTAAAGAAAAGTTTCTGATCTGTGTATATTCATCAACTCTTATATCTTTTTGCATATATAATCCTAAAAAAGCCCATGCTATCACTAAAATAAAAAACAAATTATTTTGACCAAAAAGCATCCATAAAGCAATTAATCCTACTGTTGTCAATACCACTAATGACGCATACATACTTGTTATACTAAAAGGATCTACTCCATAATAAATCAATAAAGCCCATGTATTAATACAAAAAGCAACAGTGATCCACCCCAAATATATATTAATAAATGCCTTAAATATCATTGTCTGAGAATCAATTAATGAACGAGATATTATAGAGGAAATAATTAATAATATTAATAAACTAATCATCACTAACCAAGAAAGAAGTATTTTTTCATTTACCCATGCGAGAATCCACAAAGGATTTAATACCGTAATAATAGAAGATAATAAAACTAACAAACTAATTTTATTGAACACTTCAAAGTTACTATTGATTGCTAAACGCCATAACAACATTAATACTAAGACTCCTACACTATAAATAATCCCCCAAATACTAAAAGTATATTTAGCAGGAGTAATATTTGTGAAATATTTGTCAGATATTACTGAAATAGAGCTAACAGGACTCTTGGCAGTATCTCCAACATGTAGATAATTCGTAAAAACCGACGCAAAGAATATTATTGAATATATTACTACACTTCCCATTAATACTACTTTATTATTAATTTCTAGCATATGACACCTCTCTATTATATAATTATAAATTACTATTAATTATTGTAATTGACAATTAATATTTTTTATCTTATAATTTGTTATTATTTATCATAAATGGAGAATAGGTGCAAGAGTTATTATTTATACAAGAATATTTTATTTCACTATTAGCGAGTGATATTGCTAAAAATTCATTCAAAAAACAATCTTATTTTTCTAACATTGATGATTTGCAATATAATATCAATTTGTCTCAAGAAACAATCAATTACTGTCAAGAATACATGTCTTTTAATTTTTTAGATATTCCTGATATTCGTGAAAATATTGAATTTAGTATAAAAGATTATATCCTAGATACCACAGATATTTTTTTTACTTATCAAAGTTTAAAACAATGGTACACTATAACTACATTGAATATTCTTCATAAAGACTATCCAATTCTTTATAATTTTATTCAAGAAATTAATTTCTCTACTCAGCTATTATCCTACTGGAACAAATCTTTTGATAGCACAGGCAATATATCAGATTCAGCATCATCAGAGCTCAAGCGTATAAGAAGCATGAAACAAACACTACGAAGAAAAATCGAAAAAATACTAGGATCAAAACTTCAAAATAATGAAGATCTTGCAGAAAAACGGATAGCCTTTAGAGAGGATCGCTATGTATTACCTATCAAAAGTGTTGCTAAGAATCGTACAGATGGTATTGTTCACGGATTTTCCTCTACAGGCTTAATTACTTATATAGAACCACCTGAAGTCATCTCTCTAAACAACGAACTTCTTTCTGTTGATGATTTGGAACACCAAGAAATCAATCGTCTTCTTCGTCAATGGAGTAAAATTATATCAGAAAACATATCAGATATAATTTTTATTATGAATAGATCTGCAGAATTAGAAATATTATTTGCTAAGTATCATTTTATTACAAAATACAATGCAACTCTTGGAAGTATCAATACAAATAAAGAAATTTCTTTAATTAATATTTATAATCCTTTTCTTCTAATTAAAAAAGGTAAAAAGAATGTAGTACCTATTTCTATAGAATTAGAGCCAAATAAAAACGGTATCATCATTTCTGGTCCAAATGCTGGTGGTAAAAGTGCCGCCTTAAAAACACTGGCTATTTGTACAGATATGTTCCTCAAAGGTCTTCCTATTCCAGCTGAAGTAGCTTCTTTACCATTATTTTCAGACCTTCTTATAGAAATAGGTGATTCTCAAAATTTAGATGATGATTTATCTACCTTTTCAGGACATCTGTATAGTATTAAAAAAATATTGAAAAATTGTAATTCTAATACTTTAGTACTTATAGATGAAATAGCACATGCTACAGATCCTATTGAAGGAGAGGCTTTAGCATGTGCTATTATTGATGAATTAATCAAAAAAGAAACTTTTTTTGCTATCACTACTCACTACAAACAAGTTAAAATCAAAAGTTTTGAACATCAATATATCAAAACATACGCAACAGGATTTGATATCAAAAATCTTTGTCCTCAATTCGTTCTTTATCCAAATACCATTGGAGAAAGTTATGCGTTGAATATTGCAACTAGAATAGGATTAAATCCTAATATTATTCAATCTGCTATAAAATTATTAGATCAAAATAAAAACGATTCTGAAATAATACTATCTAATATTGAAGATTATGAAAAAAAATTAAGACAAAAAGAACAACTATTGACAGAGCAAAAAAATAAATTAGATATTGAACAAAGTCATTTACAAAGTCAAAAAGCTCTTCTTTTGAACCAGTCTACGAAAATCAAAGAACATGGACTAGCTCAAGTCGACAAAGAATTAAATTATTGTCTTAGAGAATTAAGTGCTATTCAAAAAGATATTATCAAAAATCCTCAACAAAATGCAAAAAAATTGAAAAAAGTACAAGAGTTAATTAATCAAAAAAAAGAAGATATAACAAATCTTTATCGTAAAAAAAAGACTTCCATTACTATAGGTGAAAAAGTATTCGTGGCTTCTCTTAATAAAGATGCTATTGTTGAAGATATTTTAGATAATTTTATTGTAATAAGAGTTGGTATTATTAAAATATCTGTAAAAAGATCCGATATATTTGAAACTGATTCAAATATTAATCAAAATCACTATCAAACAAAAAAACAATACACTAATGATATATCTCATCAAGTAGATGTTCATGGATTGACTGTTGATGAAGCTCTACCTGAAATAGACAGACATTTATATAGTGCTATGGTTTCTGGACTTCATGAATTTACTATCATTCACGGTAAAGGAACTGGGATTTTACAAAAAGCTATACACCAATATTTAAAAACTATATCAGAGGTAAAAGAATATTACTTTGCTAAACCCCAAGATGGAGGTGTAGGTAAAACTATTGTATCTTTTCTTAATTAAACATTAAATAAAGAGGTATTATGAAAAAAATTTTTTTTCTTGGATTGTTACTTAATCCATTCGCAATGTATTCAGATATTTCCAAAATTAAAATTTACCCAAGTGGTATCACAGTGAATTTCAATGCTCCTCCCAAAGCTATAGTTGTAGACAAAGCAATCAAAAAATCTTGGTATAAAAAGAAAGGTACTCCTATAGAACCTGTAATTATCACTACGGAAAAATTTAAAAAATTTATCCGTATTGTTAATAGCATAAAATACTCAGAAGATACCACACTAAAGCTTGTTTTTTATAATAATATAAATGAAGTTATTTCTGAAGAAATAATAACTAACTCTATTAAACCTTCTCCTAAACATATTTTTTTCATTGACAGAAATTCAGGTCGTAATTTTCAAGGTGTTTTAGATATTTATCATATCCCAGATAATGCTCAATATTTTCTTATAGGTTTTTTTAACGAAGATAATATTAGAATATCTACAGTTTCTCACCCAGATTTTGGGAAAGATAATAAAATACAAATATTAGATTACAACAAACTTTCTCCCAATAGACCAACGATGCTACAAATAGAATTATTAGGGCAAAAACAAAATATATTAACAAGAATCGGTGCATTTTATTTTGTGAAATAACACCCTATTCAACATATAAATATTAAATTACTATACACTTTCTCCTAAATTATACTTTATCAAAATATTAAGACTAAAAATAAAATAGTAATAATTGATATATTTTTTTGTAAAATAATTGTGTTATATAATTTAGGAGACTTTATGCAACGCTTATTCTTAGCACTACTTATAACACTATGCAAAATTAATATTTCTTATGGTATACAATTGTATCCTAGTGGGATATCGATTAATTTTGATGCTCCTTCACAAGCTCCAAAAAAATATTATCTTCTTCAAAAACAAGAAGAGATCGAAAAAAAATCATTGAAAACTTATAGAATTATTAGAGTAATAAATGGAATTAAAGATATTCCAAACGACGAATTTTTAGCACTTGTGTTTTATAATACTAAAAATAAAATCATCGGTCATCATAAGATTATCAATTCTGACAAACCTCAAGCCAATCAAGTATTTTTTATTGATAGAAATTCTGGCCATAATTTTCAAGGAATTCTCGATATTTATAGTATCTCTAAAAAAACAAGTTCCTTTGCTTTAGCATATGTTAATAAAAAAGGTGAAATACTTGCTCAACCTTTTACACATTATGATTTTAATGAACTTGGTCAAATTACTCTTGAAACATTTTTAGACATATCACCTACTAAAAATATCATGCTTCAATATGAAATTAATGGAACTTATGTAAAGCCTGATATCAAAGTAGGTAGTTTTCATTTTGTAAGATAATTATTTTACATCTATAATATTAAGGTATAAAAAAGACTCCCAACAAATTTGGAAGTCTTTTTTTATGTTTATTATATATTATTTATATTTTTTGAATTGATTAATAAGATTATTAGTAGAAGAATCATGAGTATTAATTGCATTAGTACCATCTAATTCAGGAAGAATTTTACTTGCTAATATTTTACCGAGTTCTACACCCCACTGATCATAACTATAAATATTCCAAATCACACCTTGGACAAAAATTTTGTGTTCATACATCGCAACTAACATTCCTAAGATATAGGGAGTCATTTTTGTAAATAAAAATGAATTTGTCGGTTTATTACCAGTAAAGACTTTATAAGGAGCTAAATCTTGAATTTCTTTTTCGGATTTTCCTAATAATTGTAATTCTGCAACAACTTCTTCTTTGGATTTACCTTTCATGAGTGCTTCTGTCTGTGCAAAATAATTAGATAATAAAATATCATGATGATTACCAATTTTATTAAGACTTTGAATTGGAGCTAAAAAATCACAAGGGATTAATTTGGTACCTTGATGAATTAATTGATAAAAAGCATGTTGTCCATTTGTTCCTGGTTCTCCCCAAATAATAGGACCTGTTTGATAAGTAACAGTTGATCCATCTCGTGCCGTAGATTTACCATTTGATTCCATATCTCCTTGTTGAAAATATGCTGCAAAACGATGTAAATATTGATCATAAGGCAAAATAGCTGAACTTTCAGCTCCAAAAAAATTGTTATACCAAATACCTAATAAGGCCATGATAACAGGGATATTTTTATCGAAAGCAGTGCTAACAAAATGTTTGTCCATAGTATGAGCCCCTTGAAGAAGCTCATCAAATTTGTCAAATCCTAATGCTAAAGCTATTGGAAGACCTACCGCAGACCAAAGAGAATATCTCCCCCCTACCCAGTCCCAAAAACCAAACATATTAGCAGTATCAATACCAAACTGAGTAACTAAATCTTTATTAGTAGATACAGCAACAAAATGTTTAGAGACAAAAGATTCATCAAAAGCTTTTTCTAAAAATAAGACTCTTGCTGTATTCGCATTAGTCATTGTTTCTTGGGTCGTAAAAGTTTTTGAAGCAATAATAAATAATGTGGTTTCCATATTCAAATGTTTCATGGTTTCTATAATATGAGTTCCATCTACATTAGAAACAAAATGTATATTTAATTTTGTATTATAGTATTTCAATGCTTCAACAACCATTACTGGTCCTAAATCAGAACCACCAATACCAATATTTACAATATCTGTAATTGATTTACCTGTATAGCCTTTCCATTCACCAGAGCGAACTTTTTCTGTAAAAATCTCCATACGATTAAGAACGGCATTAATCTCAGGCATAACATCTTGTCCATTAACTATCACAGGCGAATTAGATTTATTTCTCAAGGCTGTATGTAGTACTGATCGTTGTTCTGTAACATTAATAAAATCACCAGAAATTTGTTTAGTAATAGCATCTTGTAGATTAACTTCTTTTGCTAAATCAATTAATAGTGTCATCGTTTCTTCATTAATACGATTTTTTGAAAAATCAAATAACAATTCTTCAAATTGAATATGAAATTTATCAAATCTTGTTGTATTTTGTTTGTCTTCTGTCATAAACATAGTTTTCATTTCTATATCTTTAATCTGTTCAAAATGATCTTGTAATTTTTTCCAAGATTTTAAAGTAAGAGGGTTTTTATTTAACAGCATTTATTACTCCTAATTTAATTATATATATATTATACTACATTTTATTTATAATACCAACTTACTATTAATAAAAAGGAAATTTAATACGATTATAAATAAAAGACTTTATAAAAAATTATTTTATTTTCAAGAAGGTAGTCATGACAGAAGTTTCAAAAATAACAAAAGATATTATTACAATATTAGGCAAAAACAATAAAACTTTATTCACAGCAGAAAGTTGTACTGCTGGATTGGTATCGGCAAGTCTTGCGGATATTCCAGGTGCCTCAAAAGTTTTACTCGGTGGCATAGTTTCTTATAATAATAGTATTAAAGAATCTATTTTAAACGTGGATTCTACTATATTAGAAAAATATGGAGCGGTGAGTTTTGAATGTGCTATAGCAATGGTTAAAGGGGCATTACAAATTTCACAAGCAGATTATGTTATTTCTATTACAGGGATAGCAGGGCCTGAGGGAGGAACTATAGAAAAGCCTATAGGCACTATATACACTGCTATTTTATCACAAGATGGTGGTTGGTCTCAGAAATTTTTATTAGAGGGTAATAGAGAAGAAATCCGTACACAAAGTGTAGAATTAGTATTGAAAATGTTACTAGCCACAGAACTAGAAGATGATTTTTTTGATTTGCGTTTGAGAGACGCAAGAGAGATTTAATTTTTTTTTAATTATGTTCGATTTTTTTTATTTCTTTCAATTTCTTGTAAAATTTTAAAAGCAATTTCCATAGTATACAAATTAGAATGTGCATCCCACAGAATGTTTTTATATTTATCCCCTCCAGTATCATTATTAATATCATCTATAAAATATTCTAACTCAGCTTTGAGCGGATTGTCTTTATGAACAAAAACTCTGTCTACCAAATGACCTTCTTTGTAAGTGATTTGATCTTGAGAAATATCATATTGGTTATCTTGATTACGATATATTAGCAGATCATTAGTAGCATAATTTAGATCAATATAATTTTTTTCTTGAGATAAAATAATATTTCTTGCTTTGTAACTTGATACACGACTAGCTGTTAATGATGCAATCACTCCATTCTCAAAATAAAGTGTAGCCAAAGCATAGTCTTCAAAATTAGTAATAATAGATTCTCCATAAGCAGTAACTTCTTTTACAGGAGCATCTACCAAAGATAAAATAATATCAATATCATGAATCATTAAATCTAAAACAACACCAACATCTTGAATACGAGAAACTGACCCAATCCGTTGTGTTTGAAAATAATGAGGATTATCAACAAATTCTCTCAATGCTTGCACAGCTCCATTAAAACGCTCAATATGCCCAATATGTAGTATTAAATTATTATCTTCTGCATAGCTCATCATTAATTGTGCATGTTCTAAGTTATCTGATATAGGTTTTTCCACCAAAACATGACAATTAGCACGCATTGCTTGCATTGAATATTCATAATGCAAGCAAGTTGGAACGACAACCACAACCGCATCTACCTTGCTTAATAATTCTTCATAAGAAGAACAGCGAGTTACATCATATTCTTTTGCTATTTTAGAACTTAATGTTGTATTAACATCATAAATATAAACATATTCATTAGGTATAATTTTAGTTAATAAATTAATATGGTATCGTCCCATATGACCTGTACCAACAACACCTATATTTATAGGGTTTCTCTCTGTTGTTATTGCACTCATATATACTCCCTACATACTATACAAAAAATAGAATTACACTTGATATCAGTGCAATAAATAAATTATACTATATAACTAATTTATTATCAAGTACTATATATAAATAAAAATAATTTATTTATATATACTATATATATTGACTAAAATATATATAGTATATATAATATATACAAAGGAGTTCATTATGTCAATTTTAGGTGTATTATTATTATTAGTTATATTAGCAACATTTTCCATTATTCTATTAGCAAATCAAATAGAAAATTATCTATCATCATATATATCCAAACAAGCTAAAACATCAGATTTACTATTAAAAATACAAGAGTTTTTATTGTTCTTACAAATTGAAATTGTAAAAAAAAATATGGCTTATATGGCTCTGTTGTTTGCAGTATGGAATTTTTTTGGACCTAATTTCGGTTCTATTTATGGGGGACTACCTTTAATAGGTGCTTTGATTCCTGCTACTATTTTATTTTTAGATGCTTTAATTCTTTATCCACAGTTATTAGATTTGATTCCATTTGCATCTTTTAATGAGAAATTAACTCCTATATTAGAAAAAATAACCCCTATTGCTGGATGGTTAACTTTATTAACTACTTTCCTTCATGCTATATTATATCGTTTTCCATTCTTTTAAAAAATGAAATTTATTATTAATTCACCACTTTACTCTTTTGTTTCTTTTATTATCGGTATTTTTTTATTAATTTATTTATGGTTGCCTTTGTTTGTTATTTTAATAGTTGGGTTTTTTTTCTATATTATTGTCGTATTAATTATAGCTTGTATCAGAGGTAAATCGCCAAATTTTAATATTAAAGTTGTGAATATTAAAGCTTACCAAGATCCTTTTGAACAAACAAAAAGTCAAAACGATCCTATCGATTACATAGATTCTACTACTCTTGAAAAAGAAAAAAAATAATATTAAGGGATTGTTATGGCTGAAAACATTGAAAAATTTTCTATTTCTGAGATTGTTGCTCAAACAAAACACCTAGCGATTAAAGCTCGAAAAATGGTTAATAGCTCTTTACAAAGTGATTATAAAAGCTCCTTCAAAGGTCGTGGTATGGAATTTGATGAAGTTCGTGCCTATACTCCGGGAGACAATGTTAGAGATATTGATTGGAATGTGACTGCTCGTATGAACGAACCTTTCATCAAAACATTTATTGAAGAACGTGAGTTACAAACATATTTCATCGTTGATATTTCAGCATCAGGTGATTTTGGTAGTGTAAAATCCAAAAGACATCTTATGGCAGAAATTACTGCTTTACTTGGTTTTACCTCTTTCTTTGCTAATGACAAAACAGGACTGATTTTAAGTTCAGATAAAATAGAGAAAATTATTCCACCTATGCATAATTATTCTCATATTCTTAGAATTATTCGAGATGTATTTTATCATCCTTCTACCTCAAAAAAAACTGATCTTAATAATGTATTTCGAAAAGCAAATCATCTTATCAAAAAAAAAGCTATCATTTTTATATTAAGTGATTTTTTTGATGACTCGTATGAACACGCTTTAGGAACTCTTTCAAAAAAACACGAGATCATTCCTATTGTTATCACAGATCCTATTGAACAAAATTTTACAAGTCCTTATATCCTACCAATTATCGCAGAACTAGAAGATATGGAATCTAATCAAACTATCTTAAGAACACTAGGTAAGAACTCTATTACAGATAGTAATACTTTTACACTCCAATATAATAGAATTTTTAGAAAATTAGGACTAGTTCATGCTACCATAGATAGTTCTTCAAATTATTTGAAGATTATTGACCAAATTCTTCGTAAACATACAAAACATTAAATTGTTATGAACAAATCTTTACAATTAGCTATTGATGCTATTCTTAGCAAAGAATGTGTTGTTTTTCCTACAGAAACAGTTTATGGACTAGGTGCT
This sequence comes from Spirochaetota bacterium, assembly GCA_030154445.1. Taxonomy (NCBI): domain Bacteria; kingdom Pseudomonadati; phylum Spirochaetota; species Spirochaetota bacterium. The sequence goes on along the minus strand of JAGUQW010000002.1, from coordinate 33,326 downwards.
GACGCTTTTTGCCATCAAAGTGTGTCTCGTATTTTTGAATTAAAAAATCGCCCCCCTTCTAATCCTCTGATTGTTCATATCGCAACTATAGATCAAATACTCAGTGTTACAACTTCTCTTTCTCCTCTTGAACAAAAACTCTTTGAAAAATTTTCTCCAGGACCTCTATCATTAATCTTACCCAAAAAAAAAGAAATCTCATCTAATGTTACTTGTGGACTAAACACTGTTGGTGTAAGAATTCCAAACCACCCTATAGCTTTGGAATTTTTATCTGCTGTGAATTTGCCTATTTGTGCTCCTTCTGCCAATATTTCTGGGCAACCATCTCCAACTACTTATGAAATGGCAAAATTTTATATGGAAGATAAAGCTATTATTTTAGATGGAGGGACTTTGGATATAGGAATAGAATCCACTGTTGTAAAAACTGATGGAAATAAAATTTATATTCTACGATCAGGCTTTATTACAGCAGAGATGATCGCTGACCAAATAGGCATTGTACCAAGTACAAACACTTCTCAAGAGCACCATTCTCCAGGAACACAATTCACTCATTACAAACCTAAAGCAACTATTATTGCTTTTGAAGGAACACCTCCCAAAGCATGTGACAATTCAGCTCTTTTATTTATTAACTATGATAGGGATTTATCCTCATATCAACATGTTTTTCATTTTGATAATGCTATTGATTATGCTCATGCCTTATACTATACTTTCTTCCAATGTGATAAACTTAATATTTCTACGATATATTGTGAACTCCCTCCGAATCACGGACAAGGCGTAGCATTAAGAGATAGGCTCATCAAAGCATCTCAATAACATACTTGAGATTTATAAATAATTATGATATAATTAATATATATTAATATTAAAGGTGAAACTTATGAGAAATCCCAATGCACTTACATTTCAAGATATTATTTTTAAATTAAAAGAATTCTGGGCAAAACAAGATTGTTTAATTCGTGAACCTTACGATTTAGAAAAAGGTGCTGGAACTTTTAACCCAGATACTTTTTTGCGATCTTTGGGGGATGAACCTTGGCGTGTAGCATATGTAGAACCTTGTCGTAGACCTGGAGACGGGCGTTATGGAACTAATCCAAATCGAATGGGATTTTATTATCAATTTCAAGCATTACTAAAACCAGCTCCTGCTAATATTTTAGATTTATATATTCAAAGTTTGGAATATCTAGGTATTGATATCACAAAACATGATCTTCGATTTGTTCATGATGATTGGAAATCACCCACCCTTGGAGCTTGGGGATTAGGTTGGGAAGTATGGCTTGATGGTATGGAAGTAACTCAATTCACATATTTTCAACAAATCGGTGGTATTTCACTGCCATCTGTCCCTGCTGAATTAACATATGGTACCGAACGACTAGCTATGTATCTTCAAGATGTAGAACATTTTAAAGATATTCAATGGAATGATACAACAACTTATGGAGACTTACATTTAGATTCAGAGTGGGATTATTCAACATATTCTTTTGAAATTGCAGATCAAGCACTTTATTTTAGATTATTTAATGATTTTGAAAAAGAATTTTTCCGAGCAATTCAAGGAAACGCAATTTTTGCAGCTTATGATCTAGCTATTAAATGTTCTCATATATTCAATACTTTAGGATCATTAGGAGCTATTTCCGTAACAGAAAGAGAATCTTACATTTTACGAGTAAGAGCCATGACTGCTAAAGTTGCAAAATCTTGGGTAGATCGCTTAGAATCAAAAAAAACATCTACTTCCTTACAAACAAAAACAAGCTCTATATAATTTGAGCTTGTTTTTTATTATCTAGTGTTCTACTTATATTCTCTGTTAGATAAATATTCTATTAGTCTAAAGACATAGACTGTCCCATAGAAATCTCATCTCTATTATTCATTGCTATAAAATCAAAATATTCAAAAATCAATCGTAATTGCATATCTGCTTCTTCAATTCTATTTTGTAACATTTTATTTCTTGTATCAATAAGATTCGCTAATATATTTCTACCTTGTAAAAAACCTTTGTATTGAGAAGTATAGCGTTTTTCTAATGCTTTTCTAACAATCTGTCTATTATTAATTTTTTGATTATAAAATGTCAGATTTCTTTCTTTTTCACTCATTTTGTAATCAAATTCATTCTGATATTTTGTTACTAAAAATCGATACTCTAATTGATATTTTTGTAACTCTGTTGAATTAGCTTTATAATCCATATCACCTAAAGGATATTTAAATTGTAGTCCAACATAGTATGCTGGCACTAAAATCATTTGATTGATTTGTGATGTACTATTTGTAGAATATACTTCCATCGCTGCTGTTAATAATAAATTTAATTCTGGTAATGCTGAATTACGTAAAGCTCCAACAGAGTGTTTGATCTTATTTTGCATAAAAGACAAAATCAACGCTTGTCTGGTATCAGTAAAAGGAATTCCTTGAAAACTTTCATTATTTAATGCTGCTGTTAATATATCCCATTCGCCAAGATCGGGTTTAATATTAGTATTATCTACTAAATAAGAAATCTGATACAAAAGATTTGTATAAGTTCTTTCTACATCTAATAACTCACTTTCGATTTCTAGACTAAGCATTTTTGCATTTTGGTAATCAATTTCATCTATATAACCAATATCTCGTTGAGCTTTACTAATTTTTTCTAATTCTTTTGAATTATCCAAAGATTCTATCAAAAATTCTTGGATTTGAGCGTATACAATCCATTGCATATATATTTTTTTATAATTAGCTAATAAATAGGCATTTTCTTCTTCTACGGTCCAACTTGCCATTCTTTTATCTAATCCAGCCAAAGCAATTGGTGAACGATCTAATAATCCAAAAGCATTTTTAAGTAGAGGTTGAGCATATTTAAATGTTAATGTTGGAACAAAAAATTCTCTTTTTTCTATAATTCCATCAACAACCCCTCTAGCAATAAATTGTCTAAAGACAAAATCCAAATTCATTCGTCCACCGATATTTACAAAGGTTTTACTTAACGAAGAAGCTGCTTCCCAACCTGTTTGAAATATAAATGGAGAATCAATATTTCCTGTGAAATCACTCTCTTGAAAAGCACCACTTCTTACATTAAATTCCCATTCTTTTTGTTTCAAAGCTTTTAAAAGATTTACTGAAGCTTCTATATTCTTCAATTTATTTAGTTGTATATCTGGCAATTTATTAATTACCGTATATACATAATCTGAAAAATAAACAATGTCTGGATCAACTTGAGAAGCATTGTCATTCTCTTGTGTAAAAGACAAAGAAGTCAAAATTATTATAAGAAAAAAAACACTATATTTTAAGTTCACTATTCCTCTTTAATTATAAAAAACATTGGTATTTATCATATTATAATTTATACAATAATTTGTCAAGATATTTGATAAGCAAAATAATGAAAATTATTTTAAAAGATGATTAGCAACATCTACTTGAGATCCAACTAATAATATAAATTTTTCAGCCCAATATGCTGAAAACATTGATATAGGATATTGAGACATATCAACTATATTTAAAGCCATAATCCAATATATCGCTAAACCTACTACGATCATTACTTGAATACCTCCAAAAAAACCTCCAAGAAGATTTTCTAATCCTCCCATATTTTTTGTTTGAAAAGCATTTGAACAAAGGTGAGCTATTTGTGTTATAACTAAATAGACAATAGAAAATAATACTACACCTATAAAAAATATCAGAATTATATTGTTTGCATAATTTGGAAAAAATGATTTAGTAAACCCATAAGAAAAATTCATTGCTATAATTGCCCCTACTAAAACACTAAACCATGAAAAAAAAACTCTTATGAACCCATTTACAAACCCAAATAATACTCCTAATATAACGAAAGTAATGACTAAGTATTCTATAATTTGACCCATTTTTATCTCCTTAGATATTTAATAATATTATCGGCAATTTATTTAATTAAAATATTTTTTTATATAAATGTTTTCATAATTGATTTTTTTAAAAAACGATGTATAATATATACAATAAATATTATATTATTAGGATTTATATATGTTAAAACTAAAAGGTATCCCTATAAATCAAGGGATTGCAGAAGGTACTGTTTTTATAAAAGTTAATCCTATAAAAACACTTCTCAAAAAGAAATGTACCACTATAGATCCTACTATAGAAATTGATAATTATCTAAAAATTATCACTACCTTACAACATGAATTCCAACAATTAAAATATAATAATATCGCATTATCTAATAATACAAATCAACAGATGGTTGATTTATACATAGCAATTCTTAATGATCCTGTATTTAAAAAAAGAATTCCAGAACATATTGAAAAACAAAAAATACCTGCAACATATATTATACTGCAAAATATAGAAACAATAAAACAAGAATTTGCTAAAATTGATAATAAATATTTTCGCTCTCGTTTTGATGACTTCCAATCTATTGGTTATACACTGTTAGAAAGACTTACAGGTTCTCGTGGTTATGGAAGTATAAATAAACCCAAGATAATTGTTGCTGAAAGTATCTCTGCAGCCGATCTCTTACATCTTCCTTTAGAATATATACAAGGAATTATCACAGCTGATGGTGGCGCAACTTCACATGCAGCCATTCTTGCTGAAGCATTAGATATCCCAGCTATTTTTGGTGTAAAAACTATTATTGAACATATTAATAGAAGAGATAAAATTATTATGGATGGTTATGGTGGAGATGTTATTATAAATCCTCTCCCTAAAACTTGTATATTTTATCACAATCTTATTCAACGCCATATTCAATATGAAGAAAATATAATAGCTTCTGCAAAAAATTGTCATACAACTAAAGATGGGTACCCTATTTCTATTTTAGCTAATATTGGAAATCTGTATGATATTCATCTAATTCACAAATACAATGCTGATGGGGTAGGATTATTACGCACTGAAACGATGGTTTTGTTACAAGAACAATTATTTAGCGAAGAAGAGCAAACGCTCTATTACGAGTCTTTTTTCAAAGAAACTAAAAACTTACCCATTTCTATAAGAACTTTAGATTTGGGTGGAGATAAAACCATTAAAAATTCTTCTATAACACCGCTTGATGAAGGAAATCCATTTTTAGGATTTAGATCTACCCGTCAATTTGTTAGAGATCCACAAGAATTCAAAAAACAAATCCGAGCATTATTAAGATCCTATCACTTAAATCCTAATATCAAAATAATAATACCTTTTGTGACCACGCTAGATGATTTACTTACTTTAAAAGCTATTATTATAGAATGCTATAAAGAATTATATACGACACCTTTTACTATTCCTATTGGAATAATGGCAGAAGTCCCCTCGGCATTAATTTGTTTACCAGATTATTTTCCACATATTGATTTTATTAGCATAGGAACAAATGATTTAACCCAATATATATTAGCTACAGATAGAAATAATAATTATGTTTCTCATTACCATAACTCTGCCCATCCAGCTATTATTCGATTATTATATTATGCTGGTCAACAATGTCTTGAACACAATATACCTCTATCCATCTGTGGAGAAATGGCAAAAGAGCCTTATTTTATTCGCTTACTTTATGGGCTAGGAATTTCAACGCTAAGCATGTCTCCTATTGGTATTCCTATGGCTCGTTATATTTTAGCAAATAGTACTCATGAAGAATGTCAACAGATTGTAAAAGATATTATTCCTATGCAGCATACACAACAAATAGAAGATTATTTGTATCAAGATCTTGTGACATTTTTAACCAAGCAAAATGCTTATTTTGATAATTGTATTATCAATACTACAAGTACTGTGACGAGGTCTTCATGATTGCAGGAATTACAGGAATAATTTATGACAAAACTGCTCCAAAAGCTACTATCCAAACAAATTCTGGGGTTTGGTATGAGGTATTAGTTTCAAACACTATCCTTCTTGACCTTCCTGAAATAGGACAAGAGACGACTTTATATACATCGCTTATTGTTAGAGAACAAGAAATGTATTTGGTAGGATTTCTATCCTTAGCTGAAAAAAATCTCTTTGAAATTCTAATCACCGCAAAAGGTGTTGGTCCAAAACAAGGTATCAAAATATTAGAAGAATTTTCTGGCATCGATTTGCGTATGGCTATTGTGTCTGGGGATATAGTCAGTCTCAGTAAAGTCAAAGGTATCTCTACCAAAAAAGCAGAACAGTTGATCTTGGACTTACAAAGTAAAATGAAAAAAACTATAGGTGAATTAGATACTCATATCACTACTACAAATCCTTCCTCTAAGAAAAAAACAGAAGTGTTATTAACAATGCGTGCATTAGGATATTCAGATATAGAGATCAAAAAGCCTCTTGATAATTTTTTTGAAACTATTGATACTAGCTCTAAAAACACAGAGACTCTTGTTTCCGAATTTTTAGTACAATTATCATCTCGTTAAGGATTTCTTATATATGAAAATTATTCCTCACGGTTCTAACAAAAATCATCCTGCTAAATTGAAATCATCAAAAACCAAAGCTATGTCCTCAACTTCATTTTCTAAAATGATAGAAGATACCCCTGATGAACCTATTTTAGAAAGTCTTTTTAGTAATCCAGATCATGTATTGAGTAATATTTCTGTATTAGCAGATGAATTAGATAAGATAGGTCAAGAACTTGCTGAAAAACCGTTGCCTGAAATTTTTAATCGATACAAAAAACATATTCGTCTTCTTCTCAAAGGTGCTATTCGTAATATAGAAATACGAGAAACAACAGCTAGATCTGGTCTCACACGAACCAAACTATTTCGCACCGCACAAGCTATTGACGAAGCATTAGCACAGCTAGCACAACGAATTCTCAACGATGAAAAAAATAGAATGGAAATTCTCAAAATTACTAATCAATTACAAGGATTAATATTAGATATTATCACTTAAATACTTATATCATCAAAGCACTTCCATACAAAAACCTTCTAAAATTAGAAGGTTTTTTTAATTAATATTTGATATAGGGTTATTTTTATTTTATCATCTATAAGAAGTTATTAAAAAAGAGTGCTTTTTTCTTCCCAATCAATAGAAGGTTTTAAATTATTTATTTGAATTTCATTATTTGTAAGAAAATTCATCGCTACCTGAACAGCCTTATTAAAATATTGTTCTGTTTCCTCTCTATCCCAGATTAAATAATATTCTTTCGCTTCTTTTAAACTAAATAAAACAATATTATCTACTTGCTGATGTGCTTTTTCTGATAATAAAGCATAATATGATAACTGTCTATGATATCTATCTTTATTTTTACCTACAGACAGTTTATAATCAACAATAGTATGCTTGTTATCTCGAGAAGAAACATACAAATCAGCCGTAGCCCTCATCATGATTTCATTAGGTAAGAGATACAATACTTGCCTCTCTTTATCAGTAGCCGAACTATTTGTTAATAAGCCTTGATAAAATTCTGACTCCCAATATCCATAAGCATAAGATATCGCTAAATTAAACACTTCTTTTTTTTCATGGTGGTATACTTGAAGATATTCAAGAACCTCTTGACGCGTAGGATTGTTGAACTCTTGTAATAGTAAATGCACCAGCGATCCTATATCTTGCTGAGAAGGAGTGTACAGTGTAAACTCCTCTTCCCCTAGCTCTCTTAAAGAATCTAATAAATTAAAAGAATGTCTGATATATTTATCATAAAATTTGTCTGGATTGAACTCAGCATCTAGTAATAAAGATACGGACAAAAATTGAGGAAGTTCTTGTCTTATAAAGGCATTGTCTTTTTTTAGAAGCCACTCATAGCGTTGATTATACAAAGATGTGTCTTCAGATATTGTATTCTTTTGCTGCTTTTCTATAGTTATATTCAGTTTTAATTTTCGTGAAGCATAAGCCTGATTTTTTTCAATTAATTCTTTATTAATAAATGATGCCCACTGTGTTTCAAAAAGTTTTGATTCTGTTTTATTGTCTTTTCTAATTGTTGGTAAAGCACAAAAAACAAAATTCTTTTTTGCTCTTGTAATCGCTACATAAGCCAATCTTTTTTCTTCAGCAGTTTCTTCTTTTAATTTTTCTTTACTCAAATTTTCTGCGATGATACCTTTTCCTAAAATATCAAAAGCTATTTGATTTTTTTGATAAATAGGGTAACGAACATTCTTTTCATTAACATTAGCTTTATGAATATAAATAACATAAGGCGATTCTAATCCTTTAGAAGAGTGTACTGTCATCAAGCGTAGTGTTTCGCCTTCTTCTCCTGAAAATTCAGCCTCTTCTGTAGTTGTTTTTTTCTGATCTATATACTTAATAAAATCTCCCAAACTCATTTCTCTTTTTTCTTGTAATTTTTGAGCTTCATCAATGAATAAAGATAAAGTAGCTTTTGCATCACCTGTTTCAGAAATAAGATCAAGATATTCTTCATAATATAGTTCTTTGATTAACAGAGAAATCAATTCTTCCAAAGAAATTCTATCTCTCAAAATAATAAATTCTTTAAGAATATTATATTCATGTCCTTCAAGTATCTCAAATAACGATTTGTCATTTTCTTGAGCTTTAATAAGTAATTCATTAATTTCTATATCTGTTTTTCTAAAGATAGGCGTTTTTAATAATTCTATCATCGTCAAATTATGATGAGGATTTAATAGTGTTTTTAAAAAGCTTAATATAGGAGTAATATAACTGTTGTCCCACAATATATTACGAACAGAAGACGACAAAGGTAATTGAGGATAATATTCTTTTGATAAACGATAAAAATCTAAAATAGACGCCTTGTTTCTAAAGAGAATCATGATATCACCAGGATTAACTTTTTGGAGAATAAGATCATTCACCATAAATAAAGCTTCGTGATAAGCTTTATCTAGTTTATCTTTGGTAAGACTTTTGCTTTCTTCATCATCCTCTATCCCCAATGCCAAAGTATAAGCAAAACTTCCCTCGTCTTCTTTTTTGGAGAGTTGATTTTGATATTTGATACCAGCGTGATCATTGTGAAAAATATCTGTAAAGAGATAATTTACCAAATCTACATGTGATTTCGAAGAACGATAATTAGTATTCAATAATTTATGTTCATAATTACAAGATATAAATTCACTAACAGTATTAGCAAAAACATAAACATTTGCTCTACGAAAACTATAAATAGATTGTTTGGGATCACCCACAAAAAATGGAATAATAGTATCATCTGCAATAATAGAATCAAAAATTTCTTTTTGTAAATCAGAAGTATCTTGATATTCATCAGCAAAGAAAAATCTTGTATGTCTCGTAATCTTATCTAAAAAAGTTTTATTTTTTAAAGCATCCAATAACATAATCTCACTATCACCAAAAGAAATCTCTCCATATTCTGCTTGAGTTTTTTTGAGTTCTTGAGTACACAGGTCAGAAATCGGCATCATTAATGGTATAATAATTCTATACAAACCATCAATAAAACTTTGATACGCATAATATGAATTTTTTCTTAATTCATTCAAAACTTCGTCTTTGACTGGATTACTCTCGTCGTAAACTCCCAATAAATCTTTAGAAAACAAATTCAACAGATTGTCTTTATTAATATTTTTTAAAGATTTATATAATTTGGTATTACCTTTAGTTAATGTTTTATGATTATTTTCTATGTTTAATGTTTCTATTAATGCATTAATAGAGGGACTAATGATAGCAAAAACACGATTCAGAGTATCTTCTTTTGTTATTACTTCTAGCATTTCCTTTTCGTATAAAAAATAGACAGAATTATCCAAGCCTTCTTTAATTGCTCTATCGCCATATTGAAAAACTAATTTGCGTATTTGTTCTAACAAAGATACCCACTTGTTAAGACCTAATAAGTGGACACCAAATTGAAAAATAGCTTGATGTTTTGGGTATTCTTGTAGTAGTAATTTGCGTAATAAATTCAATTGTGCTTCTTGTTCTGTAGAAGATATGTCATAGCTACCCTCTTCGGGAGTAAGTCCAATATCGATATTTAATTCCAAAGGATGCGCTCGTAATAATTGAAGGACATACGAATTGATAGTCATTACTTTGGCACTGGAAAGAAGATCATCTATTTGATTTCGCTGAGATTCTAAATGACTAGTAATTTGAGCCAAACTAGTAGGATATTCCCCTACAAATTGTGTTAACTTATTTAAGATATATTCCAGTTCATTATCCTGCCATAATTCTTCTATTCTTTCTCTAATACGATTTTTCATTTCTATAGCAGCTTTTTTGGTAAAAGTAAGGGCTGTAATTGATTGTAGTGCTTCTGAAACTGTTTTTTGTTCCCACACTATAAGATACAAAAAAGACGATAACCAACGCTCTGTTAAGATAGTTGTTTTACCGCTTCCTGCAGATGCTTCTAAAATCATCCCTTGATTAACATTAAAAACAATACTAGGATCTTCAAAAGTTAATGGCATTAGTCTCTTCCTTATAATAACATCGTATTTAGTATAAATCGTATTATAAAATAAGCTACACTATAGTGTAGCTTATTTTATAATTATTGATCTTTAATTAATTTAATTGTTCTTCATAATCTATTTCTATAATAGCGTTCAGATCACTTGTATTTACCATATTTTTTTCATTTGATGGAGATTTTTCGAACAACATTTCATCTTCATCAGACAATTCATGTTCTTCTAACAAATATTCCTCTAACAATATACTTGCTACTTCTGCATCTTGTTCTGCTTCTGTTTGTTCTAACTTCATATTAGCAGTTTCAGAAAAAAATTGATTTTCACTTAATCCTTGATAATATATAGCCTCTGTTGTATTTCCTAATCCTTCGTAAGTATTAGCTATTTTAACATATAATTCTGAAGAACTAGACAGTTTATTTGCCATAAAATAATTTATTTGAGCTTTTCTATATTGTTTGTTTTGAAGATTTTTGTCTCCTAATTCTATAAAATTAGTATATGTTTGTTCATCATTAAGAGAAATATTTAATTCGTTTGCTAATTGATGTGTTTCATCACCAATAGGATAAATATCTACAGCTAATCGATAAAAACTATCTGCTTTTTGAATACGTCCTTGATTTTTGTAAGCATCAGCTACTTCTTTGGTAGATAAAAACAAATTATATCTATCTGTAGGCGACATCATTTCTACTATATTATTAACTCTCGTGTACGTAACATTTGATATCAAAATAATCACAAATAATAAATATTTTTTCATTTAAAAACTCCTATAATAATATATATATATACTATTATAAAAAAGAATATGATTTTGGTCAACTATTTTCAATGAATTATAATAATATTGTATATATAACTATCTTGACATAACAATATATTTACATTATAATATTCGTTATAATTCACACTATGGGGAAAATATGTTGTTTGTTACATTTGAAGGTGTAGAGTGTTCTGGAAAAACATTGCAAAGTAAAAAATTACTTGAATACTGTAATCAAAAAAATATTCCAGCTATCTTAGTAAGAGAGCCAGGCACTACAGATGTTGGGGAACAACTTCGTAAAATTCTTCTTACTCAATATTGTACCCCACTTACTGAATTTTTTATTTTATCTGCATCTCGTGCTCAGCTTACAGAAACAATTATTCAACCAAAATTAAAAGAAGGAATTATTGTGATTTGTGATAGATATTTTCATTCTTCCTTAGTATATCAAGGTTATGGACGAAATTTGAATATACTAGATTTACAAGAAATATCCAAAAAGGCTACTTTAGAACTCCAACCTTCTAAAACATTTTTGCTCAAACCAAGCTTTCAAACGACAACTCGGCGTCTTCAAGAAAAAATGACATCAGGCTTGGATAGAATAGAATTAGAAAACACTGATTTTCATCAAAGAATTTACGATGGTTACATAGAATTATCATCACAATACAACTATATTAGTATTATTGATGGTGACCTCGATCCAGATACTATACACAAACAAATTCTAATAGAATTACAGCAAACAGATACTCGATTTTTATAAATTGTATTTATTTATTTTAAAAAAAGGAAGCGTTATGAAATTTTTATTATATTTTCTTATATTTATAACATCAATTATACAGGCATATATAACCCCAGTATATAGTTTACAAGTTAGTGATGGTATTTACGACAACAAAGTTGATTTAGAATGGTATTCTGTTCCTGAAGCAGAATTTTACACTATTCAGCGAGCTTATAATACTCTTAAGAATTCTAAATTAGGAAAGATTATTCCTGTAGAAACTAATACTCTTATTACTCAAACAACAACAAATTATACAGATACTAATATACCTTTTGGGCAATATCTTTATATAATTACTGCTTACAAAACTAATGTTACTCAACTAGAAGAAAGTAATCGTGAACGGAAAGAGCGGGAGCGGGAAAATAAAAAAAAACAGATATTCACCCCTATACCAATGGTTACTAATATTGTAATGATTACAAATATGACTGATGTCGGACATAGAAAAATTACAGATCAAGAATTTTTTTTAGAATTCCAAAAAACAATTGAGTCTTCTTTACCTCGTATTAATACAATGAAAATGCTCAATTTCTTTGGAGAGAAAAAAAAAGGTTGGCGTCAAGGTTACCTTATTTATAAAACTACAGGGATTATAAAAAAACCATTTCGTGTAATGATACAATATACTAATTTTGTAGATCAAGTTCTTGCCATTAATGGAACCTACGAAGTGCAGATTTTTAAATTATTCGCACAAGAAGGAAAATTGGTAGGTACTATCAATGTAGACGGTATTTACAAAGGTGCTGTTACTCATAATCTTATTATAGATAAAGGGCAAGCTATTGGAGGCACTTATGAAGTACAACAAGAAGGCGGTCAGTTAGTATCTCTTCCTTGGGATATTGCAGCACACCCGCTAGATGATAGTCAATACGAAAACGCACTCAAAAGTTCTCTCTTAGAAGTGGAAGAATAATATTTTATATACTTACGAATACAATAAGGAGATTACTGCTATGGGTTCAATTTTAGCATTGTTAATGGCACTGGATATTTTATCAGGATATTCTATAGCATATAGCCAAAATGGTGAAAAAAATTATATCTTATCAAGTTCTAATGTCAGTGAATTTGCAGGTAGTACTAAATACACTTATACAGATAATTTTGTTAAAGATTCTTCAGAACGCATTATATATCAAAAAATAGGTTCAAATATTGTAGATCATTCAGGTAAAATTATATTTTCTATACTAAGTCAAGGACTATCTGGATCAGATAGCTATGAAGTACGCGGTTCTATGATATATAAAAATAACTACCCTATTTTTCAATTAAATTAAATTATCATAATAGTTACCATTCAATCAAAAAACACCACTAATTACAGTGGTGTTTTTTGATTGGAATTATATTTTAATAAGTTTTTTTACCAAATAATTGATAATTACCATCAGAATTCAATACAAAAAGATCATTATCTTGTTTTAGGAATCGAAGCTCAGTCACAGTTAATTTTTGTCCATCAACGCCATTTGCTTCAAAATTTAAAATAGAGAAAGCTGTTGCACTATGTATATTTAGTGTTGCGTTTTTAATTTGATCATCTTGTGTCATATTTAGATAACTGCTAGTCAAAGAAAAAGTTATTCCTTTATGAGTAGTACCTTCTAAGATTTGTAAAAATCCATTTTGAAAAGCAATAACGCCCTGATCTGTACGAATTGTTACCGTTGTTTTATCAGTATCAGAGTTGTAACCACCTATAAAAGATTTTCTAAGTGAATCTAAATCAACATCTGTATTTTTATCAATTACAGGAGGATTTGTAACAATACCATCGCTATTAACATCTAAAGACCCTTGATTAGAATCATCAGTCACCCCATTACCATTAGTAACAATGTCTGAACTGTCACCAACAATATTATTAAAATTGTCACTAGTATTATCGCTAGCTTCACTATTATGTGTTGCTGAACAACTTACTACAAAAAGTAGTAATAAAGGATATATAAAATTCATAAAATTCTCCTTGTTTTTATAAATACTAATATATAATATCTATTGAGGCATTATACTTTATTTTACTAATATTTACAATACTTTTTAAATAAAAAAAATCCTAGTATAGATTATACTAGGATTTTTTTTATTTATAGAATTTATTTATAAGTTGGTTGAAACACACGACCTTGATTACAGAATGTATCCATTCCTTTATAGATTGCGTTAGCACCAAGTTGCTCTTCAATTCTAAGAAGTTGATTATATTTTGCAAGTCTATCAGAACGAGACATTGATCCAGTTTTGATTTGACCACAATTTGTAGCAACTGCTAAATCTGCAATAATAGAATCTTCTGTTTCACCTGAACGATGAGATAAAATAGAAGTAAAGTTAGCCATTTTAGCCATTTCGACAGCATCAAAAGTTTCTGTTAATGTTCCAATTTGATTTACTTTCACAAGAATTGAATTAGCTGATTTTTCTAAAATTCCTCTTTTGAGATACTGAGTATTTGTAACAAAAAGATCATCACCAACAATTTGAATCTTGTTACCAAGTTTCTCTGTCATAAGTTTCCAACCTTCCCAATCGTTTTCACCAAGTCCATCTTCAATAGAAACAATAGGATATTTATTACACATTTCTATCCAATAATTAACCATATCATTTGAATTCATCACTTCGCCAGTAGATTTCCAGAATTTATATCCTTTGCCATCTCCATGATTCCAAAGTTCAGATGTAGCTGGGTCAAGAGCTATAGAAATATCTTTTCCAGGTTTGTATCCAGCTTTTTCAATAGCTACTACAAGAAGTTGTAAAGCTTCTTCATTTGATTGAAGATCTGGAGCAAATCCACCCTCATCTCCAACAGATGTATTATAACCTTTAGCTTTTAATACATCTTTCAATGCATGAAATGTTTCTGCACAGTAACGAACAGCTTCACGAAATGAAGGAGCCCCTACTGGAGTAATCATGAATTCTTGATAATCAACTTTGTTTCCAGCATGAGATCCACCATTGATAACATTACAAAGAGGTACAGGAAGTACTTTTGCATTTGGTCCACCAAGATATTTGTATAATGGTAGTTCTGTGTATTCAGCAGCAGCTTTTGCAGCAGCCATAGATACAGCTAATATAGCATTTGCACCTAATTTGCCTTTGGTATTTGTGCCATCGAGGTTAATCATTGCTCTATCAAGAGATACTTGATCAGTAGCATCCATACCTATTACTTCTTCAGCAATATCTTCATTTACATTTTTCACAGCTTTTAGAACGCCTTTTCCTAAGTAACGAGATTTATCTCCATCACGAAGTTCAACAGCTTCATTTTCGCCTGTTGATGCACCACTTGGAACAGCTGCTCTTCCAACAACACCGTTTTCTAATTCAACTTCAGCTTCTACTGTTGGATTTCCACGAGAGTCAAGAATCTCTCTAGCTCTTATATCTATAATCATGGACATAAATCCCTCCAATTTTACTATATTAATAGCTTTATTTTACTTACTAATATCATACACTTGTTTCAATAAAAAGTCAAATTCACAATATTGAAATACTGGAATATTACTATTGTAAAAAGAAATAGTTATTGCATATCTTTATAATATATATTATAATTAAGAACAAATTAGCATTAAGAAAATTTTAATAAATCTCTAACTATAATTTTACTAATAGTAAGAAAACTACCTACGATAAAAAATATATTATTGTTATATCTCTTTTAGTAAGAATAAGACCAGTAGTATTTTTTTTATAAATACTTAACTGATAAAGCAATCACTTAATATCAGACTCTATTATTACGATAAATAAAATATTATTAAGAATACATAGATTAATTAAAAATTGTATAATACATATTAGGATTACAATATATTATAGATATAGGAGTATCTAATGACTAAATTACTATTTATTAGTTTATTTTTTTTAACATCTTGTTCTGTTGCTAAAGATGAGATATTTACACACTTAGAGGGAAATCAAATAAATTTTATGTTAAATGCAGCCAAAAAAAGTGCTTTTGACGATGGTAAATTCAGTATTTCATCTGGACTTAAAGAATGGATAACAGATATAATGGTGGTAGACCCTACTGTTGGAAAATATTTGGAAATGAGATCCCATTCTTTATATTTTGCTCCAGATATGAAAACTTTCAAATATGTTTCTAGTGTTTTTATAAATGGAACATATGATGGTCGAGCAATTCACAACGAAATCGTTCGTATCTGTAGAGCAGAAGCAGATCTTGAAGTAAATACAGAATCTATTTATTTAGCTCCAACTTTTAATACTAGTGACAAACTCTTAACAGCTGATGAATTAAAAGGTTATACAACATATAGAGTTAGAGTTCAAGAAGGTGCTACATGGATATCTAAGAATTATGTTGCAGATAGTATGGGCTTAGCAAATAAATGGAGACCATTTAAAAACACAAGTTGGACAAGAAAAAGTGAGAAAAATATTTTAGAGCGTGATTTATCAGGTACTTTTGATCCTGATCTTGATATACAAATTGGATATTCTGTATATCTACTATTAAAATTTAATGGTAATACTCTAACAGCCTATACATTAGACAAAAGACCAAGTAATGATAATCCATCTGTTTCTCGCTTATATCTCGAATCTTGGGATCAAATGGTTGTTTTGAAAAGCAACTAATACACAATAGGAAATCAATATGAAAAAGAATAATTTTTTTGGAAGTTTATTATCTGAACTTCAAAAAATAGGGCAAGCTTTAGTGTTACCTATTGCGGTTTTACCTATTGCAGGTCTTTTATTAAGACTTGGACAAGCAGACTTATTAAACAATCCTATTATCTCAGAAGCAGGTCTTGCTATTTTTGCTAATCTAGCTTTATTATTTGCTATTGGCATTGCAGGAGGACTAGCAAAAGATAGAGATATTGCTGCGGGCTTAGCAGGTGCTCTCGCTTATTTGATTCTTACAGCAGTAACTAAAGTTATCAATCCTGATAACAATCTCTTAATTTTTGGTGGTGTTATTGCTGGTTTTATTGGTGGTTATACATATAATCATTTTTACAAAACTCAATTACCTGTATTTTTAGCCTTCTTTGGTGGAAAAAGATTTGTTCCTATTATGGCTGGTCTAATTTCTTTAATAATCGCTATCGGTCTTGGAAATATCTGGCCAACAGTTAGTGCTGGAATTGAAAATCTTGCTAACTGGATTACAGGAGCAGGTGCTATTGGATTGTTTTTTTATGGTGTTTTCAATAGATTATTAATTCCTTTTGGTTTGCAACATATTATTGAAAAATATGCTTACTTCGCTCTTGGTACTTATACAAGTACTGATGGTTCACAAGTAGTTGGAGACTTACATCGTTTCTTTGCTGGAGATCCTAGTGCTGGAATCTTTATGGCTGGATTCTATCCTATAATGATTTTTGGACTACCAGCAGCGGCACTTGCTATGTACCTAGCCGTACCAAAAGAGCGTCGTACTGCTGTTTCTGGGTTATTCCTTAGTGTAGCATTGACTTCATTATTAACTGGTGTAACAGAACCTATTGAATTTTTATTTTTATTTGTTGCACCATTATTATATTTTATTCACGCTATATTAATGGGAACAAGTTTTGCTCTTGCAAATATTCTTGGATTAAAAGCGGGATTTACTTTCTCTGGTGGTATTATTGATCTCATGTTATCTTGGAAATATTTCACTAATGGATGGCTCATTCCTATTTTAGGAATAGGATTTTTTGTAGTCTATTTATTTGTCTTTTATACTCTTATTAAAATGCTAAATCTTAATACTCCTGGACGAAATCCTGAAGAAATGTCACCTTCTCCTATCTCTTCCAAAAAAGATCTTGATTCTTATACTCAAGTAGCACCTTTATACATTGAAGCACTTGGCGGAAAAGATAATTTCACAGAATTAACAAATTGTGTTACAAGACTTCGTATCAAACTAAATAATACTGATATTATTGATGAAGCAATTATCAAAAAACTTGGTGCTAAAGGTATTATGAAACTACACGATTCTGTACAAATTATTATAGGATCTGATGTTGAATTTTTAGCAGACGCTATGAAAAATGCAATGAAATAATATATTCAAAAAAAAACACCACTAATAGTGGTGTTTTTTTTTGTTATTCTGTTATTATTGTTGTAATCCTGGATATGCCCAAATACCTGAGGCTCTAAAAAAATCTCTATAAATAACTATTTTTTCATTATCAGAAATTTTTTGAGCCTCTGTCATGTTAGGATAATCTAAATAAACCAAATTATCCCACTCTATATCAATATTTTTCACTACTCCCATTTCTGTAAAGATATTCAAAGCTCTTCTCATATGAGAAGCACTAGAAATAATCGTCCCATATTTTGGTTTATTTTTTTGTGCTTTGATGATATCTACAGAGAAAAATGCATTTCCTATGGTATCTTTAGCCCTATCTTCCACAAAAACATTTTGTACAGGAACACCTTTTTTTACAAGCCATTCTTTCATCAAGCCAGCTTCTGTATATCCTTCTTTTGGAACAGCTCCAGAGACAATTATTTTAGAATTTGGATAAATTTTGTGCAATTCCAAAGCTTTTTCTAAACGCTTGTACAATGTTTCTTGCATCGTTCCATTTTCTGCTAATGCATAGCCTAAAATAATAATGATATGTTCGTTATCTTTATATTTTTTTTCTGAACTTACATTAAATATAGTTTTATTGATTATATCAATTCTATCAAAAGCTTGTAAATAATATTCTGTTTTTTCAGGATTGATTTGTTGTGCTTTAGTAATATATTCATTATAAGTATTCTGATCTTTTTTTACCTTTGAATACCCGGCATAAAGAATTTGAGTATTAATATCTCGCGGATTTATACTTAGAATAGTGTTATAGGTATCAAATGCTTTTGCTAATTTACCTTGAATAATATAAGTAGAAGCTAAACTATGCTGAAGATCTAATCGATAATTGTTCAATGTAACAGCTTCTTGAAAAAATCTTTCTACAACATCTAAATTACCCTTTAAAGTAATTCCTTTGAAGAATTCTTTTTCTGCATTCTTATAATCACCACCATTCCAATAATAATACATTCCCTGTTGAACTAATTCTGTGATTTTAACTTGATTTTGATAATATTCTTCTGTAAAAAAAGATATATTTTTTGTCTTCGAACAAGAACTCGTAATAAATAAAAATATCAATACTAAAAAATAACGCATAACAACTACTCCATATTTAATTTAACAAGATTTTTTAACTCATCTGCAACAAACTGAACTTTTGGTCCTATAATGATTTGAGCAGAAGTTTGAGACCCTTTTAATAGTCCAATAGATACTGATTTAATTTGTATATCATTAATAACACTTGAATCTACAACTTCAAGACGAAGTCTAGTTGCACAATTATCAATAGCAATAATATTAGAACTACCACCAAGAGCAATTAACAAAATTTCAGCAACTTCACTGTGCTTTGTTGTTGTTTTATTATTATCATCATTTTCTTCTATCATAGCATCTTCTCTACCTGGAGTTTTGAGATTAAATGTTATAATAGCAAAATAAAAAATTATATAATAAACAATAAAAAATAAAAATCCTTGAACAAGTAATAACCAAGGTTTGTTCGCCATAGGAAGTCTTGAAGAAAGAATAAAATCAATTAATCCTGCTGAAAATCCAAATCCAGCTGTTATTTGTAGAGATGATGCAATAAAAAGAGATAATCCTGTTAATAATGCATGGATTAAATACAGTCCTGGGGCTAAAAACATGAATGCAAATTCAATAGGTTCTGTAACACCTGTAAAAAAACTAGCAAATCCTGATGCTATCATAATAGAACTTATTTTATTTTTATTTTCAGGTTTTGCTGTTTGAATAAAAGCACAAATAGCTCCCAACAATCCAAACATCATAATAGGAAAAAATCCAGCTTGATACATTCCTGTTACACCTTTAATCCCTGCTCCACTCCAAAAATTACCAATATCATTAATACCAGCAACATCAAACCAAAAAACTGCATTTAAAGCATGGTGTAATCCAACAGGGATTAACATTCTATTTAAAAATCCGAACAATCCTGCCCCAATAGCACCTAATTTAGAAATGACAATCCCAAAAGCTACTAAAGCTTCAAAAACTATAGGCCAAATATATAGAAATAAAAATGATACAGCTAACATTATACAAGCTGTTACTATTGGTACCAATCTTTTACCTGAAAAAAATGCTAATACGGCAGGTAGTTCTGTTTTATAAAATTTATTATAAGTTTCTGCAGCGATCACACCACAAAGAATACCAATAAATTGATTGTTAATTTTGCTAAATGCTAGTGATACTTGCTCAATAGGTATTCCTTGTAATTGAACAACAGAACTAGGTGATAATAAAGTCGTAATAATTAACCATGCAACAATTCCAGATAATGCTGAAGGACCATCTTGTTCTTTTGACAAACCAAAAGCAACTCCAATAGCAAATAAAATACCCATATTATCAATAAGAGCTGATCCTGATTTAATTAAAAAGGCAGCAAATACATTACCACTACCCCAACCTACAGGATCTATCCAATAGCCAATACCCATTAGTACAGCAGCAGCTGGTAAAACCGATACAGGAACCATTAAAGCTCTTCCTATTTTTTGTAAATATGTAAACATGTAAACCTCTGTATATTAATATATATATTAATTATATAAGATATATTTTTTTTGTCAATAATAAATATATATATAGGTAGTTTATATATTATATTTGCACCTAAGAGATTATTATGTTATAATATCTTAGATTGTAGCATAAGGAGTCTTTAATGAATTTCAAATCTATTTTATTAATCTGCTGTTTAGTAGTGCCCTTACAATCTTTTAGTAATAATGGTGATTATACAGGATCATCAACAGGAAAAAGAGGTAAAATCACTGTACAAGTAACTCTTGTTGATAGTGTTATCTCTGCAATTAAGGTTACAGAATCTAAAGAAGATAAAGTGTTTGTTTATCCAAGGATGACAAAAACTATCCTAGCCACTAATAATATCAATATTGATATTATTAGTGGCGCATCTCTCACTAGTAAAGGTTTTCTAGCAGCTATTGAAAACGCTCTTAAACCCACAGGTATCAACTTTAAAGGTGAGCCTTTGAAAGCTCTCAAATAAACACTACCTTATTATAGACAAAATAAAAAACCCTAAGTTAGAGCTTAGGTTTTTTTATTTAAAATTTTATATTCCTATTAAAATCAAATATCCTAAGATATTTTTTGAATAAGTGGCGCTTTCCAAGTTTTGTATGTTTCTAAATCAGGTTGATACATTCTTAATATTATATCTAATAGTTGATCTATCCTATTGACAGGAAGCCAGTTTTCTGGAGCAACACCTTCTGGTTTGATTTCAGAAATATAAATATCAATACCACCATCTTCATTTAATTTCATACCACCATTTTGACCAACACTATATTTTTTATAATCATTTGGTAAAAACAATCCTTTCTCTGTATCATATAATGTAAATGACCAAAATGCATTAGCAGGAGGTAAATTATCCTTTGTCATAGAAATTTTATAATCATACAATGCATTTAATGGCGCCCCATCTTCTGTAAGAATATCTGGATAAATAGCTTCTGTAGAAGGCAATCCTAGAGGTCCTACCGTTGTTGCTAACAATAAATTGTCTATTTGAGAAATTTCATTAGGAAGAAATATTTTGTGGATATCATCTATAGTAAAATTTTCATAACGCTCATATTGTTCTATTTTTAGATCTTTCATAATAGTAACTAATTTTTCTGTATCTAATATTGCAAATTCAGAAGTGTTGGTATTATTTGGACTAACACCATATTTTGCTAAGATAGAAAGCATTTTTTTATCAATAGGAATATTTTTGGTGAAAGACAAATGATTCACAATAAATTGCATTACTTCTAACAAGTTATTACTATATACTTTTATATCAGAGCCAAAAGCAGGAACATTCAATGGAATTTGAGATAATCTTGGTAAATTATTATACTCTGTATAAGTTTTGATTGTAGTTTGTTTTATTAACTTAATATTGTTTTCATATCTTTTGGTATCAGAGAAATGAGGCATAATTCTTAAAAAAGAAATTCCTAAATCTCCATTTAATTTAACAACTTTGTCATACTTAGTAGCATCAAAATCTTTGAATTGTGCTGTTTGATCACTATAATATAATACTTTGGTCATATTTGTAAAATCACCTTTAGTACTGGATAAAGGAACATCTATAGAGTGGTCTAATGATGAAACCTCTAAAACTATATAATCTGAATCAAACTTAGGATAAACAACCACCACAGGTTCTTGTCTAAGGTCTAAAGATGCCATAAGATATAAACTATCATTATTAGGTCTAGGAATAGCAGTCATAAAATGATCTGTTAAACCAGTAGGAATAAGTAACTTATTCCATCCATCAGTTCCTACACTACCATTTTGAGGTTTTTCAACCAAATTATTTAGAGTATTAAATATCGCTACATAAGGATAAGTATAGGTAACTAACTCTCTCAGATTTCCATCAGAATTCAAATTATTTTTCTGGCACCCCAATAAGAGCGCATAAATTACTAGTGGTAAATATCGTGTATATCTTCTCATCAAAAACTCCTTTTAAATAATTATATAATTTATAATACTCATATAATAACCAACAATCAAATAATTATAAATTCATTATATAGATACATACCGTTTTTGAATTTTCTTCATTCAAAGAAATTCAAATAATATAAACAAAAAAATCTTAGATTAAACTCTAAGATTTTTGTTTATATTATAATTATTCTATATCGGATCTATATTTGTAAGATCGTAATTTCCGTTGCTTTTTTTTATCATCATGCATTTTATTCCAATCTTTTCGATTTTCTTGTTTTTGAACACGCTCTACTTTTTTGATCATTTTTTCATCTTCTGTACCAGTATCTTCTGGGGTTACAAGATCATACATTTCTTTAGCTTGTTCTCTTGAGATGTTTTTTTCAGCTAATTTAAGCACCGTATATTGATAATGTCCTAGCTCTCTTGAGATAGTTATAAGATCACCAATTTTCAATATTTTGGCAGCTTTAGCAATGTCTCCATTCACTCGAATTTTATTACTATCAATAGCTTCTGTAGCTTTACTTCGTTGTTTGTATATTAATACTACTTTTAACCATTTATCAAGCCTCATTACTCGGTACACCCTTCATTTTTTCAGGAGCTGAAACACCTAATAATTCTAAACCTTGTCTAATAATATTCTTGGTAGCTTGACAAATAGCCAAGCGTGAAGATTCTTGAGTATCATCAATAATACGACAATTTCTATAAAAACGATGAAATATTCCCGCAAGTCCTTCCAGATAATTAGGAATTTTATTTAATTCATAAGTTTGAGCAAGATCGAGAATCAAATCTTCAAATTTTATAATTTCTAATAGTAATGATTTTTCATCGTGATGAGCAAAAGAAATGAATTCTGCTTTTTTAGTAGTATTTCGTAGGATAGAAGCAATTCGCGCATGAGCGTACTGAATATAAAAAACAGGATTATCATTAGAGGATGTTTTTGCAATTTCTAAATCAAAATCTACTGTAGAATTCATAGGTCTTCTTAACAAAAGATATCGTGTAGCATCTGTACCAATTTCCTCAATTACTTCATCTAGAGTGATCATATCACCTGTTCTTTTACTCATACGCACAGGTTCATTATTACGGAAAAGATTAACCATTTGCCCTAACAAAACAGTTAAATCTCCTCCTAGTACTTTTACAGCTGCTTTAATTCGTTCTACATAGCCATGATGATCAAAGCCTAAAATATTAATCAATATAGGAAATCCTCTTTGAATTTTGTTACGATGATAAGCTATATCTGATGCAAAATAGGTAAAATCTCCATCACTTTTAACGATAACTCTATCTTTATCATCTTTACTATATTCTGTAGATTTAAACCATAAAGCACCATCTTGAAGATAGGTAGATTTTTTTTGTTCTAATTCAGTAAATGTAGTTGCCATTGTATTATCTATATGCAGACTTTTTTCAGAAAACCATTGATCAAATTCTGTACGAAAAGCTATTAAAGTTTGTCGTTGAGAATCTTGCATTAGTATTTCTGGAGCTATTCCTGTTTTACTTACTTCTTCAGCTAATGCTTGCACATAAGATCCTCTATAGCCATCTTCAGGAACTTCTTTACCTTGCTGTAAAGCTTCAACACTGGCTCTTAAATGAGCTATTTGTACACCAGCATCATTGACATAAAATTCACGAAAAACCATTGCTCCAGAAAATTTCAAAAGCCTAGATAAACTATCCCCGACTGCTGCCCATCGTCCATGACCAATATGTAAAGGTCCTGTTGGATTTGCACTAATATATTCTAATAAGATATTCTGATTAGCTAAGCTTTTATTTTTCCCAAAACAAGAATCTGTTAAAATTTGGCTTAATTTTGATTGCAAGTATGATTCACTAAGAAAAAAATTCAAAAATCCAGCTCCAGCAATTTCTACTTTATCAAACATCTTATTGTCTTTGATAAGAGTGTGAATCTCTTCTGCAATTACACGAGGATTTTTTTTGAGATCTCTAGCTAATGACATTGCTATAGGGGACGAATAATGTCCATGGTCTTGATTTTCAGGATATTCTATTACAATACAATCATTTATTATTCCAAGAGAAGACAGAGTTTCTGCTAAAATATTTTTAATATTATTTTTAGTAGAATGATGACTCATTTATTTTACCTCTTTAGAAAATTTGTTGAAAAGAGCATCAAAAGGAACTGAAAGCCCTAAAATAACTACTAGCAATCCTAAATTTAATATTAAAATTGCAAAAAAAGCTTTTGGCGTTTCATAATCTCTAGTAATAGGTGCTACTAAAACATAGCCTAAGAGAATAATCAATAATCCACTACTCATTACTAGCCAATTGGCTTTCATCATTTTTCTTTTTGGTACCACGCTTAGCTCCTTTGATTTTATCTTCTTTCATATTATATTTTATTAATATATGATCTAATCGTTGTAAAGAATCTGCTAATGCACTTTCTAGCGCTTCACCTTTTAAAATAGTTCTCGTATTTTTTTTAGTATTATTATTTGAGGTATTTTCCTTATTAGATCGTAAATTTTGTGTAGACTCTTCTTTCATATCATTTCCATATAAAATTTTTTTTAATATTTTTTGAGATTCCTCATAATGAAGATAATTTTGCTCTCTTTTTCTGAACTCTCTTGTATGTACCTTCTCACCTTTTTTACGAGTAAGCAGTATATCTCTATCTTGATAATGAAGCATTTCATGATAAATAACAAAATCCAAAACAAAGCTTTGTACCTGTTCTTGTAATAATACAGGATGAATTTTTATTTCATCTTTTTTAGCATGATAAGTACCAAATATGATTGCTCGTCTTTTGGATTTATCTTGACCTTTAGAAAGCTTTATTATAGGTAATTTTTCATAATTAAAATAACTATCATTAACACGATTGAGTGCTTGTTGTAATACTAAAAGCTTATCCATTAATGTTGAAATCCTTTGAATTGATCTGGTTTTAGTCTCTGACCTGCATGCAAAATAAAAGAATGATCTTTGGCTGATAACAACCGACCAATTCTAGTAATTCGAACAGTATTATTCATTAGAGATGTCTCATCAATAGATTCTGGACTAGTAAATAATAATTCATAATCTTCTCCACCAATCAAAGCTTCTCGTTGATAGTAAATTTTGTGTTCTAATAAATTTGCTATTCCAACTTGTTGTTCACTAATAGGTATAGAATCCCCATCAATATAAAAATTAGTACTTGATGCTTTACATAATTTTTGAAGATCTTCAATAAGACCATCACTAATATCCATTGCTGATGTTATATTAAATTTTTTTAAAAATGGTACAAGATTATTTCTAGGGAATGGTTTGTAATGTCTATTTCTAAAATATTCAGGATCTTGCAGAGGTAAACTAGCTTTGCCTAGTTCTCTATTCAACCAAAGTTTGGAATCACCAAGAGTTCCTGTACAATAAATAAAGTCACCTTCTTTTGCATTAGCTCTCAACCAAGGCCTACCACTAGTACGACCAAAAACAGTTACAGAAGCAAAAAATTCTTTAGATCTAACCGTATCACCACCTAATAAATCTGCTGGATGATCTGTTAAAAATAGTCTAATTCCTGCTATAAAATCTTTTAAGTCTGTATTTGTCCAATATTCAGGTAGGGATAAAGTAAGCGTATATCCCGTAACATAACCACCCATAGCCGCTATATCACTAGCATTAGAAGCAAATAGTTTGTAAGCAACTTCTCCCCAAGTTGCTTTACCTCGGATAAAATGAACCCCTTCAACCATAGCATCAGTTGAAATAAGTTGGTTATGCTCTATCACGGCTGCGTCATCACCTATACCCAATCGTCCTTTGCTAGATTTGAACAGTATTTGCAACTCGTCTATAATTTGAGACTCTGAATTAAGATTATTATTTTCTGATATCATATTATCGCATTCTGCCTATTGGAGATTCTTGTAAGCCTTTAATATCTGATAATTTACCTAGAATGATTAAAATATCACCTACTACTAATTCCACATGAGGGTTAGGAACTTCATCAATTTCATATTCATGACTATTTTGAAACTCACCATTTACTCTAACAATAGGATGTTTAACCGCTATCACATTAACTTTATATTTATTTCGTAAATCCAAATTAACTAAAGTTTTACCAGCAATCTGTTTGTTGACTTGCACTTCAATTATTGCATGATCTTTCCAAATTCGCTCATAAGATAATACAAATCCAGACCCACCAACTAAAGTTCCAACTAATTTTGCAGCACTTTCAATTTCTGGTCTAATGATTTCTGAAACATTAATCAATTCCAAAATTTGAGCATGTTCTGCACTATTAGCACGAGCAATAATTCTAGGAATTTTAAATTTTTTCATTAATAATGTCGTTAATACACTGGTCATCATATTTTCACCAATACAAACAATAACACAATCTACAGAAGCAATATCAAGTTCCTTCCAAGCTTCTTCAACTGTTGAATCTAATTGAAAAGGGAAAACAGGAAGTTCTTTCATTTTTTGAATCATAGCCAAATCACTATCAACTGCTATCACTTCAGATTCAGACTGTGCTAGATTTTGAACTATTTGAAATCCAAAAACACCTAATCCAATAATTAAAAAAGTTTGTTTTTGACTAGAAGTATTTATCATATTTTTTCCTTTTATTAAAGATATTATCTCTATTATATTACTTTAATTTCTATAAAAAATCAAGATTTAATAACAAGATAAAATCTTTTACAAATTTGAATTTAATTAGAATTTACTATATAATAATATAACAATAATTAAGGAATATATATTGAACAACAAACTTATTTTTTATCTTATATACTCATTATTTTACTTATCCCTATCTAATATATACGCTCAAGATGCTCCTATATCTCCAATTATTGGTCAGTCTATTATTGAATCTGGAGATGGATATAAACCACCAACTGAGCAAAACCTTAATCCAGATGCTCAATTATATATGCCACGAACATTAACACCAACAGTTGTGTTACCACCATCTCGAGATAGAGAAAGTTTGCTAAGTCAAACTAATGCTGTTATTGGTCCTTCGTCTATATTTAATATTGGGCTTACCTTTGCTGCTCAATACGGACAATTTGATAAACTACCTTATACAGATATTTATTTATCTCCCTACATGAAAATAGGATATTTTTTTATAGCATATGAAATACCACTTCGTTTTGATTGGAATAGTGCTTTTATTTCAAGAATGTGGACATCAACCCCAGCACTAATATCCAAAGTAGAAGTTGATCTATATTACTCCAAAACCAATCATATTTTCAGACATATTCAAGCATCTATTTACAAAGGTGAGCAGCTATTTCAAGGTCATGGGCGATTTTTTTATGATTACAATCCTAATCTCTATGCTCCTTATGAACCCTTCAAAACCTTAAAATTTAGTTTAGATATTTCTTATTTCGGTATTAGTTATTTAATAGCTAATATAGCACAACCTGATCTTATGTCTGCAGAAATTTTTATAAAACCTTTACAAGGATTAAAAAATCCTAAACTTCAAACTTATAAAGATCTCAAAATTTATGCTATTTATGGAATGGACTTAGATCCTTTTCAAGGATACTCTTCTGCACTGTATGAATTTTCACCTAACAAAAATTCGCCTGTATTTTCTATGTTTGAAATAGGAATCGATATTCCTCTATATACTAGTAAAAATAATATATTCAAAATGATGATATATGGAGATTATACCCAAATTATTGGAGCTAAAACAGATCTCTTTACTATCAAGACAGGAAGTGGAATTTCAGGTGGTTTGATTATGACTTTCCTTGAAAAACTACCCATTAAATTTGAAATATCTAAGGCATCCAATTACTGGCAACCTCGTTGGGTAAATATATTTTATTATCTTGATAGACCTTATATAAATCAAGACGGTATCCTTCGAGAAAACAAATTGATGACAATTTCTCCTAATCTTACTTATTTTACAAGTTCTATAGGATTTGAAAATGTAGAAAAGGCTATCTTATTCCAATTAGAATTTTATGGAGATTTTTCACAAGAAGATCTTTGGATTTCAGCATCATTCACACTCGGAAATGTACTTTTAAAACAACTATCCTTCTCTGTTCAATGGACATTAAGATCACTGTATACAATCACATTTAATGATATTCTAGGTCCTGATTTTAGTGTTATTGATATAAATCTAAAATATCATATGTTACCTAATATGTATTGGGGTGTATTAATCAAAATAAATGGTCGGGTAGGGTCAACTTTTATTGATGATGTTCATACTATTGGTACTACACCGTTTATTTTTCTTGGTATTGATTATTCTTTTAGATATTAATAATAACAAACTATATATTAATAAAAAAAAGACATTGTATAATACAATGTCTTTTTTTAGTCTTTTTTTAGTCTTTTATTATTTTAGATTAATGATTTAACAGCAGCTACGGCAGCAGCATAATTTGGTTCATCTGTAATTTCTTTTAAATATTCAACATATTTAACATTGTTATCTTTGTCTAAAACTAATACAGCTCTAGTTAATAATTTCAATTCTTCAATTAAAAGAGCATATTTAGTACCAAAATCTCTATTTTGATAATCAGATACTGTTAGAGAGTTTTCTAATCCTTCTGTACCACACCATCTAGCTTGAGCAAATGGTAAATCCAAAGAAATAGTCATCAAACTTACTCCATTTAATGAAGTAACTTCTTTATTAAATTTTTTTGTTTGTATTTGACAAACCCCTGTATCTAAAGATGGTGCTATAGAAAGTAATTTTACACCACTAAGATCACTTAATGAAATAGATGACAAATCATTTTTTGTAACACTAAAATTGGGTGCTTTATCCCCTACTTGTAATTGTGTTCCAGGTACAGTCAAAGGACCGCCTGCAAAAGTGATGTTTAACATATAAACCCCTTGTTTTAATTGTATGTAATTATAGCACAATTTGTGATAAGATTCAATACAATTATTCAAATATTTTGCTAAAATCAAAACCTATGGCAAAATAAGATTTAAATTCCATAAAATCGCCGATAGTAAAATTGTTTCTCCATGCAGCATAAAAATTATTTTTATGAATAAATTGAAATCCTGGAAAATTAAAAACAAATCCTGCAGGAGGAATATAAGAAATATTTTGACCTGTATCAGTAATATAGGGACTAGATCGCAAATTTAATCCTATTCCGAATACATCAATTATTAATTTGTGACCTTTTTCAAATTTATAACCCACTCCATAAGTACTTAACACATTATATTCAAAAGCAGACGGTTCTAAAATTCCTAAAAATTGCATATCTGTAGTAACAGCTTGAAAAATTTTATCTTCAGGATTAACTGTAATTTCAGCTGTATAAGAAAAACCTATCCCACCAGTAAATAAAACTGTACCTGTGCCAAGGACTCCATATATTTTGGGAGCATGGTGAGTATCGTATGCAAACACATTTTTAGACGATAAAGACAAAAATAAAATTACCAATAAACTATATTTGATTAAATTCATTAACAACTCCTTCTATTAATAAATATAGTCATAATAAATAAATAGTCAATATTCATATTTAAATAATTTATTTAGAGTTGATTATAAAGTAGATACTTTTTGAATAATAGCAATTGTTAATGCTAATGATTTCTCAAAAGAAGTGATTGGCAAAAATTCAAAATTAGAATGAAAATTATGCGCTCCTGTAAAATAATTAGGAGTAGGAATGTTTTTAGCAGATAATACTGCTCCATCCGTTCCACCTCTCATTGGTAGCACATTGATAGGAATAGATAACTCTTTCATACAATCAAAAATAACATCAAGCGACCTTTTATCCTCTGTTAAACTATCAGCGATATTACTATATACATCAGAAATTGTATATTCTATAATAGCTTTAGGATATTTTTTTTTTGTTTTTTCTATAACAGACTGGATATATAATTTTTTCTGTTCAAAAGATGTTTTATCAAAATCTCTAATTGCCATATTAAGAGTTGCATTAGTTGCATTAGACACCAAGTCTGTTTGCCAAATATATCCTTCTTTATTTTCTGTACATTCAGGTGTCTCGTTTCTATCAAATTTGTTAATAATATCTACTGCTATTAATAAAGGATTTATTAATACACCTTTTGCAGACATAGGATGTGCAGCAATACCTTGTATTTGAATATTTACAGATCCTGCATTAAAATTCTCAAAAACCACTTCACCTATTTCACAACAATCAATAGTATAAGCAAAATCTACAGGAAAACGAGACAAATCTAATTTTTTCGCACCACGTAGACCTATTTCTTCATCAGGAACAAATGCAACATATAGATCACCATGAGAAATTTTGTTATCAATAAGATAATATAAACTAGTCATAATAACTGAAATAGCGGCTTTGTTATCAGCACCTAAGACACTAGTGCCATCACTAAAAATAATATTTTCATTTTTATATTTATTTAATTCTGGATGATTTTTAGGATCTAAAATAATATTTTTTTCTTTATTTAAAACCAAAGCTTCCCCTTTGAAATTAATAATTTGAGGGGAGATATCTGGACTCAAATTCACATCTACCGTATCTAAATGTGCTATATATCCTATTTTAGGAACTTGAGATTTATCCCCTTTCAAAACAGCTGTAACAATAGCGTATTCATCGATACAAATATCACTCAATCCTAAGTTTTTTAATTCTTTTACTAATAATTCAGCTAATTTTCTTTGTCCTTCACTACTAGGAAGTGTTGTATTAGATGCTAATGATTGACTAGAAATACTAAGATATCTAAAAAAATTACTTTGTAATAAATCTGTATATTTCTTATTCATATATTACTCCTATTTAGGCACATAAATATAATTGCTATCTATACCTAGAGGTATTCCTAAGCCCCAAAAAAGAAACAACATTGATGTTAATACAATAAGAAGTCCTATTGTATAAGGAATCATCATAGAACACAGTGTGCCCACCCCTGTTTGCTTACAATATTTCTGACAATAAGAAATAATCAAAGGATAAAACGCAAACATAGGGGTAGATACATTTACAGCAGCATCACTAAGACGAAAAGCAGCTTGTGTTAATTCGGGAGCAATATTAACCCCCATCAACATAGGTACAAATATAGGTGCTAAAATTGCCCATTTTGAAGAGGCTGAAGTAATAATCAAATTTAATATAGATGTTAAAGAAATAAGTCCAACAATAGTTATTTGAGGAGGCATATTTAAAGATTTTAATAATTCTGCACCAGAAATAGCAATTAGCGTCCCTATATTAGATTTTCCAAAAACATACAAGAACTGAGAACAAAAGAATGAAAATACAAAAAATCCAGATAAAGTCATTATTGTTTTAACCATTGATTTGGAAACATCTTTGGATGTTTTAAAAATTCCCATAATACTACCAAAAACCAATCCAGGAATAGCAAAAAACAAAAAGATAATAGGTACGATACTTTGCATAATAGGAGCTTTACTAGAAGTTAAACTCCCATCTACTGCTCTAAAAATAGAATTTTCTGGAAACAAAGCAAAGAACAATAAAGTAGCTAAAATACCTATTACTATTATTGTTATTTTAAAAGCTTTGGTCTCAAGATCTGAAATAATATTATGTGATTCTAACTCTATTTGATCTTCTTTACTTAACTCAATAGGCATAGTAGCAAATAATTTAGGCTCTACAATTTTATCTGTAATAAACCAAACAACACCAATTACAGCAAATGTAGAAGTAACACTAAAAAAATAATTACATAACACATTTATTGTATAAGATTTATCTAATAAATTAACAGCACTTTGAGTAAATCCTTGCATAATAGGATCCATTGGTGATGGGATATAGCTCGCTGAAAAACCCCCTGCTAAAGCTGCAAAACTTGTTGCAATTCCTGCTAAAGGATGTTTTCCAGCTAAATAAAAAATTAACGAAGCTAAAGGCATTAAAATAACATATGCAGAATCAGAAATAAGATTACTTAATATAGAAACAAAAGCAACAGTAGGTGTTATCCATTTTTTAGAAGTAATACACATACCTTTCTTTACAGCCGTTGTTAAAAATCCACTACCTTCAGCTATTCCTACTCCAATTGTAACTATAACTGTCATTGCCAAAGGTGGAAAAAGAGCATAATTTTTTACCATATTAGTTAATAATAATAATAACTCTTTGGGCGCAAGCATATTAATTATTATAATTTGTTCTTTTGTTGTAGGATGAAAATAATCAAAATTAACAAAAGACAGTACAAAACTCAATCCCCAAATAAAAATTAAAGCATATAAAAAAAGCATAGAAATATCTGGTAATTTATTTCCCACTAATTCAATTTTTGCTAAAAAAGAATTGTTTTTTTTAGCTATCATTTATCCCCTCCTTTTATGTTACAGATAAAGACATATATAACATAAAACTCAATACTTTCAAAGTATATTATATAGTAAATTTTTGTAAATCACAATATTATTTAAAGAACAAAAAACCACCTTATACAGGTGGTTTTTCATATCATATAAGTTATAAATTTTTATTTTTTTTATATATTCCAATATTCACATATCAAATAAATAAAAAAAATAAAAATCTGGTAGTACCTACTTTCCCCCCTAAAGAGTAT